>NZ_JAHQRJ010000002.1:355039-710079 GCF_019052805.1 Noviherbaspirillum sp. L7-7A
GTGCGAACGGCTTCTGAACAGTTGGTCAGCACCAGACGCTTGACCAGGGTCGCATGAGACCAGCCAAGACGCTTTGCCGCCTCGTCGTGGTCACTGGCACAGCTTTGCAACACGCGGGCAGCTGCGACCGCTTCCTCGGTCGGCGACCTCTGCGCGCGCTGCACGTTTTCGATCAGTAGTCGCTAATGAACAAAGAGGTTGCAGGCTGATACCGGTTTTTCCTAGGTCATGGGAATGCACTAGACGCAGTGATAACCGGGCACGAATAAGAGTTACGGGCTAACGCGTTGATAGGCGGGGTCGGGCGCGAGGGCGCCGATCACCAAGAACGGAATGACAGGAGGGATGAGAGGAGAACAGCCCGATACGCAATCGTTTGCGCTTCAACAACTTTCGAGGAGGAAAATTGTTTAACATGTAACAATAATGACATTTTAATACGAAAGCGATCATGGACCAGAACGAATCGATTATGGCGCAGGCGGAATACAACCCGGACAGGTTACTCGACGCGCTTATCAAGAGGCTCGAACTGAAAAATGATGCTGCCTTGTCCAGGGCTCTCGAAGTTGCTCCGCCCGTCATCAGCAAGGTACGGCACCGTCGCTTGCCAGTCGGTGCGTCCTTGCTCATCCGCATGCATGAAGTCGCGGACTTGTCCGTCAAGCAGCTGCGCGAGTTATTGGGTGACCGCAGGCAGAAATTCCGGATCAGCGACGTGCAAGGAAGGCCAAAGAATTAAAACCTCGCCGGCCTTGCTGAACCCAAACGATTGTTAGGCTTCTTTGGGCTTGCCTTGGACCAGGCTGATCCGGTACTTCTGACGCCGGTCGCCCATCAGGTTGCGTAATTCACGGATCGACAAGCCTGATACCTCATGCATGCGGATGAGCAGGGCCGAGCCGACCGGCAAGCGTCAATGCCGAATCTTGCGCAACAGACGCGGCGCAACTTCCAGCAAACGGGCCAGCGCTGCGTCATTTTTCAGTTCGAGCCTTTCAAGAAGCGCGTCAAGCAGATTGTCGAGGTTATAGGTGTTGGGCGTAGTGGTAAGTGGTGCTTCCACTGAGACGGTGAGGTGCTGATGAAAAAAGCAAATAATATCTTATAGGAAATTAATGATACAGAATATTCATCATCTTTGCCTTTCTAGGCGTTCAGGTGAGGAAAGGTAACAGGCGACGCGCACCCGGCAATTCTCCCTTCTTTTATTCCAGTAGCTTTATCCCGCCATATGCCAGCACGGCCACCGCCTCCAGAATTTCGCGCGGATTACCAAGCCTGCTGCCATAGAAATTCAGGCATACGCCACCGGTACGCCGGACGATCTCTTTAAAGACAGATGGCCTTCTGGTCTCCGGTCGAGGCATCGTCAAAGAGGATAGCACGCACGCCCGGCAGCCGAAGCGCGTCGGCCTGCCCGAAGGCAGCTGCTGACGCTTCCTAGAAACAGTCTCCGATACCCCGCCCGTACTTCACCGTCACGAAGCTGAGAGGATAGTCGCAGTTATCCAATACCGAGACGGTTTCGTTATTGATGTGATCCGAAAAAACCAGGTTTAACAAGAGGCGAAGCGCTTTAACAGCGCCCGGTAACACCGCAAAGTCATTGCCGTGAAAATACTATCCCGAAACAGTCCTAACTACCCCTTTGCAATACCGGGTGCGTGGGTGCCGAGCCGCGCCGCCTGAACTAGCGATTCCTTCGCGGATTGTTTAAAAAAACCAGTCTATTGAAGACGGCTCTATCGGACGGCGCGACCGGTCGAACAGCTTAGCAGTCGAACAGCTTCGGACTGAGGCTAAGGCCATGTTTTGTGTTCGAATGCTTAGATTCAATAGTCTCCTATACTTTTCAACTTTTGCGATAATTGAAATGTTAGTTCGGTCATAACATAAATGAATTAGGGTCCGTTATACGGCGGAAGCGCACGAAATAGTAGTCGGCCCTGAAGAATTCCGAAGGTCAAAAAATGGGGCTGAACTGGCAAGCACCTTCGATTGAAGCAAAGCCTTGATTGAAATAGGTGCTGCTTATCATTGACGACGTTATGCTGAGGGTAAGAATGCTGCCAGTTCGTACAACGCATCGGTTTGTAGCTAGCAGAACCATGGGGTGATTTAGTGTATTTGAAGTGCTTGAATAATCTCAAAAAAACTTTTTAACCGCGCAAGTTGCAAAATATTTCCCATTGAAAATATTTTATGTATGAAAAGCGTCCAATCAAATAAAGAAAACATGTTATGAGCGTCCTGCAAGAGTTCAAAGCCTTTGCTATCAAAGGCAATGTTGTCGATTTGGCAGTTGCCGTTATTATCGGTGCAGCGTTTGGCAAAATCGTCGAGTCTTTAGTGCAAGACGTTATGATGCCGATTGTAGGGAAGATTTTTGGTGGTGTAGATTTTTCCAATTACTATCTACCATTGAATGGCCAAAGCATGCAGTTACCGTTGGCAGATGCAAAAAAGGCCGGCGCCGTATTGGCTTATGGTAATTTTTTGACGGTTTTGATTAATTTTATTATTCTGGCATTCATCATTTTTTTAATGGTACGTATGATTAACAAGGCTAGATCGCTTTCGCTACGTAAGGATAGGGAGATGCCGGCTGTAAAACCATCCATACCAGAGGAGGTACTGCTACTCCGTGAGATACGTGACTCACTGAAACAACCAAGCAATTCACGATAAAAGTTTTGCGTGAACAATCAACTGGAGACAATATGATTCGCTCTTTCCTTTCAGTGTGTGCGGCTACTGCATTGTTTTCTTTAATCAATGAGGCGACTGCGCAATCTACCGGGCATGCCAACACGGCTCATAGCAGCAGTACACACGTCTCTTCCGGAAAAGTCGCGTGGTATGGCAGCAAATTTAACGGTCGAATAACCGCTAGTGGAGAACGCTTTAGCGCTCGCGCACTAACCATGGCGCACAAAACCCTGCCTTTCGGAACGAAAGTCCGAGTGACAAATTTAAAGAATAAGAAAAGCGTTGTTGTCCGCGTCAATGATCGGGGTCCAAGCTCGCCTGAATTAGTCGGTGATGTTACCTACGCTGCGGCACAGCGTTTAGGAATGTTCCGTTCTGGAGTCGTAGAAGCCAAACTCGATGTTGTAGAGACACCTTCAAAGCGGCAAAACAAACAATCCTAACGAGAATTCGTCAAACCGGTCATGAAGACGAGCGGTGTCACTCACAGCCGAAAAAGTCATGCCTTTGGCACGCTTTCTTGAAACAAGGGGGCGCTTTAACTGACCAGACTGCAATAAATCGGCATATTTACTTAATGACGATGCCAAGCCTTCGAAACAAAGCGCGACGATTTTGGGGTGAACAAACGACGCAATATGTTGGTCATTTTATGACCCGTCGTGAAAATTGAGAAAAATTGGGTTAACCTCTGGAATAGAACAGACGTTGTTCTAGGTTTACCATGCTGGATGACTATTGTCCAGGTAAGAACATGTGTTTTAAAATTTCCGAAGTGTCCAGTGCAGTGGACGATGCTCTTCATTGACATGGAGAAAATGTCCGCTATCAGTCTGAACATCTTGGTTTTCAAAAGCAGACAATCGCAGGGGCCTGGCGAACGGAAAAATCGACCCTTATCAGAAGTTCGAGCCTGCGCTCCTAACGACAGGAAAGAACTGCATAGCGGACGCTTCAAAAGATGAATCTAGCGAACAGACCGTGTATGTAAAGGCAGGTTGTACTAGTAACAGGTGCGTCGCTTCCAGCATCAAGGGCAAGTCCTGAGTATCAGCTGCGCCCTACGTCCTCTGCACTTCATCGAGACAGCGCAAGGCATTTAGTCCGAGGTAGCTACCAATAAAGTGGAAATGAAATCGCAAAGATTTATGGGCGGTTCCGCAACTCTTTAACCTATGAATAAGCGAATTTCGGCTATGGGTCGAAAACGACATTCTTGATCTGCAACGTTCTGTCATATCAAGTTGGAACCAATACATATCATCCGTAGCAATGGACACTCTCCGAGATGGATAGTGCCCATTCTGTTTCATTCTGGCTGATCTTGCTTCTCTATTTCGTGATCCATTTGTTTATCAGACTGATTCTGGCCGCTAGTATTACCTTCAACCGCACCCGTGTCACTTGTGCCAATATTTGGTTGTGGCGCAGTGTTCTCTACGTTCTCAACTGCGTCAACAAGATGCTGATCAAGTGGTCGATCTTTTGGGCTTACTTTGTGATCCATGCGTATCTCCTATGTACTGAACTTTTCCCGATCTGCATTCATTTCCTAGAGGGGGATGCCTCTCAATGAGGCCGAAGCAATGACCTTGCATGTTAATTAGCCAATAATTTTATTGCTATTAGGATAATATTGGGGTGCCTCAGTTATGCTTGGCTACCCAATGGAAACTACGTCCGCGTCTGCACCACATTCATACAATACTGACAATCTACTAAACGCACTGATCGAAAAACTAGGGCTGAAGAATGACGCTGCTCTGGCGCGATTGCTCGAAGTTGTCCCTCCCATCCTAAGCAAAATTAGTCATCGGCACCTGCCGGTGAGCGCTGCGCTGCTTATCCGCATGCACGAGGTATCAAACCTGCCGATCCGCGAGCTGCGCGACCTGATGCGCGACAGGCGCCAGAAATACCGCATCAGCCTTGTCCCGGGTAAGCCTAGAGAAGGCTGATGGGTAAAAGCCTAATCCCCGGCCAAGGCGCCCTGCTTGGGTTTTCCTTGCACGGCACTGATTCTGTACTTACCGCGACGATCACCCAGCATTTCCCTCAATTCTGCCACTGAAAGATCTGTCACTTCGTGCATGCGAATTAGCATGGACGCGCCTACGGGGAGACGGCGGTGGCGGATTTTGCTGATGACTGGTGGCGCAACTTCGAGCGCGCGGGAAAGTGCTGCATCGTTTTTTAGTTTGAGCCGTTCAAGTATCATATCAAGCAGATGGTTGGGGTCGTAGCTCGTCTGGGACGTCTGTGGGTGCTGCCGGTCCATGGCTACCTCCTATTTGTGACTTTGTTGAAATCCGAAAATAGACAATAGTCGCTGAAAAAGGTTTCCATCATGCCAATATTTCTTTTAGAACCGATTTTTCGCATAAGCTGCTTACCTCTTGCCGTCGTCTGGTAGAGAAATCTGATGCGCTTGATAAGCGCCCGCAGGCTGGCCAACCGCTACTCGGTGGCGCGAATCGTCGGCAATGACTTCCAGCCACAGTCCCAAGATCGCTTTGACGCAATGCTGGCACAAAGTCGAGCGCACAACGTTCTCGTCGCCGAAGACACGTCCATAGCCTGCCCGAAAATTGATTTCAGGGCGCTCCTGATATTCCAATTTCTCAGCGCCTTGTGCCGCTGAAACAGACGAAGGGGCGTTGCGCGGCCGTTGAGATCATGAAGAAGTCGCGTGAGATCGGTATGCAAACCTTCGATCAGGCACTCTTCGACTTGTACGAAACTGATCGCATTTCCTACGAGGACGGGCTGCGAAATGCCGATTCGCTCAATAACCTCCGGCTGTCCATCAAACTCAACAGCAAGAACGCGAAGGATCGTGACCTGGCGGCTGGCACTGCTCATCTCGGCATCGTATGAGCAGCAGGACGCGATGCACCGGTTTATCCAGGCGCCGGCACCTGGATAAACCGGCAGCGTTCGGAACTGACGCCGGGCCGCTGGCTGCGCTGCATTACGCTTCTGCATCAGTTTGGGCTTGTCAGGCGGAACAGGAAACGCCTGCCGCAGGGCCAAGGGGCGACGGGCCATGCGCAACTCATGCCTTGCGGGTAATCACCACCTCGAGGTATTCACTTGGGAGCACCAGCGTATCGTCCCCGGAGCGGTTGCCCTCCTTCATTAGCGTGAACACTTCCTGAATAAAGGTTGATCGCTTCTCATCATCCAGGGCGGCCAGGGTCTTGTTGAGCGGGCCATAGTAAGTGCGAAATACGTCGAGCCAATGCTGGGGCGAACGGTAACGAAGCATATACGAGCGACTAGTTGCCTGTATTTCCTGGGCGGACGCGCCGAACAGTTCTTCCAGCCCGGCCCTAGTGCCCCACAGCGCTGGCGATCTGACGCCCGGCGCGGGCGGGATGTAGCGGCCTATCAACTTGAACAGCTGACCGATGAAACTCTCTGGCGTCCAGTTGGCAAGACCTATCTTGCCGCCCGGCCTGCAGACCCGCGCCAGCTCGGCTGCGGCCCGCTGCTGGTCCGGGGTAAACATCACCCCGAATGTAGACAGCACGACATCGAAGGAGGCATCGGGGAATGGCAGGTTTTCGGCGTCGGCCACCTGGAACTGAATGTCGTGACCTTCAGCTTGCGCTCGCGCCCGCCCCGACTCAAGCAGCGAGGCCACATAGTCGGTGGAAGTGACGTCGCACCAGCGGCGCGCCGCAGCCAGCGTTGCATTACCGTTGCCGGCTGCGACATCGAGCACACGCGAACCGGCGCGCAGGTCCAGCGCTTCGCACAAGGATTCTCCGACAAGTTGCAACGTTGTGCCGACGACCGCATAGTTTCCGGTGGACCAGGCGGCCTGCTGACGCGTCTTGACTGCGGACAGATCGATGTTAGCCTGGGGAACGGGGGTTACTGTAGACATGGTGGTACTCCTTAGAGATGGAGGTTGGTGTCAGGGCCTGCGACAAGCGGATCAGGCGCGTTGACGGAATGCCGGAACACCGGCTTGGATGGCGGCGGGCTTATTCCGCCATGGTGATGCCGGACCTGCCCATTTCAGCGGGCAGGTCCTTCATTTTCGACAAGCCGTCTTTCACCGGCAGTTTGGTCTCCGTGTAATGCACATGGATACCCGCGAAATAGGGAAACGCTGGAATTCTGGCTGTATAGACGTCTGTGAGCCCCATGCCAGGATGCCCCGTAAACAAATGGCCGCCGCAGGTTTTGCACCACTTCCCATAGCTTCTGGGCGTCGCCATATGTTTTCTCCAAGCTTCGGACGGCGCCTGAAAACTGGTGTCCGCTATCGGCGGCAATATAGAAAGTGAGCGCTATAATTGCCAACGCCACGACTCGCGCGAAAGCGGCGATGCCTGCGCTAATCAAGGGCAGGCGCACGGTAGTGGCGCCAAGCTCAAGCGCTAGGGCAAGCGCAAAGGCTAAGGTTGGAGAGGGCCGGCCCGCCGCTGCCACGCTTGCCGTTGCAATCATCGGGACAAGACGCTTTGCAAAGGTCTTGAATGCCATGCGCATCTTCAAGGGCAGGCGGCGGGCAGCGATGGCTACCGTCAATCTTGCGTACACGTTCGACCGATTCATTTCGCGCTGACAGGTGGTTTGCATAATGATTTCCCGGTATTGCTCCCTTCCTTGCCAAAAGAGGAGCACAATTGCAGTATCGTTGTCCGCCTCTCTTTATTGAATGATCGGGCGTCCGGCTTTCTTGTCCGGGACGCCGGAATGAAATCAGTCCCATGGATGCGCTATCGCAAGTCTTGCAAGTGGTCGAGCTCAGCGGCGCGGTCTTCCTGACCGCAGAGTTCACGGCGCCATGGTGCGTACTCAGCAAGGCGAGCGATGAAATCTGCGCCGCTTACCTGCCACGCTCGGACCGGGTTGTCGCGTATCACCTGATCGCCGAAGGGCACTGCGTGACATGCCTGTCTGGTGAAAAAGGATCGGCGGTTGAGCTTAATGCGGGCGATGTGCTGGTGGTGCCGCAAGGCGATGCGCATTTGCTGGGCAGCACACTGGACCTGGAGCCGGCGCCATCCGAGCAACTCCTTGCACAGCATGTCGAAATGCATCCAGGCCGGGTATTGCGCTTCAATTATGGTGGCGGCGGCACGACGACCCGCATGATCTGCGGCTTCCTGACCTGCGATGGTGTGCTGGGCAATCCCCTTTTACTGTCCCTGCCAAAGCTGTTCAAGGTCAACATCGGCAGCGGTGTCGAATCGGCATGGCTGGCGCCGGCGCTGGATTTCGCAACGGCTGAAGCCGCCGAGCCGCGGGCCGGCAGCGCAACCATGCTGTCCAAGCTTTCGGAACTATTGTTTGTACACGCAGTGCGGCGTTGCATCGATTCCATGCCCGACAGCGAGAAGGGCTGGCTGGCCGCGCTCCGTGACCGCTATGTCGGGCCTGCGATGTTGCGCCTGCACGCGCAGCCGGCGCATGCCTGGACTGTCGATGAACTGGCTGGCAACGTTGGATTGTCCCGCTCGGCGTTTGCGCAGCGTTTCAGCGATCTGCTTGGCCAGCCGCCCATGCAATATCTGGCACGCTGGCGCCTGCGCGCCGCCGCGCATGCGCTGCGCAATGGGAGCCGGTCCCTGGCTGAAGTGGCAGGCACGGTGGGATATGACTCAGAAGCAGCTTTCAGCCGGGCATTCAAGCGCGAATTCGGTCTGCCGCCAGCGAGCTGGCGCAACAGCCATCGGCAACCCGGTTAGACGCTTATCGGCGTGATCACGGCAACGCGCTGAAACAGAACGGCTGGCCGCAGCGAAGCCAGACAGGCGCAATGACTTCCTGCATCAGCCATTATTTTCAGCGCTGAAGATGCACTCGGGATGTAATACCGTTCCTATCTGGCTTGCTTCAAATGGGGGCCGCCTTGTGCCAACGATGGCCGGTGCCAAGCGTTAACCCTCAAATACAGTTGCAGCATAGAATTACACCCAGGAAGGTATTTTCATTGTTGAATTCATAGCAGTTAACCAACGGCGCAGTGTATGCGACCGCCGATGGTAAAGTGCAGTAGGCCACTGGCGCTTTTCTATTAATCTTGGAAAACTTTAACGCTTATGAACAATTTTTTGCGCATTCAATGCGGCTGACCATGTTTGATCCCAGCGCAGCCCCGGCTGGCCTTGCCCTCGGGCACGCGATGTCGGCATGCGAAGCGAACCGGCCAATTACGGTTGCTGCATCTAAGTTGGCGTCGACCTCATTGGTGCGGCCTTGCTGCTGATGGAAATCGGCACCGACATGGCGGCCATCGGCAGCCATGACCGGCTGGCCTCGTGGGCGGGCGTATGTCCGAGCAATAATGAGTCGGCAGGCAAACGCAAGTCTGGCCGGGCGCGCAAGGGCAATCCCTACGTACGCCGGCTGCTGTGCGAATTTGCCCACTCGGCCAGGCGAACAACCTGCGCTTTCAAAGCCAGGTTCGAGTCCTCGTACCTGCGGCGAGGGCATAAACGCGCCATCATCGCCCTTGCACACAAGCTATTGCGTACCGTGTTCTTCATGCCCCAGCGTGGCCAATACTACTGGGACAGCGCCACCGACTACGAAGCACTGACGGTCAAACGCAACGCACCTCGCTGGATCAAGGCCCTCACCAAGTTCGGCTTCATCGCCAAGCCGGCTTGAGGGTATGCCCACAGCAATTCTTAATGACCTGCACAGGTCAGGACGGCGTGCGTCCGTCGCCTACAGTTCTTTCACGTGACGTTAAGCGGAAGTAGCCGGATGCGAAAAGCGGTTATTCAATTCAAGTGCTTCACGCGATCAGCCACGATCGTCCGTAGCTACGCTGCTAGACATGCCTGCAGCACAAGGACGCGCTATTGTCATCGGAATGCAAAATGCCGGCGCCTGCTTAAGTGCATATAGGTCACACCCCAGAATAGGCCATCCAACCGTTTGGATGGCTAGGCTTTTGTGCTGCATGCGGATTCTAATGATGATAGCGATACTCCTGGGTATATCCGCCGAAGCCATAGGAAGCAGCCCGCACGTCCTGAACGTAGATGTAGCTCTCCTCGTGCAGGCTTCCAAGGATTCTGGCGAAACCGTCAAAAGCTTCTCTAATATAGAGTGCCTTTTCGTCCTTCGTGTTGGTCTCGTCCGTAATCTTTATATCGAAGTAAAAACTGTGCTTTTGCTGCTCGCTAAGCGATGTGCCGCCGACTATCCAGTTATCCGGGTCGATGTAATCTATTGCGATAGCGGTTACCTCCCTCTTCTTTTTCAAGATACGCGTGGTCAGATCAAGCAGAAGCTCAGATATTTGCCTTGTCAGTTCAGGGGATTTTGCTCCACTTACTTTTACATTAAGGATGGGCATTTCATACTCCTTTTAGTTAGCTATGCAACTACATTGACAAAAAAATTTATTCTAGCGAGGAGCGAATGTTTCTCATTTTTGAGACAATCTCGTCAAATTGGGTGTCGCCCAGATCTTTTTTCAAACGTTTTGTGATTGCTGCGCTTTCTGCATTGAGACGATCTTTCATCTTTTGGGCCAATGCCGTTGGATGAATTCCATACTCCCTGCCGTCCGATTCAGTTGTGCGGCGCTCCACCAGTCCCAATTTTTGCAACCCGTCCAATGTTCGCGTAGCAGTTGGCCGAGAAATAGTCAGTTCCTTCGCCAGTTCATTTTGTAGTAATGAAGGCTTTTCGAGCACCACTCGCAGCATAAACGCTTGTGACGGCGTAAGGCCGAGCGGTTTGAACGCTTTAGTCCATTCTCGCTCGACTAAGCGAGCCAGAGCAGTAGTGTTGAAATAAAGGCAGTGATCAAACATGCATGTACATTATCAAAGATTGGTTAGCTATGCAACTATATTTCACATTTACCTTAGACATATCCTCTCTTTGGAATGAAAGGCTGCTTTGTAGACTACACGCTCACCGGCTGCTTCTGGGCGACGTACGTCCTTGATTGCAGCGTGGAAAGGTCCGCTATCAGCCTATTGTGAATTTTGAGGGGTTTTCGCCGTGACGTATCGACGAAAACCCCCTACTTATACAAACTTTAGGCTTATGGTATTCAAACTTCTGTGCTTTCAGTCCAAGTTGGTATGGTCCAGCAGCAGTTGCACGGCATGCATGTTCTTAATTTGGCGGTAGATCAACGTCACTTTTGTCCAACCCATGGTGTGGGTTTCATAGGCTGCACAATTGAGTCCGTTGGATTTGACCCACGAAGCAACGATCCGAGCATATTGTCGAGTCGTGATGCGCCTACAATCAATGACGCGGAATTCGGTTCGCTGGAACGGACAGCTGCGCAAGCACCGCTACCTCTTTCGGGCTTCGTCCCCTAGAGCTTCATGGCCTAAGGCGTATACTGTTGGAGCGTCGGGTTTCGTCCGGCGGCTACACAGAAGACCGCAATGATCAAGAAAATCCATCCCAAAGATATCAACCAGAATGCGCAGGCGTTGCTGGCCGCTCTCAAAAAAGCAGGCGTTGACCTGAGCGACGAGCCTGGCACGCCTGGCAGGCTATGGCGCGCGCTGGCCGCCGGCAGCCGTGAGGGGCTTACCGCAGAGTTTTTGTCGGAAATTCAAGCACGCGACGAAATGGTCGCCGAAATAGAAGCAGCACGAGCCAGATTCGATGCAACAGGCAACCAAAATCCAGCGGATCTAGGTTTTTTACTCCTCGGCCTCTTTTGCACGTCTACCAGCGATTCGTTCGAAATAGCAGGTGATATTCTGGCTTTACTGCGCGCGAAGAAAGCCGGTCGCGCTTCTCCTAATGAGTATGACGAACGCGCAACACGCATCATCAACCCCACCCTGCCCGCCGACCGTGAGGCAGGCTAGCAATAATCTCCAGGTCTGTCTCAGGTCTCTCTAAAACAGCTCCCAAAACGCCCGCTGAAGGCAACCTAGCGTTCGTCTAGTCCGTTCTCGCAAAAGCTTCCCATAGTTTTGGCCACCGGTTTTAGTGTGTGTTGGCCAATGCAGTTCAGTGTAGTGAGAGGTGGCCCCTTTGGTTTGGGCAGAAATCGCTCGGTCTTAAGTGGGGCCTGATTCACTTGAGCTTTGTGAACCATTTCCAGCGTTAGTTTTCCCCATTCTGATGCAGCACAGTGCGAGCTGCTTCAGCAACTTATATACACACATAATTATTTCTGCAGTCTGCTGTATCCTAGAATCATAACAAAATGAGGGAAGATGGGGCTCCCTTTTGTTTCTTTATACTCATTAAAATGCTTGATGCAACTTCGAACCTAACGACAGCTAGGACTTGAAAAATGTAAATTGAAGCTATTAGGGAAATCATTGAGATGCCTAATATTAATCTGGATCTTCTGAATGGATATGTTGATTAGTTAGCAAGTGTAAAGAAACGTATTGCTACCGCTCAGCAAAGAGCGTCGCTTACCGTCAACCAAGAACTCGTATTGCTTTATTGGCAAATTGGTCAGCAAATTTTGGACCGCCAGCAGCACCAAAGGTGGGGGCAAAAGTAATTGACCAACTCTCCCGTGATTTAGTCTCATCCTTTCCTGCGATGAAAGGTTTTTCCCCACGTAATCTGAAGTATATCCGCGCTTTTGCACAAGCTTGGCCAGACGAGGCAATTGTGCAAGCGGTGCTTGCACAACTGCCTTGGTATCACCAGATCGCTCTACTCGATAAGCTTGACAGTGTCATGGAGCGGCGTTGGTATGCCCGAAAAGCGATTGAACATAGCTGGTCTCGTAACGTCTTGGTGATGCAAATAGAAACGCGCCTACTGCAGCGCCAAGGAGCAGCTTCTACCAACTTTGCGACACGGTTGCCGCCCTTACAATCTGACTTGGCCCATGCAACCCTGAAAGATCCATACATCTTCGATTTTCTAGGTTTATCTGAGGATGCCCAGGAACGGGACAACATATCCTCCTGAGTGTGAGGTACCGCACGGAGGTGCAAACCCTAGTCATTCAGAATTGGGACATCAGTTTTGTGGATGTAGCCCGAGGGTACGGCCGGCACTGTGCGCCGGAGGCAAGGCCGGGTCTTCTTGAGCTCAAGACAGGGCAGTCAAGGAGCGAGAGGGCGAAATCCTAATGTCTGCCTATACAATCTTACGGCGCCTCGTGGCGAGGCTCCCTGTGCTATCCCATCCAAGACGAGTCCTGAGTGGCCTACGAGCGTAGATCTCCACAAAAATCGCCAGTCGCCTCATGTGCAGGCAAAGCTCGAGGGAGCTAGCCGTGCTAACGCCTGCGTCCCGGGACGCCTTGTTGAACGCCATACACCGACCGACGTCATCGGTTGCAGAAGTCGGTGTCAGCTTAGCATTGGGTCTGCGCGACGGCATGCGGCCCCGACTGGCATTGATGTCAATCATGGCAGGTTTGGTAGCCTTTGCAGTCTGGCTAAGCGTATTCATTGTCTGGCGCAGCGACCTATGGACATGGTCCGACATCGCAGCGAAGTGGGCAATGAATGGGCTGCTTTCGCTGGTCTGGCCTGACGGTGGGGGCGCTGGAAGAGACGTCGCGACGTCAGTACCGACCGCCGTTTCCGTGCCAGAGAGAGCACTCCATCGGATCACCATGCCAATGGTAAACGCAGTGAAAGTCTTGCTGATCACCGCAAGTCTTGTATTGCTGATCATGCTCAGCATGCGCGTCTATTTAGAGGTTTTTCTCATGAGCCGCGTGCAGGAGCAGTGCCTGAAACATTATTCCTTTCCGTCTTTGGGCGTTAAAGCGAGTGTTAGCCTCAACGCCCTTTCTTCGTTAAAGATGTTGATCATTCTAGCTGGGGGCTTACTGCTGCTGGTTATTCCTGTGCTGGGCGGAGTTTTATTCTCCTTATTGGCCAGTTATCTGAATGTGCGTAGCTTGGTGAATGACGCTTTGGAAGATCTTGCTACGGTTAAAGAACGCCGCACGATCGTGCAGGCGATGCGTCTTCCGATGCTGCTACTTGGCATAGCGGTGACAGGTCTGCTGCTGATTCCACTAGCAGGATTGTTTGTTCCAGCCATCTTAGGCGCAAGTGTTTGCCATCTG
This sequence comes from Noviherbaspirillum sp. L7-7A, assembly GCF_019052805.1. Lineage (NCBI taxonomy): Bacteria > Pseudomonadati > Pseudomonadota > Betaproteobacteria > Burkholderiales > Oxalobacteraceae > Noviherbaspirillum > Noviherbaspirillum sp. L7-7A. Next base: position 368,757 of record NZ_JAHQRJ010000002.1, read on the forward strand.
TGCATGAGGGCGTTGGTGAAAATGCGCTCGACTGTTCCGAACGCTTAAATCATCTCTCCCGGCTTGGCTAGACGAAGCCATGCAGTAGCGCCTACCTATGTATAAACGATCCCGAATGAATTCCATTAAAATATTTAAGTATCATTTATCCATAGATGCTTCTAGTATGGCTCTACACCAAACGCAAACACGTTAGCGGACCCTTCTACACCACATCTCTTAGGAGTCTCCCATGTCAAATCTTCAAGCGATCCACCACGCTGCAGACACCGCCGCCGATGTTCACCGCGATGCATATAACGCTGCCTTCTATGAGCTCGGTTTGAAATGGCATTGGGATGAGGCGGTTTACGAGAACGTGCTGGCGGAAAGCCAAGAAAGGGAGCGCATCCTCGCGTACATGACTATGCACCAGACGCATTTGTTGAAAGCGTACGATCCTGACTTCCTGATTGCTGCAATCCAGACCACAAAAGCACGCTGCTACGATACGCTGGTGCAAACCGGCACCAGGCGAACGACCAATTGGGCCGAATTCCACCAGGCGCAGATCGGCTCCTAAGCCCAGACGCCAAAAGGTCACAGGCTTTGCCGACATGGGCCGTTTGGCACTGAAACCTCATCAGTAAGAGCCAGGTGCCGAACGCGGAAGGTGTGCTTGTCGCCGGCTCTATGCACTACCAGCCATTAGACAGGCAAGGCCAGTGATGGGAGTGGTGGTGGAGCTCGGCCGCCTTACCGACATCCCGACGCCGCATAGAGACGCCGTCTACGCATTGGTCGATCTGCAAAAAGCGGCATACGCAGCGATAAGGTTCGCCTAGCTGGAAGGCAGTAGGCTGGGCGCCGATTGTCGTTGCCCGGTCAAATGCATTTGCAGCGCTTGCTGAGATTGCGCTCAGCGGACTTTTCCCTTTTTCTTTCATGAAAACATCTGGTCGCAATCCTAGGCAAAATCACCTCTATGCGATTACGCGTGCGAAGTTGGCGTTCGATAACCTGATGACCGCGCAAACCAAGGAAGAACGACGCAAGGCCCGCCTTTGGATGTTGGCCTGGACCAAGACAGCCAACGTTCACTTGCTGGGCAACGACTTGGTACGCACCCGATAGCCGGTAAAGGGTGCCGTTGTTGCGTCGTCATCCGATCCTGTCCACCACCAAAAACAGGCGCCTCACCATGGGACGTTTGGAAAGACAAATGCCGGACCGTTGCGCATTCGTCAGCCAGCAAAAACAAAAAAGTTGTAAGTCTTCCGCGATGCAACGAGGCGCATGACTATCAGCGGCCTCGCCGCGACACCGGCTTGCCGGTCAGCTTCCCCGCTTCGGAACGTTCATATCAACCGTCGACCTGCCGGTCGTGCCCGAGGTTTGGTCGAGATCCAAGCCGCTTCGCTGCGATCCTGAGGTCTGATCCACGTCGACCACCGTGCTGCGTACCGTGTCGGAAATTTGCTCCGTGCGGGACGTTGCCTCCTTGCCAACTACCACTTCCTCTCCTATATGCGCCGTTTTGCTGACGACTGCCTTCTATGCTGTCACACGAACCTCGATGGACTGCGCCGCACTCAAATCGGCTTCGGTTGCAGGGCGGTCCACGGGGCGCAGTTCAATCGTCGCGTGCTCTTCGCGAAGGGTAACGTTTTCAGATACTGGCGTCTCTACCAATCGCGACACTATGCGGACTGCACCCATATCGACTTGGCGCTTGCCAACTTCCAAGTCCTCTTGGATAACCGGAATTACCCGGGCACGCTCTTCAGCGACTTGACCTGCCGTAAAGGGTGGAGAGTTCTTCTGGTATCCTGTATAGCCAGTGTTGCGCCACGCGGCCATGTGCTCCTCGATATTGACAGCGCCCACGCTGGCCAGCGCAGAACGTGCCGCATCGACTTTGGTTTCATCCTCGACAGTGACGGTCACCACTGCACCGCCGCGACGCACGGCCTCGGTATAGTGGCCAGCATCGTCGCTGTTCGAACCGCCAAAGAGGTTGGAGAAGAAATTTTCCACGCCTGCCATGAACCCACCACTCGACCCGGTTTGGGGAGTGCTTAGAGCCTCTAACAAAATGGGATTTTTACTGTCATACCAACTCGTCGATAATTATCGTGGCGAGGCAATATGGTACGCGAACTGGTTGATGATGAACTTTGGGAAATAGTGCAGCCACTGCTTCCAGCCAGGCGACGGCGCAAGACGCATCCCGGCCGCAAGCCCCTAGATGATAGGCGCGTGCTGACGGGCATCCTGTTTGTTTTGCAGTCGGGAATTCCGTGGGAGATGCTCCCGCAGGAAATGGGGTGTGGCTCTGGCATGACCTGTTGGCGCCGGGTGCGTGCCTGGCAAAAGGCCGGCGTATGGCGCAAGCTGCACCGTGTGCTGCTGGATAAACTGCGTGGCGCCGATAAGCTCAATTTCTCCCGTGTCGTTGCCGATAGTTCGTCCGTACGTGCTGTGCATGGCGGAAAAAAACTGGACCGAACCCAACCGATCGCCGTAAGGCGGGCAGCAAGCACCACCTCCTCGTCGACGCGGAGGGTATCCCGGTCAATGTCATTCTGACCAAGGCTAACCGGCATGACGTAACGCAGTTGTTGCCTTTGGTCGATGGCGTCCACCCGATCCGAGGAAAGCGCGGGCGGCCACTGAAAAAGCCCAAATCCGTTCAGGCTGATCGTGCTTACGACAGTCGTGCACACCGACTGGCATTGGAGCAACGCGGCATCGGACACCAGATTGCCAAACGCCGAACTGCGCATGGCAGCAACTTGGGCAAGACCCGGTGGGTGGTGGAACGCACTATCGCCTGGTTGCATCAGTTCCGGCGACTGCGTGTACGCTACGAACGACTACCCTCGATCCATGAAGCATTCCTTCACTTGGGCTGTGCCCTTATTTGCTGGCGCATTTTGAAACACTCATTTTGTTAGACGCTCTTAGCTGCGCTGACGTATTGGTGATCGGCATGTCGCCTTCATGGACCACTGCCCCCAGAGACAAGTCTTCGCGCCACTCCCGCAAGCGTTTGTCGTCGCCGAGTAAACTCAGATTTATCAAAGAATCGCATCAGATTCATTCGTACTTAATGGTCAAAACACTAGCTTCCCTGTTCTGAAGGATTGTTGGCATAACTTTTAAAGCATGCTGGTGCTCGCAGGAACTTATTTGGGTAAACAACGAATTCCCTGGGCCTGCTACATGAAACCCAGACGGCGTCGACTAACTGTTTTGGCTATAAATGGGGTGAATCTTTACGCGGTCAGGTTTAGCCCCCGAAATGCGTCCCCTTTACTTGAGCAGATTAGGGCATGTAACAGGAAAGCATCAGTCTGAAATACGGAACCGGACATTGTCAAAAATAGAGTGACTGCCAAAAGGCGACCCACTTCTGTCTTCCCAGGCGTTTCAATTAGCCTCATCAAGTCAGTTTTTTCGATGTCTGCACTGGCGCATCACTAAGCTCTGATTACCCGAGATGTACGTATGCCCGTTATTCCCGCCAGAAACGTGCAAGGAGCGGCTTGGTGCTCATCCCGTGTAGGTATACGGATAGCATAATGGCCGTAAGTGTAAGCGAAGCCATTTCCCGCGCGAGGTTCTCAGGTAGCCCATGTTGAATCGCGTACATTAGATAATAAACAGAACCGATACCGCGTACGCCAAACCAGCCTGTGATGGCCCGCAGCCGGAACGTGGTCTTGGTGCCCGTGAGCCCTATGAAAACGCTTAGCGGCCGAGCAACGAAGAACAGGAATGCCGCCAGGCCTACCGCGCGCCAGCTCCACTCGCCTAGATAGATCATGCCGCCTAAGAGCAGAACCAGCATGAGCTCAGAGAGTCGCTCCAGATGTTCTTTAAAAACCAATGCCTCGGCACTTACGGTCAGTGGTGCCTGATGCTCAGGGTCAGCTTTCGCAGCCACTGACTTGGACATGTCTGACTCGAGAACCCCCGCTTTATCCCGCGGCGCTCCGGCAAGAACCAGTTCGGTATGGCGTAACGCCACTCCTGCGAAAAAGACCCCAAGAAAACCCCATGTTTTCAATGAAACGCACAAGCCGTAGGCAATAGCAATCAGACCGAGTCCGACCAAGTCATCAAGCACGTCGTGTTTTGGCTTAGCACCCCGAAGCATCCAACCAACTTTGGCCAACGCGGCACCGCATGCCGTGCCAATCAGGATGGCACCAGCCGTCGCCCAAAGCACATCTACTAGGAACCAAGTCTGTCCAAAGGAACCAATCTGGTGCAACCCAAGCATGCCAAGGCCCAGCATGACAAATGGGAACGCACTGCCATCGTTCATGCCAGCTTCGCAGGTGAGCATAAAACGCAGCTCGTCGCTGTCCCCGGCGCGCCGGACCTGGACATCAGTTGCCAATACCGGATCTGTCGGCGCGAGTATCCCGCCCAGCAAAATACCAGCCCCTAGCGGGAGACTAAAGACGAAATAGCAGAAAGCAGCGACCAACGCTACTGTGATCGTCATCGAGACCCAAGCAAGGCGCACTGGCGCCGCCCATCGCTTGAATGTCACCGGTACCGGCATTTTGACGCCGGCAGAAAACAATGAGATCAGCACTGCAATCTCGGTAGCCACTTCAAGCATGGCTGATTGCTTTAGCGGATCAAATGCGAAGATATGAAGGAATGTGGGCCCAAGTAGGAGGCCGACCGTCAAATAAAAAATGGCCGACGTTACCGGAAGGCGCGTGATCGTCGTCGCGGCTAGGCCACGAGCAAGCATCAAAACGCCAATTAACATGAACCAGTTGGCATTGGTCATCGTAAAGGACCGCTCGCGGAAAATGTTCGAGTCTATAAGACCTTCATCATCCCGTTTTACTTCAAGGTCTAAAAGAATAATGGAAGATGCGTTGATCGCACGCATTGCCTTTGGAGGTCGATGCATTGCAGATGAGCTAGCCAGTCGTCGTTACTCAACGCCTGAGTGATGCTGCCGGTACCCTAGAACAATAGTGGCCCGCTTTTTATCGCAAAGGGATATGTACCTGCCGCCTTAACTCACGAAACACGCTCTGCGACGGCGCGACCCAGGTGATTTTCATGCAAGCCTCTGTTTAAAAATGTCGCGGCCGCCTCTGCGGCCCCTTTTGAAGTTAACTGTCGTGCTTCTGTAGTCGAAGACTGGTCTCGTCCCTATATTCCCGTACCATCGGCGTTAGTTAATCAAGGCTCGCTTTTCTATAAACATGCGTGGCGGCAGGTATTTTAGTGCGCTGTGCGGGTGCTTTGTATTGTAATGTTCAAACCAATCTGCCAGTTGCCGCATTACCGTTTTGGCATCCGGACGTAATGCCAGCCTAGCGTAATCGCGCTTGATGGTCTTGACCAGGCTCTCGGCCATGCCGTTGCTCTGCGGACTGGAAACCGGTGTGGTCACCAGCTTGAGACTCCAACGCACTGGCAAATGAACGGGTCTCGGCAGCAGTGTAGCAACTGCCATTGTCCGATAGCCATTCGATTTCCGATGGCGCAATGGCGTGACGGCCAAACCGATATTCCACTGCCTGCATCATCAAGTCGCCCACCAGCCCAGCGTCAATGCCTTTCGTCGTCGCCACTCAGCTCATGACCTCACGGTCGCAACAATCCAGCGCAAAGGCAACGCGCACCCGTTCGCCATTGTTGCAAGCGATTTCAAAGCCATCCGAACACCATCGTGTATTGCTGGTGTCGACCGCTACCTTGCCGTCATGCCGGCGGGTAGAAATGGGTCGCTGGCTGTGACGGTACAGTAGCAGGCCATGGTCACGCATGACGCGATAGACCCTCTTGTGGTTAGGAGGCTGCCCGTTCTGTCTGGGATGCTGATGGTGCAATACGCCCCATACCCGACGATAGCCATACGTGCCGAGTCCATGAATGACTTGCCGAACGTCTTCCAACAGGGTGGTGTCATCGGCACGGCTGCGTGCCGTGCGGCGGTCAGTCCAGTCGTTAGAACGCTTGCGTAGTGCCACGAGATGACTGCGCGCCACGCCGAGGGTCGAACACACCAGTCTCATTGGTCGTCCCCGGGCAACAGCGGCGAGCGCGCAATCCACTTTTTTGCTTTGGCAAGGTCCACTGCTTCCTTGAGGATGTCATTCCCCAGGGTCTTGCGTCCCAATGCCGCTTCCAGTTGCTTAATGCGCTTCATTGCATCCTGCAGTTCAGACGCTGGCACCACGGGCTCATTGGCACCCACGGCAACCAGCGATCCTTCTGTATAGGCTTTGCGCCACTGGAACAGCTGGCTGGCGGTGATACCCGCTTCCCGAGCCACCAGGGACACCGACATACCCGGTTCCATGCTGCGCTTGACCCATTCCAGTTTCTGTTCCGGGGTCCAGCGTCTGCGCCGCTGGACCCCGGTAATGACTTCCACTTGCTGATTTCTTCCCGAAGGCATAGGCATATCCATAGCAGTATTCCTAGTCGTCAGTTTAAGGAATACCGACGGTCCGGGGAATCAGGGGCTACTTCAGCTGCTAACTCCATCGTCCTAAATCACTTGACGGACTATCTCAGGGCGTGAAGCGGCCGTTAGCGTGCTCAAGCTCAGATAGGTGACAAAATGGAGAAACTATAAGTTAACCTGGTACTTTGAAAACAATGGTGCGAAAGTACAACATAACACGTAAGAAAGCATATCCATTCCAGCTTCGTTTTCCCGAAATACTGCTTCTGGCGAACTCCTTCCGGGAGTGTAGAAGCCGGTCCGACTCTTTAACTGATCGCTAATTTCAAACTGCAGTTTTATCGCTTGGACTTAATCTCGGCAATTCGACAGAAAAGGTACTGCCGAGTCCTACTCCATCGCTCGAAGCGTGTACGCTACCGCCGTGAAGTTCAATAAGGCTCTTGACCAATGCCAGACCAAGCCCCAGGCCGCCATTCTTTCTGTCAGTAGAGCGCTGGGCTTGTACATAGTAGTCGAAAAGGTCTACGATAGTTTCTGGATCGAGGCCAATGCCATTGTCAATAATAACCACTTTCAACATGCTTGAATTGGATGTAATGCCTATAACAATGCTCCCTGATAGCGGAGTGTAACGTGCTGCATTACTTAATAGATTAGCTATTACCTGCACTAACCTGATTCGATCGCCTTCTAGTATACAAGGCTCTTCTGGCAGGTTGATATTCAGCACGTGATTCTTCGCTACAAACATCGGACGCACCTGTTCGACTGCATTAACTACAATGGTACGTAAATCAACAGGCACCTTATTTAACACGACAAGACCTTGCGAAACTCTTGTAACGTCGAGCAAGTCCTCAACTAAACGTGACATGTGACCGACCTGCCTGCCAATGACCTGTGCCAAGTGCGCGACTTTTGCTGGTGTAACCGATGGAGTTTCCAGTAATTGTGCTGCCATGCGGGTTGCGGATAGTGGATTGCGCAGTTCGTGGCTTAAAACTGCAAGGAACTCATCCTTACGCTCATTCATCGTGCGAAGGTTTTCTTCATGACTTCTGGCATCGGTGATGTCTTCACAAGAACCGATCCACTCAATGATTTTCCCTTCGCCGTTCTTTAGCGGTACAGCACGCACCAACAAGTAACGAAATGTTCCTGAAACGGTCTTCACGCGCAGGCTAAATTGATTTGGCTCGCCGGATTTAACCGTTTCACGCCAGGAATGTAAAGCAGTTTGCTGATCCATTCGATGGACAACGTCACACCAGTGGATGTCGGATTCCACAGGTTGGCCCATGAATACTTTCCACGACGCCAGGTTGTCCAGAGGAGTGCCTTCCCCATCCGTTCGCCATACAATTTCAGAAACCGTTTCACTAAGAATGCGATAACGCTGTTCACTTGCGCGGAGCGCTTCTTCACTAGTCTTACGCTCGGTAATATCAGTTAAGTACAACGCCAGTCCTTCGTCGACCGGTACAGCGGTAAGCTGAAACCAGCCAACCTTTCCGCTCGGGTCTTCCCATCGATTTTCCAGTTGAACCCTCACACGTTCCTTCATCGCTTTGCGATACATGTGCCCAACTTCGGAATTTGTTGTCTCCGGCCACAAATCCCAATGACTTCGGCCCACCATTTCATGTAAGGAGCGTTTGTTAATTCTGACGGCGGCCGCATTCATCTCCAAGACCCGGAACTCAAAATCGATAATACATATGCCCTCAGCCATGCCAGACAGAATCTGATTGCAGCGGTCGCGCTCGTGGCGCAACATAGTTTCAGTCCGATCGCGATCGGAAAAAAGGGCTATGGTTCCAGCGCAAATATCTGCCAGGCGCTTCTCCCTCTGTGTAGGGCAGTGAGGCGTATCAAAATAGACAGTGAGCGTACCGAACGCCTTTCCCTTCGAATCAAAAAATGGCGTGGAATAGAGTGCGCCAATTCCCTCAAGCTTTGCGAGTGCATGAAATTCCGCGTAGTCTTGGTCGGCCAATAAATCCTCCACAATGACACGGTGTTTTTCAACAAAAGCCTTTCCACAACTTCCGACACCTAATGGCATTCCGTCAATGGCATCAAGGGCGCCCTGACTCATACCCAAGCTGGCTGTGATTTTCAGCGTTTCTGTTTTTGGGTCATAAACAGAGACAATACCGCGCGGTGCGGAATGAAATTGCGCAACAGTTTGTAGCACTTTTTCCAACTTAAAGCGGAGGGGACAAGGTTTCAACAGTGCAATACTTAGTTCATGCAGTATCTTCCAATCCTCAATCTGGTTTAGTTCATCAGGTGAGGGTGGATTACAGGAAAAATGTTTGTTAGGCATAAGAAAAGAGAAAGCTGGACGCTAGAAATGGTGTTGATGGACGCCAGCAGATCAATAACAGGTTTTTTGCCAATGCATTGCTCTTAGGTAATGCTGAGTCGTCACTTTTAAAAACCCTAAAGTTTTCATGGGAATTATATCGCAGCCTAGGCAGTAACAAACGAGGCACCATGTAGTTTTAAAACATCAGTGTTGGTGGCCGCAATGCTCCACTATTTATATGCAAATAAACAACATATATAGAAAGTCCTGTCTTAGGACGATGCTAAAAAACACTCTTCCACAGCGTGTACAAGATAATTCCATGGCTTGTTTTAAAAGAGTTCAGAGTTTGCTTTTGACTATCATGCTCCCTTGATTTCAACCGATAAAATGTCCGTATATGGACCCTCCTCGTTTGCAAACAATCCGTTTTTTGGCGTTAGGTACGATTGCTCACGTATATCCAGTCTCTGACTGCTGCACCTGTAGTGGTGCTCGACCATAATGGGCTATTCGCGCGCCGGTTCCCTATCGCTTTCTCGGACTTTAATGCAACAGACATTTTCGGGTTTTACCAGCGCCGGTTCGACCTGTTAGCCATCAACGGCTTGTCTTGCAATCGTGGTTGGACACTATTCCTTGTTAAGCACTTCTGTTCTGCTGCCTAAGCTGTCACCCTGCTAGGCTGGTAATCTGAACCTTTCATAATCATTGCCCAGGCAATGCGTGCAGTCTTGTTTGCCAGAGCAACCGCTGCGACATTCTTGTACCGTATATTGGCGAGGCGCATGACCCATTGGCTGAGCCGGTCTTTCTTTGGCCCGGCAGACCGGATCATCGAACGTGCGCCATGAATTAGTAACATGCGTAGATAAGCATCGCCCCATTTGCTAATGCCAAGCAGGCGCTCCATGCCAGCGGAGCTGTTCTGGCGCGGTGTCAAGCCCAGTGCGGCTGCCATTTGCCTCCCGTTGGCGAATTGTGTCCCGCTGCCGACCGTGGCCACCATCGCCGTGGCGATCATGGGGCCAACTCCCCGAAGTTGCTGCAGCCTCTTGGCGGCTGGATCCGTTTCTGCAATGAGTGCGATTTCGGCATCCAGTTTCTGGAGCCGTTTATCAAACCCAAGAAGATCCTCCCAGAGACCTGTCAGCAAGCGGCGAAACCGGCTGCTCAATCCATTCGTCTTGCCCCAACCAATACGCGATAGCTGCTCGCAACTGCATTAATTCTCGCGGAGCGGCTAGTCCATATTCCAAGCATAAGCCGCGAACTTGATTGCCTTTGGCGGTGCGCTGGCTGGTCAATTCAGCCCGGATACGATGCACAGCCTGGATATCTTGCTGCTCGACCGTTTTAACCGCTACGAAACGCATACTAGGCCGACTCATCGCTTCACAAATGGCTTCAGCGTCATTGGCGTCGTTCTTATGGCTTTTGACGTAAGGTTTGACGAACTGTGGCGCAACTAGCTTGACGGTATAGCCATGGGCCTGCAACTGGCGCGCCCAGTGATGAGCACCTCCACAGGCCTCCATGCCAATTTCACAGCCCGGTTCGATTCTCTCCAACAGTGCCTTCACCCAGTCAGTACGGCTCAGCTTCTTACGCCAGACAGGCTTCTCGGTACGATCAACACCGTGGACTTGAAAGACATTCTTTGCCAAATCGACCCTAACGCGAATAAGCTTTCTGGTGGACTCCTTCTTCTACGACTGGTGTGTAGAAACTCCAGTGTGGCACCACGGTGCCCTTTCGGGGAGGAGGAGTCCATCCCATTGCTTTCAGTCTTCTTCCTTTTCAAAGCAGTCACTGACGATGGCTTGGCGAACGATACAACTTGACCGGTTATACTGCCTTATACGCATTTTCAAAACGTTCCTTCTCCTGTTTTCCGGATACGTGCAGAATCACAGTATCGACCAATGCATGCGCCGGATGTGTGGCTCGGTGTTTGGCAAACCAAAACACCTCATCGAGTTCTTCCCCTTCCATTGCCGTGGCAACAAGCAGCCGGTCGTCCGGGATCGCTTCGTAATCGAATGCCTCCATATTGGCGTCTTCAAGCGACTCGGCCCACTCAGTACAATCCCTGCCCCCTAACACCGCATGGCGGCATGTGGTCTTGGCTAGCCAGCGGCATACTTCCCAATACCAGGTTTCTGGCACTGTCTCTTCAATGATCAGGATCGCCTTGAATGGCGTCGTATTATCCAAATCGGATAGTGCTTGCTGGGGGTGGATCTGCAGATATCTCAGCATTTCTTTTTGTGGAATCGTCCAGTAGTACGTTTATCGCCCTGGCAGCGCTGCCGTATGGGCTCGAGGCAGTGCTGATCACGCATGCTTTGCCAGCAAAAATACGATGCAGTCCGGTTTCTCCCGCCACACGACCAGGTCCGCATCCCAGAATACGAACAGTATTGTAACGTGTGACACCGTGCGCTGGTGCCGCACTCCCAGAAAGAAGAACCGGCGCTGGTGCCCCAAGCAACGGACGATGCGCCTGCGGGAGGCAGCTATCCGGATTCGCCGTAGGCCGTGATACGCGTGGGCATTTTCTGCCCCAGGAGGAAAGGACCCATTGATTGGCGGGACAACGGAAACATCATCCAACGCCTCCAACAACGTCATAGGTTCTTCGCCGATCTGAGGGAATGAAACTAACGAAGGATAGTCAGTTGTGGCTCTGGGAGGAACGCGAAAGATCGACCTAACGCTGACATTCGTTGGACGGTCGTTGGCACGCAGGTCCGCATGTCCCGGATCGGACTCGTTCCACGATACGTGGGCGCCGAGGTGAAATCAGGAGGCACAGACGTTCGTAGCCGTTTCCCGCGCTTCGCGAAGCAATAGCCGGCCTTGCCAGCGCAGCGTGGCTCGGCGCTTGCCGTCGCAGTCTGGAGCGCGCTCAACCAGCCCGGTTTTTTCTAATGGCAGCAGCCGCAGCAGCAAGTGCGAGGCCGGCGTACACAAGGTGCACGCCAGCTCCTTCATGGGCACAGCGCCGCCGGCAGCATCCAGCACCGTCAGCAGCACGAAGTCGGCCCACGATAGGCCGTGATGGGTGCCAAGTGCGTCGTCGAGCACGAACACCAGGGCCGCGTGCTCTAGGTGCCGCTCCAGGCAGGCTTGCATGGCTTTTTCGCTCATCGCGTCAACCCTTGCAGTTCGCGGTAGATCTGCTCCAGCGCTTTCAGTTCGCCTCCGTAGTCGAAGTCCGCATCCTCACGTTCCTTCACGAGTTCCAGCACTTCGAAGGCAAGTCCATCCGCGCCGCTGCGATTCCACGCGGCCTGCAGCAGGGGGTCTGCATGCTTGCCCATGCGCAGTTCAAAGCGAGCACGATTCAGCGTTGCATGCACGTTGCGACTTGCGCCGAGCAGCAGGTGACTGCTCGCGCGGTCGCGTATAACGTAGATGCCCATGGGTGGGAAGGTATCACGCGCCTGGCGCGCGGCCGCCCGCCGCGCCGAGCGCGAGGCTTGGTTGGCGGAAGAGTCCATCTTTTTTCTCCTTGTGAAGGTAGTAGAGGCCGTGCATCACCAGCATGGCCAGGAACGCGGTAGGACATGCCCAGAACACGCCTGTCAGGCCGAAGCGTGCTTCCAGCGCCACGGCAACCGGCAGTTCGACGCCAATGATTGCAGCCATGCTTAAGAGCGCAGGCACTAGCGCTGCGCCGCTTGCGCGCATCGTGCTCACCAGGACGTTGCTCCATCCAAGCAGCACCACGCTCCAGGCTACGGTGCGCACGACGGCGACCGCCTGCTCCAGCACGAGCCCGGGTTTGAGGAATATGCACAACGCGAACGGCGCGAGCAGGTGTGCAGCGACAGCGAACAGCACGGTGACCACGGCGTTCAGGCGCAGACCCGCCCCACAATCGCCGACAGCCTTTCGCGCCGTCCCGCGCCAACTGCATGTGCGCTGAAGATCGCCGCGGCAATGCCCAGGCTCATCGCCGGAAACTGTACCCAGCCTAAGATCTGCGTCGCCGCGCCATAGGCAGCGGTCGCGCTCGACCCATGACGGTTCACCAGGCCAAGCAGCACCATCTCGGCAAGCGCCATCGCCAGCATCTGCAATGCGGCCGGCAGGCCAATGCGCAGCATGCTTTTGGCGATTTTCGCACTCGGCTTCCAGTCCCTCCATCCGGCACCGGGGGCGAGCGGATGGCCGTCTCGATGCCAGCGCCAAATCAATACAGTTAGCGCAGCCAGCTGGGCGACGAGCGCTGAGACCGCTACGCTAGCCGCGCCCAAAGACGTGCCCGCAATGAGCAGCGGTGTGCACACCGCACCCACCAGCGTAGCGGCCAGCAAGGACCACATTGGCGAGAGCGCGTCGCCGGTGCCGCGGCTCAGAGACAGGCCCGCCCAAGCGACGAACACGCAGGGCATCACCAGCAACATGGCACGCGCATAGCGGGTTGCACCCGGCAAGATGTCCGGCGGCGTGCCGAGAGCTTGCATCAACCACGGCGCAGTCCACACACCGGCCAGCGCGACCGCGAGCCCGAAGCCAAGAGCGGCCACAAAGGCCGTCGTACCCACCCGCCGCACCCGTGCAGTGTCACGCGCGCCCCATGCCTGCCCAGCAAGGATGGTCGCGCCGGCGCCGATTCCGATGATCAGCGACAGCAGCAAGAAGAACACGGGAAAGAATGACGCGGCCGTCGCGATGCCGCGTACGCCTAGCAGGCGTCCGAGCCAGAAGCCATCGAGCAGTCCGCCCGCGCTTTGGAGCGCGTGCGTCAGAATAAGGGGGGTTAGCAGCGCAAGGTAGTGCTTGCGCAGCGTCGGCGCCGGTCCGGCGCAGGGTGTCGTTTCCCGCTCGTTCATGAAAGCTCCTGTGGATCGCGGGCGTGCATGTGCCCGCAGCGCTGCAGCCCTAAGCCGCGCCGGTTAAAGATGAGAAGGAGTCCGGCTTAGGCGGTTGGCACTTCAGCAAGCTGCTGCACATAGGCCTGCACGTCTTCCGGCCATGTGGCCATCTGCGCCACTAGCCGCTCGTAGTCGCCGGCGAACAGCGCCCGCGATGCTTCCTCGAAGCCGGCAAGGTTGCCGGCCAGCGTCGACATAGCCTGATATGCGCGCTCATGCGCCTGGCGTGTCCGGTTCCGGTTGCCGCCGTTGCGCCGCGCTTCGTGCACGAGCTTGCGCAAGGCCACGGAGGCGCCGCCTGGTTGCGCCGCGAGCCAGTCCCAATGTTCCGGCAGCAGCGTTACTTCCCGCGCGACGACGCCGAGCTTAGGCCGACCTCGGCCCTTGGGCGCTTGCGTTGGTGCAGCCACGGTGTAGCGCGCAGCGACTGCTTCCTCGCCGCCGCGCAGGTCCAGGTCGACCGACTGGCCGCTGACGTTGCTAAAGACCAGCAGATGCCCCCCGGTTTGCGCTGAATGCGCCCGCAGCATGGCTACTGCTACCTTCTGCAGTGGACCGGTGGAGAGGAAATGCCCATCTAAGAAAGCGGTGTAAGTAAGTGATGTGGCTTGGTTCATGCCAGGAATTCTACCCGGGTGAAATTAATGAGTCAATAATACCCGGGTAAAATACCGCTTGCCGGATGGGCTTTACATTGAGGCCAGTACCGTCCTGCTCCTCCGAGCCATCTCTTGCACTGGGACACTTGAGGAATGTTTAGCACACTTAAAGTCACTGCTGTGGTGCGGAATCCCGCTGCGCTGTTTCGCGCAGGACGGCAACTCAAGTCAAGTTAAGTTTGAGATCACTTCGCAAGACGTCGTGGCTTTTGGAGAGGCTCTCGCGACCTTACTTTCAACGGTGATAAGAACGGCGGAACTGGTGGACGCGTGGATGCGTATTACTAGCTGGCTGCTTCTGGCCAAATCCAGCCTGACAGCAACTGGCACTTTCGACCCTTTGCGGAAGCTGAAGCTATATTTGCCGAAGGCCGGTAAGCTACGCATGGTCCTTTGTTGATGTGACGAAAATGGAAATCATCTAGCCGGCCTACCGAGTGCCAAGGAGGCATTGGCGTAGAGTAAGTCTCTGCCTTACTTTACTAACCGGCGAAGGCCAAGATAAACTACTGCGGCATCAATCTGCACACCAATGATTGCCTTATCGTGGTCATCGATGACCACGATAAGGTTTTGCTTGAGAAGCGTGTTCCAAACGATTTGGCGGGGATATTGCAATTGCTCGCTGCCTACCGACATGACTTGGCTGGTGTCGTTGAGGAATCGACCTACAACTGGCACTGGCTCGTCGACGGGCTGATAGACGCCGGTTACGAAGTGAAGCTGGCTAATCCATCCGCCATCAAGAAATACGAAGGGCTCAAACACAGCGGCGACGAAGCGGACGCTCGCTACCTGGCTCACCTGCTGCGCCTTGGCATTCTCCCGACGGGCTCCATCTTGCCACCAGAGCTGCGCGCGACCCGCGATCTGGCGAAAAAGCGCATGCAACTGGTGCGTAGCCGCACCCAACATATCCTGGCAGCAGAGAACATCACCGCGCGAGAGTATGGCAGCCGCATCAGCAGCAACCAAGTTATGCCACTGGACGCTGAAGACGTTGACGCAATGCCACTACCCGAGGATGTCAAATACGCGCTAAAAGCGAACGTTGCGGTGGTCAAGGCAATCAGCGAACAAATCAAAATGCTTGAGAAACGGATTCAGGAACGAGTCATATCCAGCGCAGAATACCGACTGCTCCGGAGTGTGCCAGGGATCGGCAAGATGTTAGCGCCAGTCATTCTGCTGGAGACGGGCCCGATCGACCGTTTCAAGCAGGTGGGCAACTTCGTGTCGTATGCCCGGTGCTTGGACAGCGAACACTCCAGCAATGGCAAGAAAAAAGGCGAAGGCAACACCAAGAACGGCGACAAGTATCTGGCCTGGGCATTTATTGAAGCAGCCAACTTTGCGCGGCGCTATAACAATCAGGCACGACGGTTCTACAAGCGCAAGAAGGCAAAAACGAACACGGCAGTCGCCACGAAAGCGCTCGCCCACAAGCTGGCTCGAGCGTGCTACCACATCATGAAGGACGGCAAGCCGTTTGAGGTTGGCCGCTGCAAACTTTTGGAACGCAAAAACTTCGGCCGAGCGCCGCACCAAGATGATCTCGACCCTCCCTATCGAACGGTCGCACGCAGTGTGCACGCTGACCGCGTTCCGCCGTCGCCAGGGCATCCTGCCATGCCGGCCGTAAAGCTAATCGAGTAGTTGCGCAATGTCGCGGTGGAGACTGCTCTATTCGGCATGATGCTCGGGACGCAGGCCGGTAAGATCTCTATTACTGTTGCAACCGCACGAGGCTGACGATGAGACAGGCACTTCATCCTGCATGGCGTTTTCTGCTGCTGCTGACGCTGGCCGCACCAGCCTGGGCACAGCTGGTTCCCCCGCAGGGACTGGATGTTCCCTACGAACCTTCACCGCAAGCCGTGGTGCAGACCATGCTGAAGTTGGCGGAGGTCACCGGCGACGACGTGCTGTACGACTTGGGCAGCGGCGACGGCCGCATCGTTATCAGCGCGGCAAAAGCCAACGGCGCCAGGGGCGTGGGCATCGACCTCGACCCGCGCCGGATCGATGAGGCCAACGCCAATGCCAAGGCCGCAGGTGTGGAGGGCAAGGTACAATTCAGGGTGGGTGATCTCTACACCAGTGATTTTTCAGAAGCGAGCGTGGTAACACTGTTCCTATGGCCGCAGGTCAACCGCAAGCTGCGCCCAATACTATGGCGGCAGTTGAAGCCGGGTACACGGGTGGTGTCTTATATCTGGGACATGGGCGAGGAATGGCCCCCGCAAAAGACAGTGCGCATCGGCGGCAAGCCCGTTTATCTGTGGACCATCACCGAGGCCGTCAAGGCACGGGCTGTGCGTTAGCGCCTGAAATGAACCTGAAGCGAACAGCAGAACGGTTTAATTGAGTATGAGGCACCACAGCCATGACCACGACCGGCAGCGGTGCCTCGTCCATAAAATGCATATCGAAATGTCAACACCAGGATAATTATCCTATGGAGGAAAGCTGAAATCTCACTCGACTATTGCCAGGAACATCCTCTGGCTTGCCTCTGCGCTGCGCGAGTCTTCGCCGTATTTCGACTGACTTTGCCACTACTGCTTTCAGCAGCGGACCCGCCCCGAGAGCGTAAGGACATTGCGCTGCTCAGCAAAATGTGGGCTACGGTCCGTCCGTCCTTTCTTTGATAACGAAGGCATCACCCATTAGGTGCCACTGACGCGAGTAGACATACGGCTTCGGTTTCAATACTGCCGACATGAGAGCCGGCCGAAAATGTCGCGCAACATGATTGCGTGCCTGAACGAATATCACGGTACACGGCGATGCAGCTGCCGGGTCCACTGCCGGTATGTCCAGCCACCGATAAGCCACCGTTGACTTTTCCTGCCATGACGCCTAATCCATATCCGGGAGATAACCATGGCCGGCCAGCGATCGGTCCGCCAAGGGTTTCCCCATCGAGCATGGCTATCAATAAATCCTTGCGAAGCAGGTTTTCCGTCATCAGCCGATGCAACAAGAGAGTCGCATCACCGAGGGGACCGACAAGCAAACCGTGGTACACCCAGCGTGGATCATAAGCTATTACCTCGCCCATCTCGACGCCATTGAGATCATATTTTGTACGGGCAAGCTGTACCTGTTTAAGACCCAGCGGATGAAGAACCAGCCTCTGCAGCGCAATTCCGAATTCCTCGCCTGCACTACGCTCAATAAGGTGACGTACGTAACAATACCCGATATTGGAGTAGGACCATGCGCTACCTGGCTTGTGACGCAACCGCTGTGCTTCCACGCGTTCCAGCATTATTTCCTCACTCCACGGGGCGTCGCCGCGGTTAACAGCGGCATGATAGGCAGGCAGGACTCCGTAATCCGGGAGTCCTGCCTGGTGCCTCAACAGCTGCCGGAGAGTAAACGGTCCTCCATGTACGGTTCGTCTAATGACAGCGCCTTGTTCTGCACCTGAAGTAGTGCTGCGGCAGCAATGACCGTTTTCGTAAAGCTCCACCAAGGAACCACGACATCCTGCCCGCGTTGAGAAAGTACAGTGCCGTTCCGTATGAGTACATGATACATAGGAAAATTATGACATGGACAAAAGAAAAGCTGCCCTATATCGAATTCACGGGCTCCTCGGGATACCAGCCCGCTTTGTGATACTGGTGTTCCTTTGTCCTTTGGTCTGCTTCGAGTGTGACCTGCCATCTTTCACAAACGGACAGTGCGGGCGGTTCGGCGAACGGCAAATGTCGACCCATACCAGACTTTGAGCACTAGCGAGCCGGAGCCTCAGGCAAAGTCCATCACGCTCTCCAGCCGCTTCTTAGTTTGAAGATCGTCGGTTACGCTTTGCCGAGAAATATCCTAAGCCTCCATAAAGAACCCAGATGGCTGGAATAAATCCACCGATAATACCTAACGCCTCTGTCCACCGCTGCGGTGGTGTGTTGAGTAGGATTGGAACAAGTACACCAGTAGTTGCTAAAAATGAAGGGATAAACGCAGCAAGCCATAAAGGCTTTGACGTTCGCTCGCCCCATAGAACGCCAAACACAATAGTGCAAATCAAAAACAAGAAAGGCAGAAGCGCTGTCATGGTCTTTCGGTCTAATTGGTACTTATACGGACCGCCCCTGCCGTTATGTACGGCGGTCTGTGCACTATATATGCATGGGAGGCCACTCGGCGAAAACCGCCATGCCTGCCAAGTTTTCGACCCAAAACGGACGTAGCAGGTTTGCAAAAAAAGAGCCACTCATCAGCAAGCATGGGGTGACCCAAAGACATCTACAGATACGGTGGCGATTCACGAGTCATAAAAGGCAAAAGCGGATTTCCATTCCTGAAAAGCGCCTTTTGGGGCGTCGCCGCGTTCGCCAGTCAGTGGGTTCGGCTTATACTTCAATGATAGCGACAGAGTCAGCATCGCCGCCATAGTCTGCCAACTCCGCCACCGTCTATACTCTTTCGGATTGCTTCGCGCCTACCTGGAGCGTGCTCTCCAGGCTTCTGCCTGGCTGCGCACGACACCGATCAGGCTACCCTGCGCCAGCTCGATATCGACCAAGTGTGTGCCCCATTCTGGGCGGATTCGGTCGCCAGAATACAGGTCGCTGGCAATGTCGATGCCGACAGCGGTGTAGGCCGGGGAAGTAGTCACGCTTAGGTAGGAGGCATTGTTGGCTTGAACGCATTCGGCACGGGCAATCGCCTGTGGACTGGCGAACGGCGCATCTGACTTGCGTGCGAGCATTGCGAAGCCTGTATGGTCGTGTGGGCGACCGATCAGGTTGGTTTTGGTTGGTAGGTACGAGCGCAGCACGCCAGGCCCGCCAGCGAGCGACGCCGGGTTCGTACAAGCGACTTGGTTGCCATCCGCCAGTCGACCGAACAGGCTGTTGGCGGGCGGCGGCGAGCTATCGCGGAAGGAGACGTATGACACTACGCAGCCAGTCTGTCCGGGCGCACGGCACAGCGGCGTCTGCCTGAAAGTGCCGCCGACGTCTCGGCCTTTTGGTACGCCGATATTGGTGCCGATCAGCAGCGCTGACACCAGTTGCGCACTAGCCGGCTTACCTTCAATTTCTTGACGCAGCAGGTCGCTTAACACGCGCGCGCCCTGCGAATGGCCGATTAGCACCACGCCCCGACCGTTGTTGTACAGGCGCAAGTACTGGTTCCATGCCGCCAGTACGTCCAAGTAGGGCATCTGCGTATCAATCGCCATCGGTTGTCCGGTGAGGTGGCTGGTTAAACCGCGGATAGTGACCTGACGGTACACCGGTGCGAATAGCCTGCATTCCGAGCCGAATCGAGCCAACTGGTGTTCCACAGTGCGCTTTTCTTCCGGGCCGGGGATCATGTCGCTGTTGGGCATGGGATCGTTGGAAATGGTCGGATACACATAGAAACAGTCGATCGCCGGCGCGATAGCGGCCCGAAAGGTCTCGCGCCCGGCTGGCTCGCCGCCCGGCTTGAACAGGCTGGCATCAAGATTGATACTGCAGGCATCGCTGCTGCCCGGTAGGCAGAGCCAGTTAGCGCCGTCGGAATAATCGTTGCCGCCAGCGCTGGCGGACTTGGCAGGTACTGCGGTCGCCACCGAGGCAGGCGCCGGGGTGGACGCAGTGGGCGCAGTGCCGCAGGCTGTAAGCAGAACAGCGGCTAGCGCGCCGACCGGGATCGGCAGGGTGGTTTGTCTCATTTCTTCCTTAATATTGTAATTGCGCGGAACCGGGCTGGTGCCGCAGGGACATCATAAGCCTGTCTATATAGGAATAGACGTAAGAATATTGTAGTTGGGGCTCATTGCCTCGCCTACGCATAACCTTGCTGCTGACGGGATAATTAAAAGCCGCAGGACATCCGCTGCGTCATTTCGCGCAGCGACATGAGACGGCCGCTTTACCCAAAAGCGACCGGCAAGCCCAGGAACTTTACTGGCCGCCTTATACAATTCCCTAAAAATACTTGATCCACCTGGGTACTGGCAGCTTGTGACGGAGCATCCCGGAATTCCGAGGCAGTAGGCCGACTGGTTAACGTCTGCTTCGGGCCGATCCCGGCCGCTGGACCTTGGCGGGCACCAATTTGAACGGTCCCATTTCACTCTCGTGATACGCATTCCACAAAGCGTCAGAGCGGTCAAAAAAGCAGGTTGGCTGCAAAAGGGATATGGCCTTTCCCGGGAGCCTCCCGCACTACTAGGGCTGAACTTCGCCTCGATGATTCGATCAATCCTAGCCATCGCGGATGGTACATGCGACAGGTCCACAAGGAGTGATGCCATGAGCAAGCAGCAGCCGAACCAGGATATGAGCAAGGCAGTACAGTCGCCTGATGAGCGCCTTGTCGCCGCTGCACACGCCGGCGATCTGCCTGCGATACAGCAAGCTATCACTGATGACGCCAACATCAACGCGAAGGTCGTCACGGACCGGTTCCGGGGCGAAGAATTTCAAAGCACGGCCTTGCATCTGGCGGTACTGTATGCGCACGAGGCGGTCGCTGCTTATCTCTTGGAAAAGGGTGCGGACGCGAATGTGCTCGACAGCGCTAACCGCGCACCGCTGCACCTGGCGACTATCGCGCGACAGACCAACTTCGTACGTATGCTTTTAAACGCCGGCGCCGACGTGAATCTGAAGGATGCCAAAGGATATTCGCCGCTGCACTCGATTTCCTCAGCAGGAGGCTCCACGGAGATTGTCGATCTGTTGCTTCAGCGCGGTGCCGATGTAAATGCCGCTGACAATGGCGGCGTGACCCCAATTTTTGATGCGGTGTATAACGCGCAACCGGTGCTCGTCAAAAAATTGCTTAAACATGGCGCGATGTTCAATGCGTTCGACAACAATGGCGAGCAGCCGATCCATTTTGCCAATCGAGATAACTTGAAAGAGCGTGGGAGAGCGGAACGGACAGTGGAGTGCCTCGCCCTCCTGCTCGAGGCCGGGGCGAGCGCGGACGCGCCTGATCGTCATGGCAAGACCCTGGTGGAACAATGCGAAAACGATCCGCGGATAGCAGAGCTGGTGGCAGTGTTCAAAGCCAAGGTCGGAGTTGATGCTGCGCTTGCAAAGATCCAGCGTGAAGGTCCACAGGGAAACAGCGGTGACTGAAACAGCCTGTGAAAAAGTAACGACCGAAGCTGCGCCGATCAAACATGTCCAACAAACGGTGGTTCGGTCACTCGCGCAATAGCTTTAGTTCGTCGCCTATTTCGGCAGGATCGTAATCAACCAGCGAAATTCCGCGCTTCTGCACTTCCGCCCAAAAATCGACTTTGCTCATGCCAGCATTGAGTGCTGCTCGACCAGCCACTACCTTGCTTTGCCGAAAACTCTCAACAGCTTCATCGATGGTCATTGCTCCTCCTGTTCAACAAATGGCTATTAATTCAAAAGCGCGTCTGCATACGGACCGAATACATCCTTCGGGGAAACTGCTACAGCCTCCAGCACATCGGTGCTTGGGTAAGCATCCTCGGTCAGGCGCGCCACTGCGGCGCTCGCGGATCGAGGTCGTCTGTTTTCGACCCAGGCCGTGTAAAAACGAAAGGCACAGAGATAGATGGGCTGGCGGCAAGGGGCGGTTGTGGATCTGACTGGCTTTGTGGGAATGGAAGGGACGTCATTCCAGAAGGCCTATCAGGCCCTAGCCAGTTTCATCACCAACTCTGCTCCCATTATGCTCAAGAGCCGCTTGAAGTTATAAGCAAGCACATGCAGGCTCATTTCCGTTCGGACCCGATCAAGCGTCTTTGTCAGGAAATGCGTGGCACCCATCCATGATTTGAGAGTGCCGAAGGGGTGCTCCACAGTCTGCCGTCGCGAACGCATTTGCTCAGGCGCCTTGCTGAGCCGTTCCTGCATCGCATCAATGACCGCTTCATGTTCCCATCGTTTGATACGACGTTCCGGACCGGTCGTGCACTGAGCCTTGAGCAGACATCGCCTGCATTCCGGCGTGGCATAGGCATGCAAGGTAAGCCCATGCTCAACCGTTGCAAAGCGGCGCGTCATTGAGTGACCAGCGGGGCAACGGTACTCGTCCCGGTCGGGCATGTACACAAAGTCTTGCTTGCCGAACCGGCCGTCGGCCTTGGCGCCGGACGTGAGCGGCTTGGGAACATACGCGGTGATGCCGGCCTGGTCGCAGGCGAGCACTTCTTCGCCGCTGAAATACCCGCGGTCTGCAACGACAGCCAACTTCTCAATGCCCGTCGCTTCTCGTGCCTGTTCAGACATGTTCGCCAACTGGCTCCTATCATTGCCGATATTGGTGACTTCATGCGCGACGATGAGATGATGTGTGGTATCGACTGCAGTCTGCACGTTGTAGCCCACCATTCCCGTGCCACGGCCGCTGGTGGCCATCGAGCGGGCATCGGGATCGGTCAGGGAGATCTGCCCATCAGGTGCATTTGGAAGGCGTGCCTCAACCTCCTTCAGTGCTTGCATCTGTTCTTTGAGCCGGGTGATCTTATCTTGCAGTCGGACCGTTTTTGCCGGCGCTTCTGCTGGCTCTGTTCGATCGAACGTTTCCAGCATGCTGAGATAGCGCTCGATACTCTCCTCGATCTGCTGCAGACGTGCCCGCACCTTGGCCTTGGTGAAGTTCCGGTCGCGATTGTTGACCGCCTTGAACTTGCTGCCATCAATGGCAATGAGCTGTTGTGTGAACAGGTCGAGATTCCGGCACAGCAGCACGAATTGCCGACAGACGTTGCGGATGCCGACGCCATTGTCCTTGCGGAAGTTGGCAATCGTCTTGAAGTCCGGCATCAGCCGGCTAGTCAGCCACATCAACTCAATGTTGCGCTGGGCTTCGCGTTCGAGACGGCGGCTAGACTGAATGCGGTTCAGGTAGCCATAAATGTAGAGCTTCAACAGATCCGCAGGATGGTATGCGGGACGGCCAGTATCTGCGGGCGTAACCCCTTTAAATCCCAACGTTGCCAAGTCCAGCTCATCGACAAAGACGTCGATCACCCTCACTGGGTTCTCATCTGTCACATAGTCGTCCAACTGTGCAGGAAGCAAGATGCCTTGTGCCCGATCACTGCCTTGGATAAAGCGCTTCATTCGCCACCTCGACACTACTGTGAGATATCGATGTGACAAGCCACAGCGCAATTCGTTTACTCAAAGTCCGCGTTTTTACACACCCTGGACCCATAGCAGACGTTCATGAGGCTTTAATGGCCGAGAGGATAGTGAGCAGCTTGGCGGTATCAACGGGTTTGACTAGGTGGTGGTCAAAGCCAGAAGACAAGGCATTGACTCGGTCGCTCTCCTGTCCATACCCTGTGATGGCAACGAGCACTGCATCCCGATTCTCTGGTTGCGCCCGCAGACGTCGGGCCAGTTCGTTCCCATCCATTTCTGGCAACCCGATATCGAGCAGGCATACTTGAGGCATATCGAGCTTTGCCCTCTCTAACGCGCGGTGTGGCCCGTGCTCCACTACCACCTCGTGTCCCATCGTCTCCAGCAGCATCTTGAGCATCTCTGCCGCATCAATGTTGTCGTCCACCACCAAAATACGCAGCGAAGCCGCCGCTGCGCCTTGCGATGCATTTTCTACGGATTGAGACGAGGCAGAATGCGTTTTTGGATGAAACAGGGGTAGGCAAATCGAGAAGGTGCTACCTTTACCCAACCCGCTGCTTTTACAGCTGACGGTGCCGCCGTGCAAATCTACCAAACTTTTTACCAAGGCCAGTCCCAATCCCAAGCCACCCGACGAACGGTCTGACGTGCGCTCAGCTTGGGCAAAAAGATCAAATACATGTTTGGTCATATCGAGCGTCATGCCGATGCCATTGTCGGTGACCTCAATCAACACATCCGACTCTCGTACTAAGGTGCATAAAGTGAGATGGCCGCCCTCAGCGGTGTATTTGGCAGCATTGTTGAGCACGTTGGCCACGACTTGCACCAAACGCTTTTTATCGCCGCATATCGTGCCTGCTTGTGGCGCTTGGCGGATGACCAACTCATGCCTGCGATTACGGATCAGGGGATTGACCTGCTCCAGTGCTTCATTGACGATATGATGAATATCCAGTGTCGCCTTATCCGGTTCAATCAAACCGCGAGTCACGCGCGAGACATCGAGTAGATCATCAATCAGCCCAGTCATGTGACTAACTTGTCGCCCGATGACTTCGCTGGTTCTTTGTACCCGCTCTTCATCAAGTTTTCCCAATTGCAGCAGCTGTGCAGCTGCGCCAATCGGCGCGAGCGGGTTCCTCAGTTCATGAGCAAGCATGGCAAGGAACTCATCCTTGCGCCGGTCAGCATCCCGCAGCTTTTCCTCTGCTTCCTTACGGTTGGTGACATCCCGAAAAAAGATAGACAGTCCATCCGCTACGCCCGGATAGGCCCTTACTTCAAGCCAGCCAACTTCTCCATCTGAATAGATGTGTTGGTATTCCAAAGTCTCGGGCTGCCGTGTCTGCATCACTTGCCGGTACATGCTCTCCAAGTCCGACCCAACGACCTCAGGCCATAGCTCCCAATGGTTTTGGCCGACGATCTGCTGTCCGGGCCGGTCACCGATCCGTAGGCCCTCAGCGTTCATATACAGTACGGTCCAATCGCGGCCTAACATCCCGAAACCTTCCGTCATAGTGTCAAAGACGGCTTGGCTACGGTCACGCTCTGTCCGCAATTGTGCTCGGGCAATCGTCGCTTCTACGGCAGACCACGTCCGCTGCGCCATATCCTTGCCGAGTTCGATTTCATAGCTATTCCAACGATGTGGTGTAAAACGGTGAAACGCCAAGACCAAACGAAGCTTGGATGAGCTGATAAATGGCATTAACAATTCAGCACGTACACCAATCTGGCGATATGCATCAGCATACTGAGCGGTACGATGATCTAAATTTACGTCTGTATTGACGACGACTTTGCCCGCCAAAAGATCAGCAATTAGCTCGGGACCAAAATCATTCATGACCTTTGTTGCGCCTGCTACACTTGCTGCGTCAACAGCTGTCCAGTCGCAACGCATGTAGACGAATTTCTGTGATTCATCGACTTCGCCATAAACAACACGCGATGCGCTGATTTTTTGTCCAAGTAACCGGCATGCGGTTTGGATGATTTCTTCAGGTGACTGGAGATCGCGTAGTGCATCTTCCAGTTGAAGAGAGAATGCCTGTCGGGCTGCATTTTTTTGAAGCTCCTCTTCGTACCGTTTCTGCTTGGTGATGTTTCGGAAAAGGCCGCCGACTCGGTTGGTGGTGCCGGCGATAGGAAACGCATAGCAGTCAAACCATCTGCCCATCGAAAGGGACTTATTGATAAATCGGCTGGGCTGCCCGGTAATGGCGACGTTGCCATTTATTTCGATCCAATCGCGCTCGATGTCTGGAACCAGCTCGGTAATGAGCTTGCCTTCTGCGCCCTGCAGCCCAGTCTGCTCCACAAAAGCCCGATTAGTCCGGATGAAGCGGTAATCAATCGGGCGGAATTCTTTATCTTGAACAATCTCAATAATGCAGTAACCTTCGTCCATCGATTCCACTAGCTGCTGCTCGGCAAGAACCTTCTCGGTAGATTCACTGCCTATGCACATCAAGCCAGCAATCGCCCCTTGTTCGTCCCGTAATGGCGTCCATGAAAAGGTGAACCAGCCGATGGGCCGGTTAGGACGGCCTGCAAGCTTGACGGGCTGGTCGGCCCAATACTGTGCTTGTCCAGCCATCACTGCCTCTACATATGGCCGGTACTCCTCCCAAATTTCCGACCACAGCGCCTGGAAGGTCTGGCCCATTGCAGCAGGATGCTTTTTTCCTACGATTGGCAAATAGCTGTCGTTATACATGGACCATAGCTCTTTGCCCCACGCAATGTACACCGGCTGGCGAGCAGTAAGCATAAAGTTAACGCAAGTGCGCAAACTCGACGGCCAGGACTCCAAGGGACCGAGAGGGGTAGAAGACCAGTTGAAATCCCGCAGGCGGCCACTTGCTTCCCCTTGACCAACTAACCAATTTGTCATGCGTCGTTCTTTCAATACTGGAAGTCTTAAGTTGGAACTACTGAATTGCTCCGGCCGAGCCAAAATCAACGCTAACCACGCCCCGAGATGTCAATCACCTCATTATAGGTCCCACTGTGTTAATCACGCCTTGAAGGTCCGCTTTTGGCCGAGCCCAAACCTTTAGCAAAGCTCTGCGTTGAGATTGAATCTGGCAAGTCTTGCTCAACCAATTCCCATTCGCTGCACATAATGCCTTCTTCCGGCTACGCAAACCTAAGATAATGACGGCGCCTTCAGCCCTCGGCCAATCATCAGAGTTCTGTCGCCAGCGATAGTACGGCGCGTGCATTTACGACCGCGTGAGTTCCTCGAAATCCTGGAAACCAACAAGCCTCGTTCATGCCTTTGGGTTTATAATCAAACAACTTTTCTAATGGTCAGATTAATTCGGTACTTGCCGGTTAATGGATGGAATCCCGGCTTAACAGGCAGCACGCCATGAAACCGCATCCGCGACGGACCACCCCAAATCACGACATCGCCGTGCTCCAAGGGAACGTCGATTGCTTTATTAGAACGCTCAAACCCGCCCATCTTGAACAGGCATGGCAGTCCCAGAGAAATAGAAACGATAGGAGCCATGAGGTCTTCTTCACCGCGATCTTGGTGCATGCCAAGTTTGGCACCAGCGGCATACTGATTGACATGGCAAGCGTTCGGTTGGAAGTCCGGAAACCCTACTTCGTTGGCGGCAGCAATACCGATTTCGCGGATCACGGGTGGCATTGGTGGCCATGGTTTCTTAGTGAGCGGATCGTCTTTCCGGAAAGCGTAATTATTTCCCTCCCCGCCGGCACCGTATTCGCCACAGCCAGTGATGCGCACTGACATCTTCAGTCCGCCGGGCGTAAAGGAGTCGCGGAATGGGGATGCTGTGAAGACGCCGTCCAAGGCCGCCAGTAGTGCTCTATCCTGGACCAGCGCAAAGCGGCGCAATACGACTGCGCCGGGGAACAATTCTTCGCGCCACTGCCGCAAGCGTTCGTCGTCGCCTAATAAGTCACTCATCATTAAGAAATCGTAGCAGACTCAGTAATGTTTCCTGTCGAACGCACAACATATCGTCAATGGCGCAGTTCGACCCAAGCGGGACGTCCATAAAAGCCATAAAAATTATGGCTGCCTCCGTATATTAACTCCAGAGAGAGTACATTGATTATCGCAATTGCGACAGCATGTTATCCCAGTGTGGGCGCGTTCTGGAACGGTCGCGCATCGACCGGTATATCGATGGAAACTGTGGTGCCCCGCCCCTCTGCACTGTCCACATCAATGCTGCCGCCATGGCTTTCTGCAACGCTACGCACGTAGGGCAAGCCAATACCCCATCCTTTCTGATTGCCTTCTTTTGCGGCCTTTGCTCTTCGGAAAACCTGAAACAAGCTTTCTACCTGGTCCGGAGGAATTGGACTACCTTGGTTATGTACAGACAATAGCAGCCGCCCGTCGTATTCTCTGGTACTGACCCGAATCGGCGTATCACGACCCCCATACTTGACGGCATTGCTAATCAGATTCTCGATGGTCCGCTTAATGGCGTCCCGACCCCACCAACCGTTGATTGATACCCCAGCTACTTCAAAGCGCGGACCATGGACCTCAGAAGCTTGTTCACAGACTTCTGTCACAACGTCCATGACGTCGAAGTTGGATGGGTGAAGAGACAAACGTTCCCCGTGCTGGAAAACGACGGTATCCAGCAACTGCTGGATCATTTGGTCCATGCGACTGAGGTGCTCACTGATTTTATGAGCAAAAATATCGATCTTTTCGAAGTCCCTGATACGTGGGATTAACTGTGCTGCAGTGCTAGCTGTAGCCAGTGGGTTCCGCAAGTCATGCGCCAGAGTCGCAACAAACTGTTCGCGAAAGGCGGCATGAGCAAGGCTAAATGCAGTCACTGCCTCCCTGATCGCACTGTCAATGGAAGAACTAATGATTTGCATTTCACCATCACTTATTGGCACTTGGTGCGCCCTCAGGACATCAAGAAGGGTGGACTTGAGAATCTGGTACTCGCAGATCACGGCGGGGGCTTCATAAGAAGTCAATCGTGCACGTTCCCCACCGTGCTCTAGTGCAACGGCTGGCGTGGTAACCCCAGCGCTATTTCTAGGGTAATCGGGCGTCAGTGCTTCGGCAAGGTTGTCATACATGGTCGGAAGTGTGTTGACAAGGATAGGATGTGACAACGCGTCTGCACCTTTGACGCCTGCCCGCACTCTCTTTTCCCATTCCGTAAACACCGCCTCACGAAGCTCCAGCATCCTCTGGCTAAGTTCAGAAAGGTTGCTTGGATTAAAGTTCTGATCACTTGCAAGAGTCATGTTGCTTTCCTCTACGATAACAACTAGACAAGCTAACTCAGCGTTTCTTCATTAGCAAGCAGAGAACATTTAGTATCAGATCAGTTTTGAAGGGCAAGAAGCCATGGCCTATAGCATCAGAGACACACAACAGATAATTGACAGGACGAAAGACTGAAACCAAATCATCACGATTAAATCCATATTGCTCATATAAATTGATTTTTTAAATATTTATTAGGAGCTACGATGAGCATGCTTCCCCAGTCACCAGCCAACTGCTCAAACTTCCTCCTTTCGAAGCTGCCTGATTCGGACTATTAAGCCGCGCTTACGAATTTAGAATTTGTCGAGACGCCACTACATTTCATTTTGTCAGAGCGCAACGAACCTATTCACTATGCTTACTTTCCTCTGACTGGTGGGCACTGTCTCCTCACCACAATGTAAAACGGTACGCAGGTGGAAGCCGGCACCGTTGGCTATGAAGGCTTTTCGACGGTCGATCTCATTTTAGGCGGCGAATTTGCCATCGAAACCATCATATGCCGAATTCCGAGTACAGCTTTGAGAATGCCGGCAGATGCGTTCAGGCAATTGACCAAAGGCGAAACGCCGTTGCGGTATCTTTGCCTGCGCTACGTGCAAGCGTACTTAAGCATGGTGTCGCAATCGACGGCTTGTAACGCTCTTCATGGGGTGGAACATCGGTTGGCACGGTGGCTGTTACAAAGCCATGATCGAGTGCGACAGGACCAGTTCTTACTCACGCAGGAATATCTGGCTGCCATGCTCGGTGTGCATCGTCCCTCCGTCAGCATTGCTGCCAGCATATTGCAACGCGCCGGCATTATCGAATATAAACGGGGCCATATACATATTCTCAACCGACAAGGTTTGGAAGAGGCATCGTGTGAATGCTACGGGATCATTCGAAACCACTTTGAGCGCATTCTGGGACAAACGGTTTGACGGTTACGCCAAGGCAGTGGAAAGGTCAGCTTTTGGCCGAACTCGGAAGTTTGGAGTGGAGCCCTGTCCTGCGCGAGCTAGTATGAGTAAGCGGCAATCAATTGTCGGCAACGTAATGGCTGTATAGCTGTTTAGATCAGACCCGAAGTACACTCACGAAAAGCACTGACGAATAGACCGAAGCAGTGAAATTTCCGCCGCACATTACATCGTAACAAGACAAGGAGAAAAGCTATGCTTCATCCTCAAGCAAAGTTACTACTGGAGTTAATAGAGCGTGCCAACGTTCCGCCCATCCATACCCTTTTGCCTACTACTGCCCGCGATGCTTACCGTGAACGGCGGTTCTTCTCCCAGCCAGAGCCACCGCAGGTTGCAAGCGTAACTGATATACAGGCTGATGGGCCGCACGGTGCCATTCCGTTGCGTTCTTATCGCCCTTTAGGTAGCGCTGCTGTTACAGCCTTGCCAGTACTCATCTATTACCATGGGGGCGGCTGGGTAATTGGTGACCTTGATACGCATGACACCCTATGCCGCGAAATCGCAAACACATCGGGCTGCGCCGTAGTGGCGGTCGACTATCGCATGGCACCTGAGCATCCATTTCCTGCAGCAGTGGACGACTGCATCGCTGCGACGTACTGGGTGCAACGTAACGCGCAACAGCTTGCACTGGATGCGTCTCGCCTAGCAGTCGGGGGAGATAGCGCAGGTGGTAATCTCGCAGCGGTAGTGGCGCTAGCAGCCCGCGATGCGGGTGATCTATCGATTCAATTCCAGTTGCTTATATACCCTGCCACGGATGCCCGGCGCACTGCCGCGTCGCACGAAACAAATGGTCAAGGTTATTTGCTTACGCGCGATACAGTCACCTATTTTCATGACCATTACATATCCGATCCAGAGCACGATACCGACTGGCGCGCATCGCCGCTGCTCCGAGACGACCTAACGCAGCTCCCACCTGCTCTCGTTCTTACTGCAGGCTATGACCCGTTGCGTGACGAAGGGCTTGCTTACTCGCAGCGCTTGAGCGAGGCGGGAAACAGAGCCACACATATCTGCTTCGAGCGGCAAATTCATGGATTCATCACCATGGGCAAGGTCATTGACGAGGCAAACGCAGCCGTAGCGATCTGCGCTTCAGAACTTCGACGCGTATTGGCGCCTGAATAGCTTTCTTAGGAGAGGGAGTCGCTGCTTAGATGTGGCCTTTCTCTTGATTTACCGTTGGCCTCATATGGGGATGTCGCCGTTCGACCTAAAGCGGCCTTTCCTGCGAGCGGGAAGCGGACGTTTAGCCTTCCGCAACGATGAGTTCTATATGTCGGCAAATGTACCGACATTCGCGGGTCCCTTCCCTAAGATGTCGCCAGTAGTCTTCTAAGAGCGTCCGCTTAGCCCCTCCCCAAGCTGCTTTTTAGGTTTCTGCCAAGCCCCCTGATTCTCCTTGGCCCCTCATCAGGCTTCTGGTCTCTCGGTCAGTGCAATCGCACTCCCTTTCGCCAGGATGACGCCATGTCCACCACTTTTCCCCTTGCCCGCGCATGCGGCAGCTTGTTTCTCTCTTTGCTGCCGCAACAGGATTTCGAAAATCTACAGCCTCATCTTGAGCTGGTGAACCTGAAACTGAAGGATGTGATCTGCGAGCGGGGTCAGCCAATTCGTTATGTCTACTTCCCGTGCACCTGCGCCTTATCCGTTATCACCATCATGCAAGACGGTGGCGCGGTCGAAGTAGCGACGGTTGGCAATGAAGGCTTTTCGGGGATCGACATTGTTGTTGGGGCGGATGTTGCGATCAATACGACTGTCTGCCAAGTCGCCGGTAGCAGCTATCGCATGCGCACGACGACCTTCAAGGAATTGATCACGAAGAATGCGGCGCTGCGCGAGATCGCCATGACTTGCCTGCAGGCGTATCTTGGCCAAATGTCGCAATCTGTGGCGTGCAACCGGTTGCATCATGTTGAAGAACGCTTTGCCCGCTGGATTCTGCTTACCCACGATCGCGTCAGGAGCAACGAGTTTCACATCACCCAAGAGTTCATCGCCGTTATGCTGGGTGTGCATCGACCGTCTGTCAGTGTAGTAGCCGGTTCCTTCCAACAGGCTGGGATCATCCGCTACACGCGCGGTCACATGACGATTCTCGACCGCGAGAAATTAGAAGAAGCAGCGTGCGAATGTTATGCGGTGGTAGCCGCCCATTTCAACAAGCTGCTGGGCACAAAGCGTGGTTAGGAAGGCTGCCTGATTTGTAGCAGTTTCGACTTAAACTGCATTGAACGAATGTAACAAAATACTGTCGTATAAATAGCACTAGGACGGCGGCTTGTTTTTCTCCCGTCCCCTGCGCCTTTTCAGAGAGTGTAGTGGACAGCCTGGGCCACGAGCCTCCTCTCCAAAGACCTCATCTCAGGTCGAAGCCCATTGTTGATCTCAACGTCAGCTTTTCGTTTCCTCCCTAACGCAACTCCGTTAATAAGGAAACATTATGTCCATTACTCTGGCCCAAGGTCGGCAGTTTCATAATCATCTGCTAGCAAAGCTCACTGACGAACAATTCCGCCCCTTACTTTTCCTGTTTAATCTGGTAGAAAACAACGTGAAGGACGTCCTCGTACGTCAGGGGGATCCAATCCAATATGTTTATTTCCCTTGCTCTGGTGCTTACTCCTGCATGGTGGACATGGAAAACGGGTCCGGTGTGGAAGTCGGCACCGTCGGCAACGAAGGCTTTACCAATGTTGAAATGTTGATGGATGCCACGATTGCCATTGAGACTGTGGTATGCCAAGTCGCTGGTAGTAGCTTGCGGATCAGCGCAAATGATTTCCGGACGGCGATTGCCGACTCCCGAGCGCTAAACAAGCTCCTCAAATGCAGCGGGCAGGCTTATCTAGCCCAAGTGTCCCAATCGGTTGCCTGCAACCGGCTGCATAGCACCGATATCCGTTTTGCGCGCTGGCTGCTCATCACCCATGACCGGGTGCAGGGCGATGAATTCTTGATCACGCAGGAGTTCTTAGCCGCCATGCTGGGCGTACATCGGCCCAGTGTCAGCGTGGTGGCCGGGCTATTCCAACAGGCAGGGATGATCCAGTACACGCGTGGCCATATGAAAATACTGGATCGCGCCAAGCTGGAGGAATCGGCTTGCGAATGCTATGCCGTGGTACGAGGACAGTTTGAGCGCTTACTCGGCGTACCTCGGGGCTGACTTAGCAGTCGCGGTGCGATATGTTTACAGTTGACTCTGACATATAGCGTAACGAACAAAACTGAAGGGCCACTGCTGATTTATCAGTAGACAGACGTTAATAGATCACCAACTTCAGCTTCTGGCCGGCTGTCGCCAATGCTGGAGGACTAGACTCGACCCGATATAGATAGTCCGTATCGCTTTCGGTGATACTGGGAACGGCTGGCAGACAATTTCCAGTCAAAGCGGGACATGCACCCGCGGATTACGAATAAATCGACCCAAACACGCGATGTTCGCCGCTTTAGTTTCGAGTCCGCGGGTGTGCTTGCGCTCTTAAACGAATACTCAGGGTTCGCCGTCCGACCGGCTCACTATAGTGCCTTCGCAGAACGCAAGCTCGCACGCCCCGTTCCGACAACCTATCATTTTAGGAGGTGTTTGATGAACCCTCTGTCTGACTCTGGCAGCCCATTTTCTGCTTTCGTCGGCATCGATTGAACCGACACAAAGCATGATGTCTGTGTGCAGGCAGCCAACATTGACCAGCGCGAATTCACTTGCTTTCCACATCAAACCAACCGCATCGAAGAATGGGCATTGGGGATGCATCGTCGTTTCGGCGGTACGATCGCCATTGCGCTTGAGCTGGCCAAAGGGCGTATTGTCTATGCTCTGCAGAAATATGATTTCTTTGTGCTCTTTCCCATCAACTCATTCACCCTGGCGAAGATTGGGAAGCCTTTAAACCCAGCCGTGCCAAAGACAATCTCAGCGATGCAGAGCTTGCGCTGGAATTGCTGTTACGGCATGCCGATCGGTTTAGGCCTCTCAAGCCACAAAGTGTGGCAATGCGCACGCTGCTGACCTTGGTCGAGCAGCGGCGAGAACTAATTGGCGACAAGACCCGATTTACCAACCGGCTATGCAATACGTTGAAGCAATACTATCCGCAAGCGCTTGAGTGGTTCGAACAACGCGATACCGCGTTGTTCTGTGACTTCATTAGCCGCTGGCCAACCCTGATGGATGTCAAGCGCGCCCGGACGAGCACCTTGAAGGCATTCTTCAACGAGCATAATGCGCGGCGTGCCAAAATTGTTGAGGCGCGTATTGCGTCGATCAAGTCGGCATGCCCCTGACCTTGGACAAAGCTGTCGTCACGCCCTATCGCCTGCAGGCATGAGTGTTGATTGATCAATTGCGCATTACCTTGCAAGCCATCGATCGGTTTGATGAAGAAATCGCCTCGGTCGCGCCAACGCTCCCAGACTATGCACTGTTCAGTGTGTTGCCTAGAGCGGGTCCCTCCTTGGCACCTCGCCTGCTGGTTGCCTTTGGTGAGCAACGCGAACGGTTTGCAAATGCCAGTGAACTCCAGCGGTACTCTGGTGTAGCACCGGTTACCGAGCCCAGTGGCAAGAAGTGCTGGGTGCATTGGCGCTGGCAGTGCCCAACGTTTCTCCGACAAACCTTCGTGGAATGGGCCGGCCAGACCATCAATAAGTCCGCTTGGGCAGGCGCTTATTACTACCACCAACGTGCCAAGGGCAGCACTTACCAAGCAGCTGTTCGCGCTTTGGCATTCAAGTGGATCCGGATCCTCTACCGATGCTGGCAAACCAGAACGCCTTACGATGAAGCACAGTACCTCGACGCTCTGCGACAACGCCAATCGTCTCTATTTATGCTACTAACTCCATCGTCCTAAATCACTTGACGGACTACCTCAGGGCGTGAAGCGGCCGTTCAGCCGATACAGGCTTACGACTGCTTGGCACCATGAAGCAGCCGAGCCGTTGCGAAGTGTCGACTGGAGGCGGTAATGATTAGCGGCGCATATTACAATTTAGCTAAAAAATTCAGAGTTTTGCTTCGAGCATAAGATTAAACGGCGTTTGCGTAGCACGTCGAAAATGATTGAATCAACCTTCCATGACAACATCCCTCAGACGTGCCTCGCCAGCCTGCGCACCTAAGCAGGCGCCGACTTCCTGCGCGCGGGGAGCTGGTGTACAAATGAACGTCGACGCCGAATAGTAAATACGCCCTACTGGATTCAGATTTTCCTCCAAGCTGTCATTGGCAAACGGTTCAACAATTAACCAGATACCATCCGAGTTCAAGCTGACGCGTACATGAGCGGCCGCGCTGACCGCATCACCCATGTCATGCAAACAATCGAACATGGTGACGAGGTCGTAACTGTTCCCCGGGAAGTCCTGAGCCCGGGCGACTTCGAAGCTTCCACGACTGGCAACGCCCGCCTGCTCCGCTGCACTTCGTGCATGCTTAACTGACGGCGCATGGTAGTCGAAGCCTACAAACGTTGAAGCCGGATAGGCCTGCGCCATGATGATCGTCGAGGCACCATGCCCGCAGCCGACGTCGGCGACAAGAGCACCCGCTTTTAACTTGGCTTCGGCGCCGTCTAGTGCGGGAATCCAAGTCGATACCAGATTTGCCGCGTAGCCGGGCCGGAAAAAGCGCTCAGTGCCATGGAAAAGCGAGGCATCGTGCTCATGCCATCCCAATCCCAAGCCTGTACGCATTGCCTGCACTATCTTGGGAATTGCCTTGAATTGAGCGACTGCAATCTGGAATGCGCCGGGTACGAATGCCGGGCTGCCTTCCTCCGCCAATGCAAACGCCTGTTCTTCGCTGAGGCCAAACATATGTGTTCTGGCGTCATATTCGACATAACCGCTCGCTGCCTGCGCTGATAACCACTCACGGAGGTAACGTGCATCGGTACTAGTGCGGCGTGCGAGCTCATCGGCATCACATGGCCCGTTGGCAAGCGCCTTATAAAGCCCGAGCTGATCACCTACGACAACCGTCGCCGCATGCATGACCGCGCCCAGGTCACCAACAAAGCGCCCCATAAAGTCATTGAGCTTCTGCTCATTGATTGCCATCGAAGTCTCCTGCTGTATCAAGTTATCTGTTCTCGGCGGATTGGGCGCACAAATGGCGCCAACATCTTTTGCAAACGATTACTAACGGCTAATAGCGCGTAGGCCGGCTAACACGTGCGTTAGTAGTGACCTAACGCGATGAAGTGCCGCTTGCCCGAAAAACGGTTGATTCTGCCAGCTACGCTGTGGCTGAAAGACACGGACAACGCTGGGTTCAAAGCCGCACACAGTAACGGCCTGCCGTACATTGGCAACGTAGCTATCCCCCGGGAGGAGTTCGAAATCTTTTATGCAGTTATCCCTGGTAATCCACAAACTACCAGAGACGCAGGAAAGCGTCGTGCCGGCGGCATTCTCCATCCGCAGAAATTTGCTCGCATTGACTTCAATAAGCGCCTGGTCGAGATTGATGTTCATTTGAATTCTCCGCAACGGATCCCATCGGCGATGGGGTGAATTCATTGTCATCCGCCGGTGTGAAGCTGTCAGGAGGCACCAGTCCTACCGGCGCTTAACTTAAGGGACTTTGGAGTGCGCTTTATAGTATCCAAGTCCTATCAGCGTATCGGTGTTAGGCCTAAACCCGCCTCTCGAGCAATAACCACCGCCTTCGAACGGGTGTAAATCTCTAGCTTTGAAAAAATGCTGGTAATGTGGTTGCGCACTGTTTTCGGACTCAGTTCCAGCCGCGCGGCAATTTGATCGTTATCCATGCCTCGCGCAATAAGATCGAGCACTTCTGTTTCACGTGCGCTGAGTTGTGGGAAGGCAGGTTGCGCGGCGGCCAACGGACGCGATGGTGCGCCGGTACCAAAGAATTTTCGAAACTCCTCTACAAACTCAGTCCAGGATGGATCGCCTTTGATCAAGATGTGATTTCGATCTTCAAATGCAACCAACTTGGCGTGGGGTATTAGGCTCGCTGTCAGTCGTCCTTCGGCAAATGGAACAGAAGTGTCACCAGTGGAATGAGTCACAAGTGTCGGACAAGTAACGCGGGGGGCCAGATCGCGCACATCAATCCCTTGCATGGTTTGCAGTGCTGATGCAGCAACCCGACCGGATGAGGATTGCCGTTGTAACTCATTCCACCACTGCCACTGGTCAGAGTTTCCAGAAGGAATCAAAAGAGCGCTGAATATCTGGCGGAATGCCGCATGCTTCGTTCCCCAGCCGACCTCTACCATATGGTTCAATGCATCGATTTGCTCGATCTGCTCAGGGCGTAGATTGTGAATCCGAATACCTTTGACAAAGGCGCCATGCAGCATCAGCTTTTCTACGCGGTTAGCATGATGGGCTGTGTACGCAATAGCTAGTGGACCGCCTGCGGACATGCCAACCAAAGAAAACCGGTCAAGGCCGGCTGCGTCGACCACTGCTTCCAAGTCATTGACCCAAGCAGCAAAGGACATGTCTTCGACATTCCGTTCCGACAGGCCGTGGCCGCGCAGGTCATAACGGATGAATGTATGGTCGCGGGCAAACTCCTCCCAATAGGGAACCGTAATGGGATTGGTTGCATCGTGCTCGAGGTGAGTCATCCAACTGGCAGCACGTACCAGCGGGGGGCCGCTTCCCATCGTCGCGTACGCAATACGCGTCCCATCTGCGCTAGTACAAAACTGGATGTGCTGTCGCATATTGATCTGGCTACCAAGTGCTATTCACCAATGTACTCCTTTCAATGGGAGTGTGGGAGAGGCACTGGTGAACCAAGCTAGATTTTTTCTTATAGCATTTCGTGTCCATATTGAAGCGTGCTGATACAGTTACAGTGGATGTCTTCTGCCAACCCCGAAGCAGACGCTCGGACGAATGCTTTGAACGGCCGCTGCTGGCCGAAAGGGGTAGATGGAAGGCAAAGTCGTACTGACGCCTCGCCGATCCAGCATGTCCGACAAAAGGCGGCTTGCTACTCATTCTTCCAATCACCCAGCTTCTCTAGCGCAGACGCGATTGCCAGCTTGGCTTTAGGCGTCGAGATGCCGGTTCTGCTATTGACATGCACAAGCTGGGGCATGCCGGCGGGAAATGCACTGCGCTCGTCGTCGATGATCACGTAAGCATCCACGGCGATGTCGTGCTGGGCAACGTATGCCTGGATCGATTCCTCGCGGCCGACAGACGGATCCGTTACGCCAATTAGACGCTCGGCCAGCTTGGACGGGAGGATCGCGCGCAAGCTGCGGAGGCTGAGTCGGTGCCGCCAAGTCGAATGACATACAAGAACGACGTCCAGGTGCGGCTCAAGCAGCTCGACCAGAACAGCAGCCCAAATGAACCGCTGGTCCTCCGGGTCGCAGTAGATGCCGCCGGCTTCATCTTCGTAAGCGATGCCAGTCGGATGCAAGACTCCATCGATGCCGAAGAAGACAGCGCGGAGTCCGCGCCGCCCTGCTTCTTGCAATTTCAACCCGCTAGCGATGACAGTTTGTTGATAGTCAGACACTTTTTCATCGAGCGCGCTGCCTGCGAGTTCAATTTCGTCCGTCGCTTCAAAATTAAAGGCGAGCTGCTCCGGAGGCGCTTTTGAGGATTTTTTCGTGTTGCTCATGCATTGAGTGTAGCGAGTATTTCGTCCTGTTACACCGGCACGGCGTGCCGATGTTTCAAAAAGTTTTACGTCTCTTGAAACGTCTGTATTGGGCTGACATAGAGTCACGATGGGCCACACACGAGCGGCTGCTACATGCCTGAAGATCCAATCGGCCGCGGCCGGCTCCAGTTCCTAGCCGGCAATCGAGGCGCAGTCGTGGTACTGCTTCAGGGGGTTGTCCTCGCCCATTCCAAGAATGGCATTGATGGAGTATCCCCGTGCATCGAACTCTTTGCGATTCATCG
This sequence comes from Noviherbaspirillum sp. L7-7A, assembly GCF_019052805.1. Lineage (NCBI taxonomy): Bacteria > Pseudomonadati > Pseudomonadota > Betaproteobacteria > Burkholderiales > Oxalobacteraceae > Noviherbaspirillum > Noviherbaspirillum sp. L7-7A. The sequence goes on from NZ_JAHQRJ010000002.1 coordinate 407,321, forward strand.
CGCCGAGATCGTCGTGTGACGGATACGGGTGCGCGGCGTGCAACTCCTGCTTGATTTGCCGGGCCTTGTGGTCTCGTATGAAGACGGCGTGAAACCATCGCGCGCTGCAGTGTTGCATGCTTTCTCCGTGTCCAACAAATGGTCGGTTATTCGCCAAAAGTTGCCGAGGCTACCGTCCCAGAACGACCCATATTAGCCATTCCGCCCTATCCTTTGGGTGTCTGCTTTGGAGCCAACTCCGGCAGTAGCAACCAGTTAGCGCCGACCTGACACGCTCGATGAAGACGCTAGGCCGAAAATCTATCATCGTCCTACTGACGGGTTGGTCAGCAATGTGATGAATTCAATTAGCGGCTCTACTATTACTTCGGGAAATCCCTATTTGGCCACGCTTAGCAACGTCTAAGATTTTCTGCACCAGTTCAGACGGCTCGATGGGTTTAGTCAAGTAAGCAGTAAATCCAGCCTGAAGCGCACGTGCTTGGTCATCGCCTCGTGCAAAAGCAGTTAGAGCGATGGCCGGTACGGTACTGGCACGCTTATCGAGAAGGGCACGTATACAACGAAGTAGTTCAAAACCATCCATATTTGGCATGCCAATGTCACTTACGATGACATCCGGCAATTTCCTTTGGATTATTGACAGGCCGTCCTTCGCATTTGACGCAGTCAATGTTCTCGCACCGCACTCCCCAAGAAGATGCCTAACGACTTCAAGCGCATCAGGTTCATCGTCAATAACGAGCACTGTCATTCCTGACAGGTCAACCGGCTTAAAGCCGGCCCGCTCGCTTTCTGGTACCCGGTATTCACGACTACCCGCCGGCCGGGTAGTCGCATTTCCTTGCCGAGGCAAGCCGAGCACAAAGGTCGTGCCTGTGTTCTCGCCATCACTCTCTGCGCGTATCCACCCACCATGCAGTTCTACCAGTTGCTTAACAATGGCCAAGCCAAGTCCCAAGCCACCATAGCGACGTGTAGTCGAGGCATCTGCTTGGCGAAATCGGTCGAAAACGTACGGCAAAAAGACCGGATCAATGCCGATGCCGGAATCATTTACTTTAATGAGAATTTCATGATCGGACGCCTCCAAAAGGACCCGAATCCTACCCTCCCTCGGGGTGAACTTGACCGCATTGGAAAGTAGGTTCCACATCACTTGCTGGAGGCGATTCTGATCGCCGGACATATGACCGGCATCGACAGCCAAGAGCTTTTCCAGCCGTATCTGCTTTGCAAGGGCTGCGGGACGAATGGTGTCCATTGCCGCCTCAATGAACGTTACAGGGTTGGCTTGTTGCACGTCCAGGGTGATTTTCCCGGAAATGATCTTACTCATATCCAGCAAGTCATCAATGAGCTTTGCCTGGGCACGGGCATTGCGCTCAATGGTATCAAGCCCTTTGATCAGCGTTGCTTCATCCTTTGTGGCTCCCCTCAAGATTTGGGACCAGCCGAGAATGGCCGACAAGGGGGTACGCAGTTCGTGTGAAAGTGTCGCCAGAAACTCGTCTTTCAGCACGTTCATCCGCTCGGCCTGTTGCCGGGCAGACCGCTCACCGTTCAACAGTGCCTGTCTTTCCTCCGCTATAGCCTGGGAAGTTGCCAAGCCTTGCGCACTTGATGCAAGCCGCGCGTCAAATATCGAAGTCAGGAGGGCAATAGTCAAGACGGCACCGGTAACAATGATTACCAAGACGGCAAGTCCATCCTGGTTGAAGCCATCTCGTGCCGCCATACAGATGCTGCCTGAAGGAAAGCTCGCCGCTGCCATCCCGGTGTAGTGCATGCCGACTATGGCAAACCCCATTACCACGGCCGCCACTGCACGCAGCATGTGCGCATGTTGTATCCGTCGCTGTAACTTAAAGGCAATCCATAACGCGGCACCTGACGCCAAGATCGCAATGGTAATAGATGCGACGACTAACCACGCATCGTATTCAATTCCAGGCTGCATACGCATCGCCGCCATACCGGAATAGTGCATAGTGACAATGCCGATACCCATAAGCACGGCTCCAGCAGCCAGCCCTTTAACTGGCAGCTTTGGCTGGCTGGCTTGCCATAATGCCAAACCGGAAACCAGCACAGGAAGCGTCAGCGAGAACACCGTCAGGCCCAGATCGTAACCCACCGCGATCGGAAGACGAAATGCCAGCATGCCGATGAAATGCATTGACCAGATACCAATCCCCATCGCAATCGCACCACCGGCAATCCACCAGCGCGCAATATTTCCTGCCGAGTGCGTCACCCGGTCCGCAAGTCTGAGCGCGGTATAGGACGCCAAGATTGATACCAGTATAGAACTCAGTACCAGCGAAGCTTCGTAGTCAACAGCTAACATCGTCGGATTTAGGCGCAATGCATTTCGCGATGAATATAGGTAAATCCTATTATCTCACCTAACTACAGAATAATGCTTCTCCCAGTCAATATAGCAAGAGAGGCCGCTGCTCTTTACCGGCGAACACACCGGGTGAGCGTTCTCACCTCCATTAATGCCAAAGGGGTGGGAAAAAGCATGTCCTTGAAGCTTGCTGTTAATTATTATTAAACACGCTTACTACCGTTCTGCAAATGGCCGCTGTACGCCGCATACCTGCCATTCGACTCGTTCCGTCGAGTGACTGAAAGTGGCCGAACCCAGACGATCACGCGGGCTAAAAATTTTGGTTAAATCTCACACTCCCGTTCAGATGAACTTTTAGCTTCTACAACTTATTGAGAAATCCGCGACCCTTACAAATCGGATCGGTGGCGTAAGTGTCCAAAAGGCACTATGCTTTCGGCACACCGTTGTGAAATACGTCGAAAGCCCGCACCCGCGGGCTTTTTCTACCTGTGGATTTATTTCCGTATGTAACAGCTGTAAGCAGCCTCCATAATTCCACCCAACCTAAAGTGTCTTCAATATATTTGAATTCTGGTGCGCTTGCTCAGGCGCTGAAGCTACCGGACCGACCACTGGGTGCTCCATCCCTGCTCCCTTTGCCGATAGTGATAAGACCGGGTTAGCGCCGGTCACCGACTCACCTCGGTTCCTTGTGAACCGAGGCTTTTTGGATTCGCATTCGCCAATCAGCCGGCGTGTGGTTTTAAGTGCACAAAGCGTGGCGCTGTATCTGTATTCTGATCTTTCTCAAACAAGACAAGAGGCTCAAGCAGATATTGAAGTCATTGCATTGCTGTTTTGAGTGGAGTTCATCATGGACCGGCTCAGCAAACCGTCAGACGAATGGATTCGCGATTGGATAGCCAGGGGAGCAGTTCAACGGCATTTGCCTCCTGATCCAGCAGAGACCCGACGGCAGTGTGAGAAGCAGTTACAAGAGCAGAAGTATCAGGAGTGGCGCCTGCGGTTGGTTTAGCCCTGCGTCGAATCCAACAAGGTTCGGTATCGTCACGAAGTCCATAAGCCCTGAACGTGCAAGCGTCAGGGCTTTTTGCTTTCTGGAGCTCGCCATGAGTATCAGTCAAAAGCAACCGACCAAGCAGCAGGTAAAAAAGTCCATGGAAGGGCGACAGCGAGAGCGCAAGCCGCCGCCCGATCCAAAGCAACTCCGCTGTGAACTTGGTTGAGACCTTATCGAACCTCAGCGCGCGGACCAGGCGAGGCGGCAATGAGCGCGCTGGCCATCTGGCTCTACTTATGGGGCCTGTGGCTTCCCAAGGCACCTAAGAAGAATTTAAAGCCCCCTGAAACCAAGAGCACTTTGGCTTGACGGTTGCACCAGCGCATGCCGGGACTGTGCCCCGGTACCACCCGCGGCCAGCCGTCAAGCCTAAGTACGTTGAAACGTGTCTCCTCCATGTCGCAGGCATGGGATGGGATTGGTATAAGGGACGATAAACGAACGCAGGATGGTCAGCTATAGCTTTGGATGGGAGGCGAAAGTTCGACTCGTTGCGGCTCGTCAGCCGAATTTCGTGAAGGTCTCATCATAGCGCAAGACCGGACCTCCTAAACTAACCTGCCAAAGGAAATCCATGGCCAACTCGCGCCCTTCGCTGACCAGCTATTTTACTCAAAAGGTTGTTAACTGCTCTTGCTGTCCCTTTCCGGCTAGCATGCTTGACCTTACGACTGCTTATCCTATCCTGGTTAGGTAGCCGTCCAAGCTATCTGGCCAATCAGGTCAGTGGCTTCGCTTTTCATGCGGTTGCACTTTACTTTTGGAATCGAGCATATTTCTTCTAGCAAGGAGAAAATCATGAGTGCCATACTTGAAAGACACAGCTTGGTCCGCAAGCCTGCTACCCAGCCTGATGAAACCAGGCCATTTGTTGACAGCAAGGGGAAAATGCAAATTTATGAACTGGGAGACCACATTATTGGCCGGGGAGAATTCGAGCCGGGTTGGAAATGGAGTCAGCACGTAAAGCCGATTGCCGGGACGGACTCCTGTAAAGCCGCCCATACCGGGTTGATCCTTCAAGGCAGGATGGTGGTGCAGATGGATGATGGCTCACAGCTTGAATATGGGCCAAACGACTTTTTTTACATGCCGCCTGGTCATGATGCGTGGATAGTCGGCGATGAACGTTGCATTGTTATTGATGTGACGGGCGTCGCAAAATATGCAAAGCCTCATTAACACGCAACCAGAATGACGTCCGACGTTTTAAGTTTAAAGAACATCAACTGCTGGCTGGTCTAAGCTTGAACGAGCAACGATGCTCTGACTAGCCGGTCATCAACGCTATGGATAGCTGCTTAGGGCATCTGTCTGTTAGCGTTCAAAACCGACCTTAAAAGGAAGTAGCGCTTTCAACACAAGACAGACTATTGACATCCAAAGTTAGTACGTTGCAGCACATCCACTATGTCTTTAACGAGAAGAAAATTCTCCCGCACGGCACAAGCAATCGCATCGGCACAAATGTCCGTGTGGGAGGCGTCCATTGTCAATGGACAGGTGACTCAAGGCGAAGTGCTGTGGACGGGCACAGGTAGTGAAGTTATCGGCAAAAAGGGACGTCTGTTTCGACAGAAATATGCCGATTTCATTGCAATGGTGCATCCCGAAGATCGCAAAACAGTTCACGAGAGCCAGCAGGCAGCGGTTGGGGTCATGTCCGAATACCAGTTGGAGTTTCGGATAAAACGCGACGATACACTGATTTACTGGTTATGCGTCAAAGCGCAAGTTCAGACTGACGAAAATGGGGCCGCAGTTCGAACGCTAGGTATTGTCTGGAATATTACAGAACAAAAACGGCTTCACGAAAATCTCTCCCTCGCAGTTGAGGCTGCAAAAATGGCCCTATGGGAATCCGAAATTAAAAGTGGCAAAGTCTATTGGTCCGGTCAGGGCGCTAGCCTTCTCGGTTTCAGTGCAGAGCCTTTTGAGTCATCATTTGATCAGTTTCTTGGCTATATTCATCCGCAGGATAGAGGAAGAATTTGGCATAGCTTCCAGAACGCCATACAGCAGCAAAAACGTTATCACATCGAATATCGCGTTACATGGCCGGACCAGTCAGTACACTGGATCGAAGCAAAAGGCGAAGTGTACGCGGATACATACGGGCAGCCCGAACGCACACTCGGCATTCTCGCTGACGTTACTTCCAAGAAGAATACTGAAATTGCTTTAGCGGAACAGAGGGATCTTGCCGAAACGACTCTACACTCGATCGCCGATGCCGTCATCACTACTGACAACCTCGGCCTTGTGCTTCAACTGAACCGGGCTGCAGAAGATATGGTTGGCTGGCCGGCTGAAACGGCAGTCGGAAAGCCGGTTGAAGAGGTGTTACATTTAACTAGCGAAGAAAATGGCAAGGCGGTCGAAAACCTTGTTGCTCGGTGTTTAGCTAGTGGAAGAGCCGTTTCTATCCCCGCCGATACCGTCATGGTTTCGCGCAATGGGAGGCAAATCGCCGTCACGGACTCTTTGGCGCCGATTTATTCCCATGACGGGACCGTTCTCGGCACCGTTCTGGTACTCCATGATGTCAGTCATGAACGTCAGTTGACACACGAGCTGTCATGGCAAGCAAGCCATGACACGCTGACTGGCCTGATCAACAGGCGCGAGTTCGAAGTACAGCTTGGTGAGGCGCTCGCTAATGCGAAGGTATCGGATGCAGTCCATGCGCTTCTCTTCCTGGACCTTGATCAGTTTAAAGTGGTCAATGACCTATGCGGCCATGGCGCTGGTGACGAATTGCTCAGGCAGCTAGCCTCGGTGTTGCAATCGTTCATGCGCGGCAGTGATACGCTTGCTCGGCTCGGCGGTGATGAGTTAGCCGTATTGCTGCGAAACTGCTCACTTGCGACAGCAAAGTATTTGTCCGACAAGTTGCGCCAAGCAGTCAAAGACTTTCATTTTTTTTGGAATAACGAGCGTCTTGAAGTAAGCATTAGCATTGGCCTCGCGGCTGTGACCGCACAGAGCTTATCAGTTACCGAGGTAATGGCCTGTGCTGACAAGGCGTGTTACCTTGCAAAAGAACAAGGCCGCGATCGCGTACATGTCTTTGAAGCGAACGATATCAGGCTGGTGCAACGGCAGCGGGAAATGCAGTGGATCGCCCGGCTGAACCACGCACTACAGCAGAATAATTTTAAGCTCTGTGTCCAGCCAATCATGAGCCTCAAAGACGGCACTAGCGCGCATGCAGAGGTACTTATTCGAATGCTGGGAGAAGACAACGAAATCATTCCACCTGGAGCCTTTATCCCCGCGGCCGAGCGTTACAACCTTATGCCGGCAATAGACAAGTGGGTCATCGAAACTTGCTTTCGCTATATGAGCCAACCGCATAGGAAGCGACAACCAGATTGCGAGACGCCTGATCCGATACTGTCTCACTGCTTGTCAATCAACCTATCGGGCGGATCGCTCAACGATGATCATCTGGTTCCGTTTATTGCGAAACAACTTCAACGCCACGCAGTTGATCCTACGCGCATCTGCTTTGAAATTACCGAGACTGCTGCGATACGCAACTTTCCAAAAGCGAAAAAGTTTGTCAATGAAATTAAGAAAATGGGTTGTCTTTTTTCCTTGGACGATTTTGGCACGGGCCTGTCTTCGTTTTCCTATTTGAAAAATTTTCCTGTGGATTACCTGAAGATTGATGGCAGCTTTATCAAACAGCTCTCCAGAGATAATGTTGATCGGGCGATGGTGGCATCCATTAACGAAATAGGCCATGTAATGGGCATAAAGACAGTGGCGGAATTCGTCGAAGATGAGGCTATATTAGAAATGCTCCGCAGTATCGGCATCGACTTTGCCCAAGGAATCGCTGTAGGAGAACCCAGGATTTTAGATTAGTGCAGCCTGATGAAAATTGGCGCTTCTGACCTACTCCGGGCACTCGCAGATGTCTCGACTCCCTACACCCAATGCCAAGAAAAAGATTTTATTTCCCAAAATGGGCCACTACAGTCGTCTCTCAAAGTTAATTGACAGAATAATAGCTGCGGACTAGCGGCCTGAATGCCTTCACCCGTCCTGATTGCAGCTTCGACGGTACCAATGCGGTAGCGAGCAATTTCGTGGCTACGACGCGCCGCGAGATATGGGTCAGCACTTGCTATTTATAGTTATAATTTAAAAAAACCAATGCTTGGCAAAAAGACGGTCGCTTCGTCGAACACATGTTGTCGTTTCGAACTCAAATCTGTGAGGGTGTGCAATATTGTGTTAAGCGGACGGCTACTTTCGTTTGTTGAAGGACTGCTTGTAGCCGAACCCAGATCATTTGACGGGCTAAAATTTAGATTAGATCTGACAGTTATTGCTCGATGAAGTCTAGGCCATTACATATAAGATGCTTCTTATTTTTGCATTTTCGGTCCCGCTTTGCCTCCATCTCATGCGTATGATTGTTCCAGCCGCAATGATGCTTACTCCTGAAAATCTGGAGCAAGAGCCTTGCTATACCAGCAATCTGATGATTGGGGATTAACAACAAGGCGGCATGTTCGGCCGCAATGTACGCTAGGCTAGGCTGCTCGACATGACGATACCGACCTCTCCGCGCGATTTGCTGGCGCCGCTGTTCGATCCTCAACTGGTGCGTACGACGAGCGCACCGATAACGCTGCACGTTCACCAAATCAACGCCGAGGATGGCACCGCAGTTCACTACGCGCAAGTTTAGGTGATACGCCAGGTGGAGACCATGACCCCATAGATGGCATTCATAGGTGCGTCAGAAATCCGACAGACCTACTGCTAGCGTATCTTGATTCGTAAGTGCTTCCAGACGCTCCATGTCCTCAACGTTGCGAAACCCATCTGTAATATCACACCAAGCTAAATATACGGTAACTGCATGAGCCCGAAAATACGAACTCGTCTCAGCAACAGGGAGTTCTCGAGCATCTATGTCTTCCGCATGCTGAATCAATTCTTTGATGCGGTTTTCTGTCATGCCGGTAATTACATTGTAGAAAGAAGAAGGTTGTGTCATGTCGCTTCCCTTCAGGAAACCAGGTGGCTAAGACCGCTCTGGAAATGGCGGACCCTGACAAGGGTATATCTGGTTGGTAAACCGGGAATGGTCTGATCGCCCGGATTACCTCTCCACCCCCACGCCTATCGGTGGCATGTGTTACGGATGGCAAGATCATAGAGGTGGCGGGTTACGCGAGTGTGACAACTCTGATAAAAAGCGGTTCCAACTAAAAAATTACTTTAATGCAACTTTATGCCGACGGGCTTTTTTTATGAAGCCTTGAGCGAAGGATCGAGCTTAAGCTGAAGGAAATAGCCAAATTCAAGATGAAAATGGCACAGCGTGACGGTTATCAGCGAAAGGCGTACGCGATACGTCGCATGAACTTGGCGGTTATGAGGTTAAGTTAGGCAACATCTATAGTCGAGCAAGATAAAGCGGCCCGTTGGGCAAGGTCGTGGTGCCTTGTTAGTAGTATGCGTCAGTTCAAGCTAGGCAATGGCGGCAACCGGTGCTAATTCCGGTCCTTGGCACCGTCGAGTGCTTGGTCAACCATTTCAGTGCCTGAGCTGGCACACCGCAGGCGCATTATCGCTGTTTTTGGGAAAGAAAAGCTACAGGCCCTACGGTCTACGGCCAAGAGGGAAACCCCGAGGAGGCAAGCGTGACTCGACGGCTAACTGTCCAGACATACCTGGTGCCGACATAGCGGCAACAAGAAGCAGGAGTCACCGGAAATTGGAAACGCCCTCATGAAAGCAGTTCCGGGCAGACTTCGCAACTGTCATGCTGTATGTCGATCTATCACATAATATATAGCTGCCCATAACTATTTCCTTTTAGACCTTAATTGTCATTCACAAAACGTATGACAGGTATGGGCACAGGTAATTTTCTTTATGGCGAGAAACTGCTTATAGTTCTCCTTGTCTCCTCCATTCCGCAACGGATGGATTTAAGCCCGCTCCTTGTAAGCGGGTTTTTTTTGCTCAATTTTTTGTTGTCCAAAGAAAAAACCCGCGATCGTTACCGATGCGGGTTTCCCTGTCTTCTCCGATCCCAGCTCAAGGCATGGATTTTTGTGCTCGGATAATGAACTTAAAACGCAACCTTGTCTACATGCAGTGCAGCATGAAAAGGGCAAAAGAAAGCCCGCTGGGATAATCGCAGCGGGCTTAAATCCATTCCAGGGGAGGGATGGAGGAGACAGTTCACATACTAGGGATATCGGGGGCCGAGGGAAAGTCAGTGAAACGCCTCAATCCATGTAGGATTATCCTGTCATGGATCGACCACAGAAAAGGCTGCTGCAGGCAATGACCCGCAGCGGCCAAGATGCCTTCCGAGAGATTGCCAACCCTCGTCAGGCAGGCAAATTCATTGTGCACTTCCGCATCAAGGCTAGTATTGCACCAAGTTGGATTTGGGCAAGTGCCCTTCAGCTTTGCAATGTGGGAAATGTTAGCCATAACACGGAGATGTACTAAGCACGCAATGGGTTGCGTAATACAACTAAAACTGCTGCGTGACCCATACAGCGGAACTTACCTGCGGTAGTCTGAATGGCATGCTCTTCAGGCTCATGTGTCTTTATCAGAACGGGGTTGCACTCGGGATGGAAGAGCTTTTGACGCTTCCCCGTTACACTGGGCATCTTGTTTTTGAGAGCTGGGCGCATCACAACAGATTCTCGTCATTCAACTGGCGGCACGCCTGCTAGACCTGAAAGCCAAAGGTGGGCCGCGCGACATCGTGCCGCCCTTATATAACCCGCACCCAATAAAGATGCCGGATATGCAGGAGCCCCTAATGACGCTATATGGCTATGAACGTCACGTTGAGGGAGACAGCTTAGTAGCGCGTGTCCAATACTGGGTATTGTTGCCGGTCCCACGAAAGGAAGGGAAAGATCAACAAAATCCGATAATCGTGTGAAGCGGCGACCGGAGCCAACCAGGCCCTTGGTTGTACGTGCCTCGATGTTCAATCACTCCCCTTGCCCAGTCGAGGCACTGGTGATCATGCTAACAAACTAGCTTCATCACCCCATGCTCCGAGTTGAATGTCTGCCGCGATCATTTTGGCGGCTGAGGGAACCGGATCGCCGGGCCTTTGGGCTCCACGCCGGCCGGCAAATAGGCCGGCGCCAGTTCGCCGGCCGGGCCTAGAGTGCGAATGAAACGGTACAGCGATGACAGGTCCTCATCGCTCATGTCCCGCAGTGCGAACCAGGGCATCGGTGGGCGCAACTGTCTTTCCCTAGCCATCTTCAGCCACTCCGACTCGGACACTTTCTGGAAGAATAGCCGAAGGTTGGACGGATAGGTTGTGCCCCAGGGCCCGTTCCAGCCGAGCTGATCGCCCACCAGCCATTGCGCTTCCGGTACCTGACCGCCGGAAAGGCCATAGCCCGGGGTATGGCAGTCGTTGCATCCGCCTATCTTTGCTAAGTAACGTCCGCGCTCGATCGACCCTCCGGCGGCGCTGGCATTTAAACATGACATCAACAGCAGTGCGGCCAACGCGGCCGCCTTCTGCCTCCCCCGCATCCTCGTATTCATGCTTCCTCCTGTCGTTTGTTGAGGCGTCCGATTGCGCCTAATGCAATGTTATGGTGGTCAAAAACCGTGTTTTTGAAGTACACCAATAGCGCTTAACGCTGTCACTCCAGACCAATCTCGATGACGACAGTAAAAGAAAAGCCGCTGCGGGTAGTAAGCCACAGCGGCCAAGATAACTTCCAGGATAGCCGCCCTCGTCAGACGACTGGTTTTATTATGCGCCTTCTGGCCATGCAATGCGCATTACTGTCGCACGCGACACGCCACGCAGCCGGGATAGCTCGCTGATTGAGGCGCCAGATTTATGCCTGGCCAGAATATCGGCACGCTGCTCGGCCGTAGTGGTTGCGGGTCGGCCCAGCGTTTTGCCTTGCTGCTTCGCCCGCTGCAATCCGACTTGTGTCCGCTCCACCAAGAGATCGCGCTCGAGCTCGGCGACGGCGGCAAGTGTCGTCAACATCATCTTGCTCGCTGGTGAAGTCAGGTCCAGCGCGCCCAGCTGCAGGACAATGACTTTGATACTGCGGGAAGCCAGGAGCTTGATGGTGCCGCCGACGTCATGCGCATCCCGGCCCAGCCGATCGAGCTTGGAGACAACTAGGCTCTTACAGCAACGGCATGCACTCTATGCTGGCAGCACAAGTGGCTGGAGCAATTACAACCTAACTTTTAGAACTTACTATGACAACGCAGCGGGCTCTGCGGCCCAAGTGCCGAACCCGCCACAGCCGCGCTGCCGGGCCTCGGTCTGCTCGGCTTTGCAGCATCCCGCCGCAAGGCAGCAAAAAGGAAGAGCGCATAAGCAGTCCATCGGCCCCATCAAAGCCCGCCGAGTGCGGGCTTTTTTCGTCTCTACGGTCAATCGCGAGCAACCCCGTCTGTCAGCATTTCTTACATTCATCATGAAATTTTGAAATTATATTTCCTTAACTAATTGTTTTTTAAGGGTAATCATTTATTGGCATAAATGTTGCCTATATTGCAATACGTTAGGCTTTTCGTGGGCTGTCCTATAAGGGGGATAACAATGTTTAAAACCGTATTGTCCAAGGCTGTAATCGGATGCGCTGCCGCCATGGTGCTGAACGGGGCCGCGGTGGCAGCCACAGCATCTTGTTTTGGAGCCAATGCAACTGGAAACTATGATTTGCGTGGCTTGCTCACTGGCACCAAGGATTGTCTTATATTGCAACCGCTCGATGGCCAAGCAAACGATAGCGTGAGCCCACCGGCATCAACCTATACGGTCAATGTGGAGAGCTTCTTTGGAATGAGTAATTGGTCGTTTGACGGTAAGTATGAGCTCAGCGGTGCGAGCGATTCCTCTAGCCTCTTTAACTTCGGCAGTGACAACGCGTCTTATAATTACACAGGCTTAGGTACTTACAGCAACCTTATGTTTGTGTTTAAGGACGGCGCGCAGACTAACCTTGTTGCCTATCTCTTGTCCATCCCGGCCGGTTCGGGCGCTTACTCCACGCCGTTCACGAAGCCGCCTTTTGACTTGTCTGGCAACAGCACTGCCCATCAGATTTCCCACATCAGCGTTTATTACACGACTGGTGAAATTGGTGGTGGAGGCAACGGAGAAGTGCCTGAGCCAACTACGGTTGCGCTGCTTGGGTTGGGGCTGCTTGGTTTCGCCGCATCGCGCCGCAAGTCAGCCAGAAGCAACCCTGCATAAGTAGCTCGGCAGCCCTGTAGAAGAAGCCCGCCAAGCGCGGGCTTTTGTGCGCCTATACCTTCGGTTTTTGAAGCATCAAATTTTTCCTCTTTTCTGATTTCCGCCAAACTCGGCAGTAAGGCTCGATCTAAAACGAAGAGCGTGATGGACACCAGTAGACTGCCAAAGGCAAGCCCTAACCCAAGACGCAATATCGATGAGCGCAGGGCCTATGCTGCGCAGCGGGCCGCCATTGCAGTCGAACGATTCAGTCGCGTCGCAGCGGCAGGCTCTCCCGAAGAAAAAGAACGAGCGCGCCGGTGGATGCATCTTTGGATTATCTTTGCGGCTTCTCGCCACAAGTGACGGCACTGACGAAGAAGCCGCCATACAGGGGATATGGCTAGGCAGAAAAAAACCGCAGCCTTGTGAGCCGCGGTGAGCGATACAGGAGATTTTGCGCAATGGTGTGACCCCAGAGCCTGATGCCGTAGTGACGAATACTATTGAGGCATGAAGCGGGGGCCACTCCAATTTAGTGTATGGTCATACGCCTGTAGTCTTACTATATGGTCGAGATCAGATATCGATCGCATCAAACAATTCGACTGTTGTCCCAGTAGGCTGCTAGTACAACCACGAGCCTGGTGGCTGGGACAAGGAATGTGGTGCTGGTATTAATGCCGACCGCCAGCTCCGGTGGATGTGGCCTTTCCTTCTGAAAACTTTGTCTCTCTCCGAAACCACATGGGGACGATAGTACTCGAATGGTATGTCGGGTACATGACATGCGCCAAGTGGTCTGCCGCACATCTGGCTGGTTGGGGATTTCTGTGATTTATAAGAATGCCGGCCGCGCAGGGAAGGTATTGTCTTGGGAACCCTGCCGCCGGTTGTCGGGGTTTTGCAGCTAACGGGCACTCACCGACTAATCCCGCGCGCACTGCGCAAAAGTGCGCTTCCACACAAGCCCTACCAATATATGTTGGCTTTAATGCAACGTTACTGCTTTTTATCAATCTCAGTTGCCATTGCAACCTCAGTAAATTTTCGACTATTTCGTCAATGAAACCCAGCAGGCATTAGCGCTGCGGGCTTATTAAATTTGGTGCTGGTACTAATGCTAGTGGGTCACTTTGCAATGCTCTCGGCATTTTTGTGGGACCGATGGTTTTGACTTCCGTAGGAACCAAGCGACATTTTCAAAATGAATATCGATTACCATGCCAGGCGCTCCTCAAGCTTCAAAAGAGTTGCCTGGATCGCGCCAACGCATTCATGATGGTTTTCTGCCTTGTGTCGCCGCAATATTGCCGCCTATCGCCCTACCCGACCACATCAACGCAGGGCGCTGAACTTTGCTGTTGAGCATCAGTCAATTCGCCGGGCATTTATTTCCTAACGGCGATGCTTGTCCTTTGCTCAATAACTACCGGAGTTCTCTTAGAAGATCACCCTGCCATTGCTGATCGTCAGCGCATCGCTGGCCCTGACCGCCACCGCCACCGCCACCGCCTCCACCGGCGCTGGCCTGCCGCCGCATTTGCTGGCTAGCAAATACCTACCCACTACGACGGCGGCCACGACCACGACTACGGCTAGCACAGGCGACACACTCGATGCCCGCCAGACCTGCAACCTGCCCAACTTCCAACAGGAAATGCTGAACCGGGTCAATCAGGCACGTGCCGCCGGACGCAGCTGCGGCACTACCTATTACGGCCCAGCGCCGGCGCTGACCTGGAATACCAACCTGTTTAACGCCGCCGGCGCTCATTCCACCGATATGGCAGCCAATAATTATTTTTCCCATACTAGCTTGGACGGCCGCAATGCCGGCCAGCGCATCACCGGCGCCGGTTACGCCTGGCGCGGCTACGGCGAAAACATTGCAGCTGGGCAGACCAGCGTACAGTCCGTAGTGGACGGCTGGTTAGCCAGCCCCGGCCATTGCGCCAACATCATGAACGCCAACCTGGTCGATATCGGCGCCGCTTGCGTGGCCAACAGCACATCGACCTACCGCACCTACTGGACCATGGACCTGGCGCGGCCGTACTAGTAGATCATTTTGCAATGATTTCGGCATTCTTGTGGGAACGATGGTTTTGGCTCCTATCGGGAACCAAGGGACATTTGCAAAATGAATGTCGATTTTCATGCCAAGTGGCTTACTAGTAGCCTGGACAAGAATCGATTTTTATCAGGCAAAAAAAGCCCGCTGGATAACTCACAGCGGGCAATACCAATCACGGGAGGTACATAAGCTTTTATCATAATGCTTCAGGCACTGAGGTCTAGTCAGAGCATTACCTAAGTCGCTGTAGGACTGCTTCTGTTAAGTAAGCACCTATGCCTCATGCCAACTTGATCATTCGTGAGAAGCTTAAATTTGTCAGAGCCGCTTATGGCTAATCCGAACCATGCTCACGCCGGAAATTGGCATAGGCAGTACGCTCTTCTTCCGTGAGCATTGTTGAGAACTTTTCACGCAGCCAAGCGGCACTAGTCTCAATCTCAAGCAGCATATCGAGCATCTCTTGCTCGGATACGGTCGGCTTCATCAGCCGCTCAGCATTGGTCTGGACTCGGATAACGCGCTTTACAATATCCACCATGCTTAGGTAAATTACTTGATCGCTCATGGCAGATGCCTCTCCAGTAGTCAGGTAGGTTCACAGGGGCAAAACTTGTACAGCATAGGAACGCTGCGTCCCTTTCAACAGAACTGTACTCCTCACATTAATAACCAGAATAAGAAAAGAATGGGGTGAGAAGCGCAGTTCTGAGCGATAAAGGCAAAAGCGCTTGATTTTCATCGGGTAATGCATTTCTGCAATCGTAGAAAGTTTTCCCGTCCCGGCTGTTGCATAGCAATCCATCGGCAGGTTCACGTGTTCCCTTACCTTCTCTTAGGAAATGCTCACTCCACACCTTTGTGCTGGCGATGAGCGCCGGTTGTGCGTTGACAGCACCAATCGTTGCGCATGCCACGATCGCCGCGCACAGCAGCCAAACAGTCATCGGCAAAACAAAACAAAGCCGGGGAAAACGCCCGCCGGCGGCAGCATTGCCTCTTGGAATCATGCATTATAGTTAGAAGAGAAAAATGCGTTACATGCATGCACAGCCGGTGCAAACGTTCTAGTCAAGAAAAAACCCCTAGCGCATGGCACTAGGGGTCGGTGGTAGTTGGCGGGACGAATTTAGAAAAGCTCTTTTTGTCCCTTATGCGGCTCGGCCGCGGTTTCGTCCTCTATAGGTGTTGCGCTTTCCCGCAATTCAGGCGAGAGGGCATCATCATCCGGCAAGTCGGGAAACGGCTGGAACGCCTTGTGCGCCGACGCGCTCACGTCAAGGTCGGCTGCGGGAGCGAGCACATTGTCACAGGCCTTTTCCTCGGACGAGCGAAACGGCATTTGCACTATTGCTGTTTCTGGGTTGGAACCATTGGCAAAAAAAGCCCACAGCACAGGAAACACAACACGAAGGTGCAGGGGATGAAGATGAGGAAGGTCCATGTTTCCTGATGATGCTGCAGGAGCCACCATGCGCCGTAGTACATCGCCGCAAAGAGAGTTAATAAAACGAGTTTCATTGTGTGATTTCCATGGAAGGGGCTAAGTTTCCGCCCTTGTGTTTACGTCCTGAACGAGGGAGTCTTTATGTTCGGGAAATGAGCCACATGAAAATGGAACCTGGTGGAATGTGCCGGAAGGGCGTCAGGCAGCCGGGAAAAGAAACCGTTTACGCAGCAAGAGACCCGCTTCTGCGGCCGGGACCGGCATGGAGATATAGTAGCCCTGCACTTCTTCACAGCCTAAAACCTGGAGCGCGGCAAGCTGTTCATCTGTTTCCACACCCTCGGCCACCACACGCATCTCCAGCGCATGTGCCATCGAGACGATCGCCTCAAAGAGAGCGGCATCCGCGGGGCTGTTGAGCATCTGCGCTGTAAAGGCGCGGTCAATCTTCAAACCATCCATATCCAAACGCTTCAACTGTGCGAGGCAGGAATAGCCAGTGCCAAAGTCGTCCACATACAGCTTGATTCCGGTTTTCTGGATCGCTGCCAGTTCGGTGACAGCCGCGCCATCCTTCGTGAGAGTGGCTGATTCCGTGACTTCAACCTCGAGCAATCTGGGATCAAGGCAACTCGCCTTCAGGGCGGTGGCCAGCATGGCACTGATGGTGTCGGTGTCGACCTGTTGCGCCGACACATTAACGGAGACCGGTACAACCTGCAGGTCCTGCGTTTTCCAAAGCGCCAGCTGTTCGCACACCATGCGGACCACTTCCGCGCCAAGCGGCACAATCAGTCCGGTACGCTCGGCCATCGGGATGAACTGGTTGGGAGGTATCAGGCCCAAGGTTGGGTGGACCCACCGCACGAGGGCTTCCATACTGGTGATCTCGCCTGTATCGCCCTGCACCCGTGGCTGGTAGTGCAGAATGAGTTCACCACGCGCAATCGCCTGCTTCAGTTCCGCCTCGCGATTCAACCGCATCACCAAACGGCGCTCCTGGCTCGGCTCGAAAAAGCGATAGGTTCCCTTCCCACTGTTCTTGGCGACATACATGGCAATGTCGGCACACTTGAGCAGCGTGTCGCCGTCGGGCCCGTCCTGCGGAAACAGGCTGATCCCGATTGACGCATGGATGAAATGCTGGCGTTCCAAATCGCCCAGTACAAATGGTGTACGAAGCGTCTCAATAACTCGGTCGGCTACGGCCACTACTTCTTCACGGGTCTGGGCAGCTTCGACAATGATGGTAAATTCATCGCCGCCCAGCCGCGCAACCTTGTCTTCTGGCCGGATTACGGCTTTGAGACGCAAGGCGGCTGCCTTGAGCAATTCGTCACCAATGGCGTGGCCAAGCGTGTCGTTGATGTTTTTGAAGTCATCCAGGTCGACGAACAGCACGGCAAGCTGCTTATGCATGGACCTGGCGTTATCGACCGCGGCCGGCAAGTGCTGCATCAGCCAATGTCGGTTTGGCAGTGTGGTGACGGAGTCCGCATTCGCCATTCGCATCAGCGCATCCTGATGGGACTTGATTTCTGTAATATCCCTTAGTGTCAAGGCAAGGCCTGCGCTGGACCGGACGATGCGCTTTTGCAGCCACTGGGCGGGCCGTGAGCCACGCTCCGGCACACGGATTTCATCTTCAAAGAACCCTGTTTGCATCGCTTTCTTGCAGGCCGCCATCATATAGGTCTGGGAAATGACAGGGATCGTGGCAGACATGGTCTTGCCGATCAGGGCCTCCCGAGGCAATCCGCGGTACATTGCGCCGCGCTCATTGCAATCTTCAATCAGGAAATCAACGATTTCATCGTTCCGGCCAAACAGCGGCCGCAACATATAGAAGCCCTCACGGGCGTTCTCGGTGGCCAACCGATATGCCTCATGGATTTCTCGGGCGTGTTGCGCGCGCCAGGCTTGAATGGCAGAGCTGCGCATGCCCGCCACGCCGAGAAACATCAGGAACAGGGTACCGATTAGCCCAACGAGATGGAGTTCGCGTGTCCTCGGTTCGTACTCCGCCATCAAGGCCTCTTCTGACAAACCGACAATCGCCTTGATTGGGTAATTGCCTGAAACGCGCCATGCGACGATCCGGGGTTTGCCGTCCAGGTACTGGTCTGCCGAGGCAAATTTCACGCCACTTGGGCTTGCGCTATCGTTTGTGCCTATGTAGTTTGGGCTGTGTGACCGGAGGCCGTGGTTAGTTTTGGTCGCAAGAAAAGCACCGTCCGCCCGGCGTATGGCAACAAAGTCGCCATCGCCGAGTTTGCTTTCATCGACAAAAGAAGCAATGAAGGCCGGTTCAATGGCGACCATTATCACACCACCGAAGGAGCCGTCCGATGCAGTGAGCCTGCGCGACAGGATCATCACCTCCCGCCCAGTGAGCGTGCTCCGAAGTGGCTCGGAGATCAAAAGGCCATTGCTGGACGGGGGTATATGCGCTTGGAAGTGTTCAGCACTTGCCACGCTCTTTTTCCCGTTGATCGCCGGATTGGTAGACGTCACTGGCATCCCAAGCCGGTCAAAAATCGTAATAGAAATCTTTGCCACCTTCGGCACCAGGTCAGGATTGAACTGTTTTTCCAGATTCAGCCTGCCACTATCTTCCCGCCACTGGAATTGCAAGCTTTGCAAGATGTAATCGAGCTGTCCGATATTGCGGTCGACCTGCTCGGAGTAGGTATGAGCCTGTGTCGACGCCGACAGCACTGCCCGTTGCCTGACCTCCTTCTTCTCACGATGGAGCGTCGCACCGACCCAGAGCCATAAAAGGATCACAAGCACGGTGCAGCCCAGCGGCCATGGCGCCAGTGATTTAGCATGACTTCGCAGCAGTCCGAATTGTTGTCCAAACGAAATATTTTGTGGCGCTATAGTCATAAAAGTGCATGCTTATGAGTAAATGTTCCTTACATGACGCGCTTACTTGTGACATTCATTGACCGGCAGAATACTCTCCACACGGAAACGACGCAGAGATTATGCGCAAAGCAACGCTTTTCCAGTAGCGGGAAACAGGACTAGACTTAGCTGCATGCGGAAAAATAAATGCCCCTAATTTCATAGCGGAACTAAGGGCAGGAACGACGTTTCAGCGCGAGTAGTATTGAAAAGTGCCGTCCCGATCGCCGCGGCGACGTGGGTAGCCAAGGTGTAGATGTCATCCGCATAGAAGAACGACGCCGACTGGTCCAGCAGGCTTTTGCCCTCCCCATTGTTGTTGGACGAACGCCAGGTATGGCCCGGATAGATTCAAAGGCATACCGAACAAAGGAAGCAGGGACAAGCGAGGCCCTGCTTGCGCCGGGGAAAAAAGAGCATGGTCCACGTTGAAGGTAGCAGGAGCCAGACCGGGCCTTTTGCCATGGGCCAGACACTCAGCGCAGGTAAAACGGAGTTGAACCTGATGAGCGATCGAGGAAAAGGCTGTGTACTCCGGCGCAGGCCGTGAGACAGACCTTTATGACACTGGTCAGCCAGGTAGCGCAGGTGAGACGTAGTTGAACCTGGTAAGCGATGATGGAAGGGACGCTGTTGATCGGGGCCGACCCAAACTGGGGACGGTGCCGGGGACAGTCCGGTATGTAAGACGGGAAAGTGGGGAAGCCGGGGCCGTCAGAGGAAAAGAAGAAAAGGAATGGGCCGCGGCGCAGTTAGGACTGGGGGCCAGCAGCGCCAGCCGTCTTACGCCATGTGACAAAGGAAATGCCCTGTCCGCGCGCATGGACAAGTGTCGCACCGACTGACCGATCAAAAGGAAAGCTGGTGCGGAACGACGGACAAGAGGCTGGTCCGTCCTCGCTTTCATCATTTCGATTGCCTGTCCTCGCTGCAGAAAGAAGCAGTACCATCCCGGAGCCGGGCACCGCAGCAGGCTCGCCCCAGGGACAAGGCCTTATGACACGGGTCAGGCAGTTGAGCGGATGGTGAAACGAAGTTGAACCGGGAGCGTGGAATAAGACGGATGGTGGTCGGCCGCTCATCACAGGAGTCGGGCACAGGGGTTGGACGGGGAAGCCAGATCAGCACCCGCCGGCAGTTCGCCCGCGTGCGCAGAAGCCAAAGCAGCCAAGATGACCAAAAGGAAAAAAAAGCCCGGTGACCGGCGTCTCTGGATAGCCATCCCCTGGACCAGCGGACCTCTCTCTTTTCCATCCACTTATTCCACTGGGACATCCGGTGCCAGCATGTCAACGGCTACCTCACTGGGCAAAGAAAGAAGAGTGCACGCCAGCCGATCAATTGGATGAGGCAGGCCCAACTCCGCAGGAGCCAGGATAGTCCCGGACCTTATAACGCGGGTCAGATTGCCAAGCCCGCCATGAGTCGAGCCAGTCAGTTCCAGAGATGGGCCAGCCATGGCTTTTAATACGGGTCAGGATGACTGCCAGGTCCATGCATCAGACCCGGCTGGGAGATCGTGAAAGGGAAGAGAGGAAGGAAAGCACTAAGGGGAAGTCAGTCATCGTCTTCAGGGGCCATTTCGAGCAAGACGGGAGAGGAAGGCTCGGGCTCGGAGTCACGACTATCTGTTCGGTTCTTCAAGGCTTCGATTAGACCATTCAGATCAGACTGAAGCAGCGTCAGTTTATCCGCATTGGCTTTGTTGAGTAGCTCAGACGCGTGTTGAAAATTCTGCATTATTTGTAACGCCCTGGCGCGAAGTTGAAGCAGCATTTTGGTCCGGCGCATCAATTCTTTTACCACCGGCGCATCAGCTTTGAATTCCACTGAAGATCTTACGGAGAGCACCAGCGAATCAAGGTTGATCCGCTCGGCACGCCACTTCATGATCTTCTTTACGTAAATCCATTTCGCCACAGACGGTACCAATTTCCCACGTTTCTTCCACCAGTTTATGCGGAGTTTCCCGGTCTTTCCGGGCTGCAGTTGGTTGAGCGCATAGTCGATTTGGGTCAACTGGGAGTCGATCAAAATGACCAACTCGGCCAGGACATTGGCGCTTTCCCGGCAAGCCGGCACGGAGGCCATTATTTCATCAAGGTTGGGGGGGTGTTGGAACACAATATGTTTAAGGAAAGTTGCAGGGGGTGGTGGAACATAAGCAGTAATTCAAACGCATTGTCATTTATATCGACCATAATTGTCAATCTTTGTTACGTATCGTATTCTTACATCGACGAAAACGAGTGAAATATGAACTTCAACTTCGATATCAATGTATCAGTTCAACATATAAGTACATGTTGAAATTCATCTTATAACTCGCTGTATCAAGTCGTGTCTTGGAATGCTTGCTTGTGCCACCGCGCTAGTGAGCAGTGAACTTAGAAGTTCAGATTTCAGTAGGCAGGCAGTTTATATATTGGCAATATTATTAAGGGAGTCTCAATGTACGATCAAACCATCGTAGGCCTTGATGTCGGCCGCAGCGCTGTGAAGGTGGTAGCATTTTCAAATGGTCAGGCGTATCACCTCAACTTTTCATCCCTGGTCTGTCTGGCGATCGATCTAAGCGATGAGAACTCCATCCAAGCAGCAGAGCTTGAGACCGTCGTTGTGGAAGGGCTTAAATACTTCACCGGCGACACTGCTCGCCTGCAGGGTGGCGCCGCCACCTCCGTTGGCTTGTCAAATGATTGGACCGAAACCCCCGAATACCTGGCGCTGGTCCTGTCGGCGATCAAACGGCTCCAGCATATGGGTGTGATCGGCCTCGATACTCCTTACATTGTCGTTGGCACCCCGGCTGCACTTTATGGCAAACAACGTGATCGACTGGAAGAACTGACGCGCAAGGCCCTGCCGAATGCAGACGTGAAAGCGTTGTCCCAGCCTATGGGCGCCTATCTTTCCTTCTTTCTGGCTCCGAATGGCGTACCGGTCTATGAACGCTTCAAGGATCCAAAAGGCAGGAAGAAATCCTGGGCTGTCATTGATGTCGGCCACTTCACCACAGACTTCCTGCTGATGAAGGAAGGCGTTCATATCGATCGCAAGTCGGAATCTTCTGAAGGCATCTTCCTGGCTGCCGAGCAGCTGGCACGCATTCTTAGCACCAAAGGTATCGATGCATCTCCGGTCGACTGCGAAGAATCACTCCGCACCAAAGAAATTCAACATTTTGGTATCAAGGACGTAACGGCAGAAGTGGCTGATGCAGCCAATTTCGTCGTATCGAAGATCATGACCAAGACAAATGCCCTCCTTTTTGCGGAAGCGGCAAAGATTGACGGCATTCTCCTCGCCGGCGGTGGTGCGAAAATCATTTACGCAAGCCTGGCAAATCAATGGCCGCACATCATGTTGCTTCCCGACGCAAGAATGGCGGTGGCAGAAGGGTTTTGTCGGTTTGGCAAAGGGCAGTTACTCAAGCGTGCCGCAGCCATCACGGTCCAGTAAAAGGTAGCTGCCAATGGCTAAGTTCCTGAGGCAATACGATCCTTCTGAAACAAAACGGCGAGTGACTATTGAAATTTCGGAGGAAAACTGCCCTGGAATGTTGGAGGCGCTTTCCGTTCTCCCCTACGGGCACGAAACGCCATTGATCCGCGCCGTGTTCTACCAATGGCTCCTAGACCGTCAGGCAGAAGGACTTCAGGACGAGGCCATGCTTGCCGCATTGGCTGGGCCAGGGGGACGCCCCGATGGCCGCCGGCCGAACAAGATGGCGATGGGCAGCAACCTGCCGACGCGCCGCCCGGTCAACAAAGCGACGAAACCAACTCGCTCTCTAGTTCACCTAGCGCAAGAGCCATCAAGGAACGACCCGGCGCACATGCAGAATACGGTGCTGGTGTCGTCAATTTCGTCGCCGGCAGCTTCATCACTGTCTACTCACCCGGTAGCCCCCGGACCAATACCCGCGCCTGCGCCCACTTTAGTATCTGTTGAGCCGGCCCAAACCTCTGGACCATCGGGTTCGGCTCTTCCAACTCCAAACTCTGACCAAACCGCTCCTGTGGATGTAAACACACTTACGGCGGGGCAGCTCGAAGGACTGTTTGAACTGGAAACCATGTTCGACTAGGAAATACCCTTTTGCAGCCGTAAGTGAAGGCTTCCATTTCTTACGGCTGCTTACGTTATCCATCTTTAGTTCCCTGCATCGCTTCCGTTGTTCGGTCGCCTATTACTTAGGCCTCGCCTTCCTTCAAAGTGTCCCAATAAAAGCATATCGTCTTAGCATTCTTGTAGCGCTATTTGTGACCGGTCCCATTTGGGCGAAAGATTTCTCGCGGGCCCGCGCGGATGAAATCATCCGTTCTTTCGCAGGCAGTCGGCCGATTGCGGCACCGACCGGCCAGCAGATCGAAGTGGGTTTCTCTCCCAAACAAGGTGCCGAAGAAATCGTCCTGAAGATGATTAATTTGTCCACCAAGTCGCTTCGCGTCGCCGCCTATTCCTTTACTTCTGCGCCGGTGGTTTCCGCTCTGCTTGCTGCGCACAAGCGGGGCGTCGAAGTGGCGGTCATCGTCGACTACCGGAACAATTTCGCGGAAGGCTGCGGCGAGCGTGGCGCGTGCAAGGGCAAGCATGCGGTCGGTACCCTGGTGAGTGCCGGGATTCCGGTCCGGGTCATCGACAAGTATGCGATCTTCCATCATAAGTTCGTTCTCGCGGACAGCAGGCACATGAAGCTTGGCAGCTTCAATTATTCGGCAAGTGCGGCTACCCGGAACGCCGAAAACGCCATGGCGATCTGGAACAATCCTGATGTCGTGGCGATTTACGCGGCGAAGTGGAACTCCTACTGGTCTGAAGCCAGGCAACCGCCACTAGACTACTGACCCAACAGTCTTACCCTCCCCCGGTTCTATCAGTGGACCGGGATGTTGTTCAAGCCTCTCCCGCAGCATCCTTATCTTCCTGCGTATTTCATATTTCTCTTGCCACGCCATCACAAAAGGCCTTTTTCAACCTCTCAGAAGAAAAAATGGAGGTACGTCAGCTGGAACTCGAAGCATTGTGGGCATCACAGCCAGTCAAGAAATTCCATCCCGATACGTATAACGGATACGTCAACTCAACCACCTACTGGGCCTGTCTGTACCTTCAGCAGGAAGCATCGGTCTATCATCAGATCTGGAACTTCGTCGGTGAAAACCGGCAGGTCTGCCCAACGCGCTTATCTGCAAAATTTAGGTTAAGTGCGCCCGCGAGGATAGCGAGCAGAGCGAAGGCGTCCGGGGAAATGTAATCTGGATTCTGAGCTAGTCGCAGGGCGAAGTGAATTGGGAGGAAATCGCGACGTCGTATGCCGAAATTTTGTGCGAGCCGTTGCAGGCAGCGCCAGCAGAGGTGCCGGCGCCAGCCGACCAAACTGCCGACCTGTCTTTGATCGAACTTTTCGCTGAAGCCTCCATCGATGGCAACGTCGTCCGGTTCCCTCGTAAGCTGGATGCGGCTGACTACCGGCTTGTCGATGCGGTGCTGACTGCGCTGGGTGGCAAATGGAACCGGAGAGTCACCGGCCACGTCTTCGGACAAGATCCTACTGACCTGATCGAAAGTGTCATCGAGACCGGGACTTATAACCGCCTCGAGCGATCCGAGAACTTCGGATTTTTCCCAACGCTGGCTGCGCTGGCCGGGGCACTGGTTCAGGAAGCGCAACTGGAGTCGGGAATGACGGTGCTTGAGCCAAATGCAGGGATAGGAAATATCGCTATCGAAGCTGCGGCAATCGTCGGCACAGAAATGTCCTCACTGTGTAACTGCAGGCATGCAATGTCGACGTCCTGAAGAGTCTGGGGTTTTCCCCAGTCCAGTCTGACTTCCTGACATTTCGACCAGCAGGACCGGTGGATCGCATCCTGATGAACCCGCTGTTTGCCCGCCAGGCCGACATCGATCATGTGCTACATGCATGGTCGATGCTCAAGGAAGGCGGTCGACTGGTGGCCATCATGGCTGCCAGTGTCACTTTTCGCCACAACGCCAAGTCGGTGGTTTTCCGTCATCTGATCACCAGTCACGGCCGCATGTGAGACAACCCGGACGGCTCGTTCAAGAGTGTCGGAACCCAGGTACGTACCGTGACTGTCGTTCTGGACAAATAATCAACCTGCGCCTTATCCCTTCAAGGATGGGGCGTTTTTCTTTGCCGCATCCCCTCGCTCATTCCTCGCCGCCATTCTTCGCTGCCAACGCGCGCTTACGAATGGACGTTCGACATTCCCCAAGTACCAGGCTTTCGCGGAGTCTGGCTGCACTGCGGATTCAACCTATAGGAGAACAGTAATGGCAATGCGCATCATCATCGGGCCCGAATCGATTCAGGATTCCCCTGCATGGCTCGCCTGGCAGCAAAAAGGACTCGGAGCCTCCGAGGCGCCGATCATCATGAGGAAGTCGCACTACATGACCCCGTACATCCTGTTCAAGCTCAAGACCGGGATTATGGCGCCACCCAAACCCAATCCTGCCCAGCTATGCGGATATGCACTCGAGCCAAAAGCTCGGATCGCCTATTAGCAGCTGACCGGCAATGTGGTCGTACCGACGACTGCGGAATACACCGAAATCCCTCACCTTCGGGCGTCACTGGATGGCATGACCTTCCATGAAAACATGATTGTCGAAATCAAGTGTCCTAGCGCGGAACCGCACCAGTCTGCCCTGAACGGCGTAGTTACGGCATGCTTTGCCGACCAATGCCAGCAGCAGTTCCTGGTTACCGGTCTGCCAAACATTCACTACTACTCATTTGACGGGGAAAACGGCGTGTTTCTCGACGTCGTGCGGGATAACACCCGTATCGTGGGAATCATTGAGGAAACTACCGCCTTCTGGGAACATGTCATGGCCAGGACTTGGTCAACGGACGAGTGGACAGCGGCCGCGGCGGAATGGATCATGGCGACTCACGCCGTGGAACATGCCGAAGAAATGGAAAAGCAGGCACGATCCATCCTGGTGAGCATGCTGCTGGGCGACCAGCCCAAACGCGAAGGCAGCGGCGTGTCCGTGGCCCGCGTGACCCGCAAGGGCGCAATGGATTACGATGCCCTGCTCAAAGCCAAAGGCGTCGCGGTTGCTGACGCTGACCTGGAGTTTTACCGTAAGGGCAGTTCCGAGTCCATCAAGGTCTCGGTGCTGAAAGAAGCAAAGGCACCAGCGGCGCTCGCAGCACTGGCGCCGTCCAAGGTAGCAACACCGCCCGCCTCACCTGCTCCCGCCAAACCGGTCGTCACGGCCGCGGCACCCGCTGATGAAGGGTTCATTCTAACTGTGTAGTACGACGCCACCACTCTTTCGGGAGAGGTGGCGTTTTTCTTTCCGTTTCCTTGTCATTCATCTCCATTGCACAAAGCCACCGCAAGTGCCTTTGCCCTTTCTTTTTTACTTAGGAGATTTGAATGAACGCTGTTTTCCTGCAAGTCAATGTCCCAAATCTGGTTCGCAACATGCGCTTTTCCTTTACCAACTCTGTCAACGTGCTTTCCGAGATGATGCAGAATGCCCGCCGCGCCGGCGCTACCGTCGTTCATTTCTCGTATTCGGAGGATGGGACACTGGTGGTAGTCGACAACGGCAAGGGCATCGATGACTTCCAGAAGCTGCTTACCCTTTCCGAATCGGGATGGGAGGCGGAGCTGGTGACCAGGGAGCATGCCTTCGGGCAGGGCTTCTTCAGTGCGTTGCACAGTGGCAAGCATGTCACCGTGGAGTCGCGCGGACGCCGGATCGCCTTTGAAACCGAAGACGTCCTGAACTTTGCCAGCATTGCGGAGGAGCCCTCAGACTTCATTGGTGGCACCAGCATCACGCTGCAAGGCATGACGCTGCCAAAAAAGAACCTGGTCGATGCACTGACCAAGTTCGCCAAGGGGTTTCCCATCGAAGTCACGCTCGATGGCCTGCAACTCGCCCGCCGGCATGCCCTGCCTTCACTGGCGACGGTGGAGACAGCCATTGGCCATATCCATCTTCGCGGCTATCACGACAGCAAACCGCAGTTGGGTAGCGGGATCGAGGTTTATTTGCAAGGTCTGCCCATCTACAATTCAGGCTTTTCCTGGGAGGACCGCAACGTCGTCCACCTGGATGCAACGCAGTTTGACGCGCGCATGCCGGACCGCTCGCAACTGATCGATGAAAAGGAGGCAGTCAAACGCATCCAGAATGCAGTGCGTACCGAACAGGAGAAAATCCTGGCGGCACACAAGGCGGAAATCGGTGGTGAAGCTTTTGCGGAGAAATACTGGCACCTGCTGCCGCAACTTGGCCTGTCCGAGATGCTGTTAGATATTCCCTACCTGCCAAAGTCGGCGCTGGAGTATGCCCCTGAGCCGGTTCTGAACAGGGATTGTCTCTTCCGCACGGAAGTAGAGTCTGGCATTACCCGCGAGTCGGTGGAATCAGGAGAGCATGTCCTTTGTGTGGGCTCGCCTACCGAAGAAACGATTCCAGTGCACATGCTGGCGTATAAAAAACGCTGGATGGTTGTCTCAAACCTGCCTACCGAGCACTGGGCCGATCAGCATCGGGTGGATCTGGAGGAAAGCGCTGAGAAAGTCGTCGTTACCCTCAACGGTGACGAAGGCACGATGCAGATGTTCCAGGGCAGGTATATCGATGCCCGGGTGCGGTTCTGTGACAGTTTGACCTTAACGCTTAATCAGCACGTCGTGACGTTGGATGACGAAGCGGTCTTTTGCGCTTTTGGCGAGGTCGCCGTACCGGGCAAAGCCAGTGGCTGGAATACGGTCATGCAGGCCAGCTCCTACATCGGCGAAAACGATCAATACGGGGAAGACGATCGTGATATCGACGATCAACACTTCCAGGCGCTTGTCGCACTGCACCGCACGAAGGACCTCAGCACCGTAGTAAAAATGGTCTTGTCACACGGCGGCGTGCATCGCTTCGATGCGCTTCGTGGTCATTGTTTTAACGTCATCGTCGATGACACTGGCAACCTGACGGTCACGTCAGTCTAGCCGGCCCTGAAGCACCAAGCCCACCCTTTACGGGGTGGGCTTTTTTTCGTCCAAGGTGAACTGGCCGCGCAAGGGCCGACAGCGCAGCCTTAAATCGCAGCTGCCGTCGTATCGACCAGGTGCTCGTAGTTTGGGATGACCTTGCGCACGTCGTCGAGCGAAGTGGCGTTCTGCATTTCCAGAAACAGGCTGGCCAGCAGGATTTCGGCACGGCCTTCCGGATACGACAGCAGCGCTTGCTTGAGTTTGCGTGCCGACGGGGTTGCCTGGCCACCGACCTTGGAGACGTCAGCATAGCCAAGCATGTCCAGACCTATTTCTACTGCAGTATTTGCAACGACCATAATGTTTCCCAAAAAAAAGTGTGTGTTTCGTGTGCAGTCACCGGGTTTTGTTGCTCGGTAACGAATAGCGATATTTTGCACATTGGAAACATATGCCACAATGTGTCTTTCGGCATGTGTCGAAAGTAACTAACCTAAAATTCATGAGTTATTTACCCTTAGTCAATATTTAGATGGACAAAACAGGCGATGAAGATACTGATTACTGATGATCATCCGATGCTGGCGGCCGGGCTGAAGGGCACGCTTGAGCATGAGATTCCGGGCTACGATTATCTGACTTGCACCAATCTCACCGATGCGAAAAAGATTCTGTTTGGCGGTAGAGGAACGCAGGTTTTGTTAGTGATCTGCGATTTGAGATTAGGGCCGGAAAGCGGCGCTGAATTGCTCACCTACATGCAGGTCCTTCCTGGGCCCAGAATCCCGGTGGTGATGCTCTCAGGATTGATGGAACAAGCCGCAGTCAACTCCTGCAAGGGGCTAGGCGCAAAAGGCTACGTATCTAAAACCGACAATCCCGAGGTGCTGACCCAAGCAATCAGAACGATCCTCGCCGGCGGCGAATTCTTTCCTTCGTGGGACAACAAATGCACGTCGCAATTTCTGGACCGCGCCCTCAAGATGACCGAGCGCCAGCGTGCGGTCATGGATCTGGCGATTTCCGCCTTGTCGAACAAGGAAATCGCGCGGCACCTCGCCATTACTGAAGGCACGGTCAAGAACTACCTGCGCGAGATTTATGGCTTTCTGAACGTGAAAAACCGTACTGACTTCAGTGTCCAGGCCGCCAAGTGTGGCTACACCCCTCGCACTGTTCCAGCCTCGGCACGCGTCTAGCCCGTTCTTCGGGAGCGTTTGCGCTGAATGGTGCTGTCCTGCCTGCACACGATGAAAGTCTCCATCGATCACATGCCATGATTACCAGCACTCTTTCACCACGTTACTTGCGGCGGCTTGACTTCAACCTTCTGGTTGGCCTCCCACAAGTTCTCCTTTCCAACTGCACGGCAATGGTCGGCACTCTGTTCATCTTCTGGGTCACCCAAGCCACTGTCAGGGATTCGGCGACACATTGCATTTCCGTGCTATCCCAGCTATGGCTTACTGCCAGTTGTTCGCTGATCGTCGTTCGCAACCTGTATTTCGCAAGGTTCAAACGCATAGTTGCAGCAGGAGTCGGTATAGACCCAACAACGATGCCTATTACCTCCCGTGAAAACATCCTGATCAAGGGGCAGCAAGTCAATTTCGGAAAGGCGATTCCCCAACGTGCTGCGGCTGCGATTGTTTCTGGCTTGATATGGGGAGCAGCAGGACTATTGTTTTTTAACGTAGTCACTGACGACGGCCGGCACTACCTGCTTCTTGCCTTGGTCACCTTGACCTTCACCAGCATGCCGTCCCTATGCGTCGCCATGGGGATTTCTCGCGCTCTGGGCACCGACGTGGCTCCCCAACATGCTCTTCTACGCCTCTGGCAGCCATGCCACCGTGTTCAATGTCTATGCTGTAATCACGCTATTAGCAGGATGCGCGGTATCAAAGGGAATTCGGATGGCGTTGAGCCAGATGCGGGAGCGACACAACAAATGGATCGATGAAGTCATAGCCGCCAGAGAAAAGGATATAGCAACGGAGGCCAAGGCACGGGCAACGGAAGCGATGGCGTAGCAGCAAAAGATGTTTCTGCTTGGCGCAGGCCATGACTTGGCCCAGCCGATCAACACGATGCTCAACTGCCTAGGCAGTTTTGAAAAGCGGATCGAGGACATGGAGCGCTTTGGTGGCCCTCTCAATTCCATGCGCACGGCAGCGGCATCTCTGCAGCGGCTTTGCACTGACATCCTTCACATGGAGAAAGTCAATTCTGGCTTGCATAAGGCAGAACTCAAGCCAGTCAGCCTGCAGGTAATGTTTGAAAAGGTCATCAACCAGACCCTGCACCTTTCAAAGCCAAAACTTCAGACGCTGTCGAACCGCGCAACCGACCTGCTGGTCAGGACTGACCCTTTTTACCTGGAGCGAATTCTGCGCAACCTAGTGGAAAATGCCATCCGGTATACGCCGCATGAAGGCAATGTGATGCTGGTTGCTCGCCGGGCGGGAGAGTTCGTCCATATCGAAGCTTGGAATACCGGAGCTGGCATCTCGCCCTCAGCTCAGCAGACGATGTTCGAAGTGTTTGAGCGCGGAGACAATCCGGGGCCGCAAAAGGGTTTTGGGCTTGGCCTGTCCATCGTCAAAGGCTTGGCCAACTCGATCGGCGGAACGATTACGGTCAAGTCTATACCTGGCAAGGGAACACGGTTCCGGCTGACGCTGCCAAAGGCTGATATAGGAGAGGAACTGGACACGGTTGAGACGACTGGCGTCCTGCCTTCGATCAACGGTATGTGGATCGCCCTGATTGACGACAACGACAATCTGAGAAATTCGCTCGTTGACTACCTACAGAGCGAAGGAGCCAACGTTTTTGCGACCAAAGACGCTGCCAGCATGGTCCCGCTATTAAAAGAATGCAACGAGCGTATTGATATTCTTATTACCGACTGGAACCTGCGGGGCGAAACTGGCGAACGCGCATTCAGGAAATTGCTGGACAATGTACCAGGCTTTTATCCGATGTGGATTGTCATCAGTGCAGCTATCCACCCCGAAAAAGCCGGCGAGATCCAGGCCCGTGGCGTGCCCGTGCTGATCAAACCAGTCGAGCCAACCGTTCTGAGAGATCAAATAGCCATGCTAGGCGTTCTGTCGATCAATCCCGATCACTTGTAACACGGATAAA
Organism: Noviherbaspirillum sp. L7-7A; assembly: GCF_019052805.1. NCBI lineage: Bacteria > Pseudomonadati > Pseudomonadota > Betaproteobacteria > Burkholderiales > Oxalobacteraceae > Noviherbaspirillum > Noviherbaspirillum sp. L7-7A. The sequence goes on from NZ_JAHQRJ010000002.1 coordinate 438,540, forward strand.
CAGGCACTGGCACCTGTCTCGGACCGCGACCGCAAGGCATCGCGGTTTTTTTGTTCGGAAAAAGACTTCACTGGCTCTAAGCGAATCCACCGCAGTAATTATTACCCTGCATGAATCAATAAATATATATACAGTATGTATTCTTCTTTGCACATGTTGATCCGAGTAGATATACTCCAGGGAATCTGAGAACAGGCAAGCCTATCCTTTCACCATGTCAGCCGTCATCCTAGAAGATCCGCCAATTGATCAGACCACCAAGGCCTCGCCTTTGGAGGAGATGATCGAGAAATACCTGCAGTATCCAACGGATGACAAGGCCTTTATAGACAAACTGGCACTGGCGCTTTTTCATGACCCGCGTGTGCGAGGTATTTGTCGCAAGTGGGCTTTCGAGAACGGAGTCGACCTCAGGCGCGTTGAAGAAGTCATCCAGCGCGTGATGATCGTCTTCTTCGCCAAGATGCTGCCGAAGATTCGCGCCTCCCGCGCTGTCTACTACGTCATCTGGGCGATCGCGGACAACGTCAGCCGGGAAGTGCTGCGGGATGAAAACACGCTGACTTACCACCACGATTCGGTGGAAGCCATGCATGACCGCGGCGAGGAACTGACCCAGGTCGGCCTGGTGGAAACGGAAGAGTTTGACCTGGATTTATGCATTGACCAAAACGACGAGCGCGTACGATTTATGACTGACATGAACAAGGTAGCAACAGGAGAAATGAGCATGGGTGATACCGGAGTATTTAACATCGATGCAGTCCCTTTCATGGCATTCGTGCCCCCATCGACCGAGCCGGAACAGGAAATTCCTGATCGCCGCTATCTGAAAGATGCATACAAAAGCGCCACGCCGGGACGCCGCAAGGGCCAGACCCGCACGGTCCTTTCCACGGACCAACAGGAACTGGTGTCCATTGGCGAGGAAATGGGGGTGCGCAATCAGGACTATGCCGTTCTGCTCGGCATCGGCCTGCCCCGCCTCTCCTCCTACATTTACGGTCGTACTGCCAGCGTATCGAAGGAAGTCATGGCAAAGGCACGCCAGCTGCTCGAAGAGCACAAGACCACAAATGGGGTACGCTCCAACAAGTTTGACAAGCCGATGAGCGACATCCTGACCGACTGGGAACAGCGCCTGGGTACGACAGAAAATACGGGGATCGCCAACCTGATCGGTGTGACCACGATGACGATCCACCGCTGGCGGAAGAATGAGAACAAGCCCGACGCCACGGCGCTGACCCGCTATGACCATATCGTCTCGACGCTTGAAGCACGGATGGCCCGCATTAATGCCTGATAAGGCCAGCACGCAGTAAACCAAGCCTGCCATGCGCCCGGTTTATTATGGCACACGGGGTTGCTGAAACACTAAGCTGTGTTTCGCAAATGCAACAATATAGATTTATTGTGCGAAACAAATTGGCTTTATTCGCCTACCGCTTTAGGATTGCATCTCTGGACAAGCGGTGTCGATATCAGCAATAAGGGTACTAGGCCGCCACAAGCAACATACCAAGTGCGTCCAGCCTGATTCTTCAGTCGTTGTGGGGGCATCCCGAGGCGGGTATGCCCTTTGATAGCACTCCAGACGACCTGCCAGTTCTCAAGATCAATTATCTCGTTTATTTCATCCAAACTCGATAGGGCTGTCGCCTGTGCGCGCGGCAGATCGTTGAGTGTGCCCAGGACATTTGCATTCTGGTGGCGTATCTGACTATGCTTGTATTGCAGAAGAATATAGCGGCTCACGTCAGACCTCGATAGACAGTTAATCGATTACCCGGCGATTATATGAGCACTGTCAACCTTTCTAAGAAGATACATATCAGGGTTGACTAGATCGTATAGCGGTCATGCTTGACTATTCATGGCAACGCCTTGCGTCGTCAGATTGGCGAGCCTTCAGGGCGATCTGCAGGCCGAAAGAGAAAAACTCCGAGACGCATAAGCGAACTCGGAGTGTGGATCAAATGCCGTAGAACGACCAAAGACTGGTTAGACGCCAAGCGCCTTCACGATAGGACGCGAAATTACCCAACCGGTGATGCAGCAAGCCGTAAGTACGAGTGCCATGGAAAACTCCATAAAAGCGTTATGAATGAGAGAAGAATGCAAAGGACCTTGCGTTGTCTTTGCATACTTGATATGTAGAACACGCGTTTGTATTCGTGCGATTAACACGTTTTTGTAAGGAATAAGTTCTGGCCAGTAAAAAGCCCGGATCTTCGTGAGGAAGAATCCGGGCAGGTGGTTAGGGACAGGCAATGCCTGGTTGATGATGCGGACGTCTACGCGGCGAGAAGCTCCAGGGAACCCTGATGCAGTGCGCCCCGTGCTAGCACTTCCGGGTAGATAACCGGCTGGGGATGCGCTGCGATCAGCTCGTTGATGTCGGTGCCCTCGATAAAGATTTTTTCGGTTGCCGTGAATAGCGAGTGCGTCGCCTCAATGACAAAGTACACTGCAAGTGAACGTAGGGCATAGAGCGTTTCGAGCGGGAACTGCATCTGACCCGTATGGCAATGCACCGTTCCGGTAGGAGGCTTGCCGTTCGTCCAAGAGGTAAGACGAATATCCGCCACTGCGATGCGTTCACCTTTGCGCGAGATAGTGCAGCGTCCCACCTTGTAGTCGAACTCCTTGAGACGCCGCTTTGCAGCGGTGTCGTCCAGCAGCTTCACGGTGCCGGCATCCCGATCTAGCAAATAGACCTCGCGGCGATTTGCGTCATGGATGTCGATGGCATAGTCCACTTCTGCATTAACCCGCGGCGCCACGCTGAGCCGGCAAAGGTAGGTGCCGCTTTCCCGAACGATCCACATGAACTTCACACCAGGCGCATCGTTCTGGCGAAGGTATTCCCGGTCATGGACATAGAAGTCCACCTTGTAGGAGCTAAGCAGCGGGTAGCCCGCACGCTCGATGATCGCCTTCATTTTTTCAAACAGTTTTTCTGCATGCATTTCGATTCTCCTGAGGATTAATGAATCCAGGCTTTGCGTTCACCTGGCTCAGGAGAAATGGCCAACATTGAATTGGAAAATGTCCGAAATAGCACAAACTTACTGGATTTGAATTGCTTTGTACCCGCCTGAGCATCGCCTGCAGACACGCCATCCTGCTAATCCATTCCAAGCAAATGTTGCACTAAAATAAGTTCTGCTGGCGGCTGGTGAGTAGGACAAAATAATCGCCCAGGAATGGCAATATGGCATCTGCTATCGGTTGCAACTGGCGCGTCAAGTAATGCTCGTAGTCGATCGGGGAGCGCTTGGCTTCCAGAGGTTCCGGGCCCGCCGTTGTCATCACATACCTAATCCACCCACGATTCTGATATTGCTCAGGACGCCCGTGTGAGCGGTTGTACTCATCAGCGATGCGCGCCGCGCGAACATGCGGCGGGACGTTATGCTGGTATTCCTCCAGCGATCTGCGCAGTCGCTTCCTGTAGACCAGCAGCGCATCATGTTCGCCCTTAAAGGTCTTGGCGACATAATCCCGTACAAAGTCGCGATACGGTTCACCCTTGAAAATGCGCAGATACAGTTCTTGCTGAAACTGCTGCGCCAGTAGTGTCCAGTCGGTACGGGCCGATTCCAGCCCCTTGAAGACCAATTCTTCCTTTCCATCAGGAGTGAAGATCAGCCCGGCGTAGCGTTTTTTGCTGCCTTCTTCAGAACCGCGAATGGTCGGCATCAGAAAGCGCCTGTAATGCACATCAACCTCCAGCTCGAGAGCACTCTTCAAACCAAATTGCCGCTGCAGATGGTTTTCCCACCAGGCGTTAACATGGTCAACCAGCCTGTGCCCGATGTCAGCCGCCTGTTCGTCCGAGTGCGCCACTTTTAACCATACAAAGGTGGAATCGGTGTCGCCATAGATGACCTGGTAGCCCTGTTGCTCTATCAGTTCCCGCGTGCGGTGCATGATCTCGTGGCCGCGCATCGTAATAGAGGAAGTCAAGCGCGGATCGAAGAAGCGGCATCCAGGTGTCCCGAGGACGCCGTAAAACGCATTCATAATGATTTTCAGGGCTGCCGACAGCGGTTGATTGCGCTCACGCTTGGCCGCTTCACGACTCTGCCAGATCTGATTGACGATCGCCGGCAGGCAGTGCGTCTCCCGCGAGAACCGGGCGCCTCGAAACCCCGCAACGGTCGTACTCTCATCGGTACTGGCGAGGCCTTCCACCATACCGACCGGATCGATTAGAAAGGTACGAATGATTGAGGGGTAAAGGCTCTTGTAATCCAGCACCAGCACGGAGTCGTACAGGCCAGGCCGGGAATCCATGACAAAGCCGCCGGGGCTGCCTTCCCCCTGCACATCGCCGAGGTTAGGCGCAACATAGCCCTGGCGGTGCATCATCGGCATGTACAGATGCTCAAACGCAGCCACAGAGCCGCCGCTGCGGTCGATGGCCAGCCCGGTCACACTCGCGCGCTCAAGCAAAAAATTCATCAGGTCAGTTTTGGCAAAGATGCGAGTCACCAGTTCGCAATCTTTGAGGTTGTAGCGCGCAAGCGCTGGCTTGTCCTCGGCAAAGCGTCTCTCGATTTCCGCCATGCGGTCGTAGGGATTGTCGATGGCCTTGCCTTCGCCCAGCAGGGTCTGTGCGACATGCTCCAGGCTGAAGGAGGCAAAGTGCCAGGATGCGGATCTGAGCGCTTCGATGCCGTCAATGATGACGCGTCCCGCTACCGTGGCAAAGAAATGCTCCTTGTTGCCATGCTCGCGCCATTCAATCAAGCTTCCATCCCGTCCGAGGCGCAATGGCACACGGTGGAGGTCCGCCTGCTGTTGCAGGACACGAAAGTCAAACTGCACCACGTTCCAGCCGATGATCACGTCCGGATCGTGCTGCGCCATCCATCGACACAATTGTTCAAGCAGCTCCGCGCGGCTGTCGCAGTACTCCAGCGTGAAATCGAGCTGGTCCTCGCTGCCGTTAAAAGGGCCAAGCATGTACACCTGCCGCTGGCCACAACCTTCGAGAGCGATGGAATACAGGTCGCCTTGCGCGCTGGTCTCAATATCCAGCGACACGGCTCTTAAGCGAGGACGGTATCCAGGCGCGGGCTTTAGATGACTGTCGATATACTGCCCTGCGACCGGACCCGGCTGCCCAGAAATTTTTACAGGGGCGGTAATGAAGCGTTCCATGAGGTAACGCTCCGGAGGACGCACATCGGCCTCATAGACATCAATGCCGTTCTGATGCAACCGCTTGTCCAGCTTTAAAAGCTTCTGGTACCGGCTGCAATACATGCCCACCATAGGGCGCCGGCTGAAATCGCTCAGTGCGAGGGGGCGCAACTCGACTGCGCGTTCGCCGCGCAAGAGATCCTCCGCTTTCTCGCGCTGCTCGACCGGAATAAATGCCACAGACGGTTGCGGCGCCAGGCGAACATGGCACGGTCCGTCATCGGTCGCGAACCAAAAGCCGACTTCCGTGCCTGTGGCTGTGTCTCGCCAATGACGTGTCAACAAGAAGCCCTGTATCTGATCACTCAACCTGCAACCTCTACTGCTCCCATCACGCTATCCAATCCCCTCTCATATGCTACCGGATATTAAATCACACCCTGACCGGCCGTTTGGCACTGTCGGGAAGTTGGGAACCAACCAAAAAAACCGCGACTCGGCGGAAAAATTCTGCTGGATCGCGGTGCTTGCCAGTGAGATGGGTGGATTATGCTGCCGGAAGTGGCTCCGTGGCTGGCAAACCGTTGGTCAACGACGCCCTAAACTTGTCGACAAAGTAGTCGCGTTGGGTTTCAGGCAGTTTTTCCAGCAGGGCTTTCGCCATGCAGGACATGTTCACCAGCATCTCATTGAACGATGACAGGCCAGGCAGCACCAGCATGTTTCGCAGATAGACATCGAATGCCTTTAGAAAAAAGGCATGCTCCAGCGGCACAAAGTAAGCCGTACCTATGAAATGGCTTACAGGACCTGGATCGGCGATCTTGCTGACGGCATCACGCAGGATAGGATGGTCGTGAAACAGGAAATAGACAACGCCTCCTGCCTTCATGCTCACCGTCCAGCAGTGATGGTATGCATTTGCGCTCTTGTCATCATCGTTGAAACCCAGCCCGACTGCGGCAAACTCCGTTGCCACCGAAACTGCACTGCTTTTCATGAAGTCCTTGGCGCTGATGCTCTGTTTCGGATCAGCTGACATCAGAAAAGTGCTGATCCCCGGCCAGGCTGCCAATGCCGCAGAAGGTTGTATGGTTGCCTTCTCGGTAGTGCCTTCTTCGAACAACGTTGAAATATCTGCTGCATTCATCTCAAAACTCCAAGATCGTAACGGTTGCGGGTGGTGGAGAAAATAGTTGCGCTTCGCCTTGCGGCTGCACCAGCTTTTCCCATTGGGTGAGGAACGGATCGGTAACCAGATCCTTGACGTCGTCGAACGAGCCGCCGGCAATCAGTTCCTTCAAGGCCTGTGCCGGGTCATCCTGGCCAAGCAGTTCGGTGACAATTCGTACAGGACATGCATCAACAGATACGGTCAGAAGCGTCGGAGCGCCATCCTTGCGGACATACAGCAGCTGGGTATCGAGGACGACCGCCAGATATTCCAGTTGCTTGTTTTTGCGAAGGCGCCAGACGACAACATTGTCATCGGTGCCGACATAGACTTTCGGGCTTTGCATCATTTGGGTTTTCGCCGTTAGGGGGTGTCGTACTGAAATGCGCCACATCGAAACGGAAAAAGAAAAAGGGGCCCGACTCGGTCGGAACCCCTCAATCCACCAGCCATCAGCCGAGCGCTACAGCGATCGCGCGGTCCAGCGCCACCCCTGCCCGCTCGGCCATCTTCCTGACCTGAAGGGATGCGCCACTGCGGTCCGACTTCAAGGCCCTCTCAGCCAGCACTAGCAATGCGTGCGAAGGCAAAAACTCAAACGTCCTGCCCCTCAGATCCTCATACTGAACGGCCAAATCCTCTCCTGCTACCCTGCTACCTCCAACAAGCCCCTCAAACACTTCCGGCAAATCGCTCAGGACATACTCGAAAAAACTGAGGTACGCCTTCATCCGCTCGTGGCTCCCACCCTGCGAGGCATGGAACAGGACAGTATCAACGGCCTCGACCTCGGTAAAAAGGTCTTCTTCGGAAGAGACACCGACCTGGTCCAACAGTCTGCCGGTACTTGTGTCAAGAACACAAGAAATTGAGAGATCACCGCCGTCCTCCGTGTAGCGAAAATCAGCCAGGAGGCCCATCTTCGCTTCGAACGGAGTCGCTTCGCAAACAGTGCCCTTGAAGGAATCACCGTTCGGACGGAAGCCGACGACTGTGAGGTTTTGTTTAGCTTGGGAAGCTTCAATCATCTGAATCGGCATATCGATCTCCTGATATATGAAAAATTGGTTGAAGTGTCAAAGACACTTGCGAGGTTCTTATAGGAGTGAAATGCGTTACATCGATTTGTAAGAAGCGGAAAAAACTTGAAAAAGTCTTATAAAACAAATTCTTATAATACGTACAGATTTACTTTGCGCGCTTGAAGTCATAAAATTGCGGCTCAGGGATAGCTTGTTTAGGCTCCACCAGGCGGGCGAGACAGGTCACCCGACGATTTCGGCACCCGTATAAGGACTCCCAAGGATGGATATCCTCCTCGTTGACTGCTATTCTATTGCCTACGCATCCCACTTTTCAGCGCCGATGCGCGCCCAGAACGGCGATGAAGTCCAGGCGATTTACGTCACCATTCGCACGCTTGCCAAACGCGTGAGGGAAAATCCGACGTTCGTGCCGGTCCTGCTGTGGGACGGCCATGCCAAATGGCGCTATGACCTGTATGCCGACTACAAGAGCGGCCGCAAGAAAGGCGAGGCATCGATTGCGGCCCGCGCGTCGGTGAATCAGCAAATGCCATACCTGCGCATCATGCTGGCCAAGCTGGGACTCATGCAGCTTCACGACCCGAACGCAGAGGCAGACGACATTGGTCACCAGTTGGGCAAACAGCTTGTCGCCAGCGGTCATACCGTCAAATTCCTCACGGGCGACCATGACTGGTTGCAAAATCTCCAGCCGCGTGCATCATGGCTCGATCACCGGACGGACACCCACATTTGCACGCCGGAAGAGATGGAAGCTGCCGTGGGCGCGAAAACGGCCCGTGACTTCGTCCAAATCAAGGCCATGGTGGGCGACACTTCCGACTCCATTGAAGGCATCCCGAAAATTGGTGAAAAAACCGCGCCGAAAATCCTCGCCGACTTCGGCAGTGTGGACGATTTCTTCGCCAAGGTCGACGCTGGCGCATTCGAGCCGCGGTTGGTCGCGCACAAGAATCTGGCAAGCGAGGAAGGCCGGGCTACCTATCGGCGCAACCTGCAGCTGATGGATCTGTCGCTGGCGCCGGGTCTCTCGGCGGAGAGCATTATCACTTCCCGGGAAGAGCCCGACCATCCGACCTTCCTGGATTGGTGCGAAAATTTCCAGTTCAAGTACTTCCTGCAGAATCCATCCCGGCTGACTGGCCCGTTCGATGAAATCATTCGCCGCGCTGACTACTCTGCCCTCCTTCAGGCAATCCATCAGCTGGGCGAAGTAGAAAATGAGGCCGATTACTGAGCGATTTATACTTAGAACAAGTCGCCTGTCTTTGGCGCTGCTTGCCGAGCACTTTCCTTCTTGCTCTTCGATGCCTTCGGTTCCGGTTTCGCCGCCATGAGTTCGGCTGGAAAAAGCCGAAGAAAGGAGCGTGCTTCTTCCGGATTCCGACAAGTAAGCCAGGCATCGTAATCTTCAGGCGGAACAATCACCAGCGACCGCTTTTCGTCATCGATCCGATGCATCTTGTTCATCAGAGGATGTTCATCAGCATTCACGGTGAGCTGGGTGAAGGAGAAGGATAGCTGACCATCGGCTTCTTCCCACTGGCGATACAAACCCGCTACTGCAAAGGGCGACTTGTCGGCCATATCGATACGGTAGCGAATATGCTTTCCCGTCTCCCAATTGGGCTCATAAAACGCGTCCATTGGCACCAAACAAAAATCGCAGCGCTTCCATGCTCCAGAATAGCTTCGCAGCTGGCCGACGGTTTCCGAACGGGCGTTCATTGTCGAAAATCGTTTAACACCTGACGGCATATGCTGCTTTGGCACCATGCCATAGGAGCCCACAAGGGACTCGCGTCCTCCTTGCCCATCGTGTCTGATAAGTGGCGCCAGATAGTCCTGGTAAGCCTCATCTGGCCAAGCAGCATCAGTCGAGACAGGGGCGTGGAATGTCTCCACAAGCGTCTTTCTCGATACCGGCAGGTAATTCACGCACATTCCAACCTCACTCCAGACATAGCCTAACAGGACAAGATTTTGCTATTTTGACACCTTGAGGTTTGCGGGGGAAAGTGTACGGATTGATTCCCCAAAGAAAACTCACCTCGCAAAAGAGGTAAGTTTGGTCTAACGCTTACGTCGCAGCCTCAGAACACAATTCTGCATTGCGAGGAGCCAACTTTGGCTGGCGCCGTTTCCGTTGTGTAGTACTCGATTCGGCCCCTAACATAGATTCGATTTGCATAGATGGCAGCCTGTTCTGCAAACCGGATCGGGCGGTTTTCACTATCGCAAAAGAACCGCACACGTTTTGGATTAAAGCTGATTTCCAGCCCCCGAAAGATCCGGAGGGATATCCATGAAAGCCCTATCCACCGAAGCCAGCGGGAACTTGCTCATCGCACCGAATGCCACATCCTTTCGTCCTTTCTGCGACACATTGAAGTATGCGTTTTCCAGTGTAACGTCCTTCTGGTACGCGATGGCCGCGCCGTTGTACAAGCCTCGGTTGCGCTTATAGCCATCTGAGCGCTTCACCGCATGGACGGTCTGGACCGGCACACCTTTACTCTTTATCAGATTAAGGTTGAGGCGTATTCTCACAATGTCCCCCGCCGCCGGCGTGAGGCCCTTTTGCATGATGCGCTTGCTCGTTGCGTCAGAGTCCAGCGCATCTTCGACGACGTCGTTGGACACCATGATTATTGCTCGTTGCTGGTAGAGGGCATGCTTAGAGGCTTCTATAATGGCCGGGCGAGCCTGATCGATGCGTTCCCCGGTGAAGATAGAGAATAGATCGAGGTCTTGCTGATGGTTCAAATTGTCTTGCACAGTCACTTTACTCTCCTTGGGTAGTGGATTCCTGGCGTGCAGGATTAGGTAGTAACCAGGTATGGCCCACATCGGAACAGAAGAGGGCCTGCAAAGAAAAAACCCTCTTTCCGGACAGGAGAGAGGGCTGGGTTTTGGTGGATAAGGATGGCTGCCTGGTGATCGTGAGTCGTTCGGGAAGTAGCCTTTGATCTCCTGCATGTCGGCATCGTACAAACCGATCCATGCTTCGCCCATTGCGAACTCGCGTTCCCCGAACTTGAAAACCATGAAAAAGGCATAGCCGGGGTTGGCAAACCCTGCTTCGAAAATCCTTCGGGCACAGTCAATACGAAGTGCAAGGCCTTCGGGACCGGTGAGGAAAATGCGCCGACTGTAATAAAACAGCCAGCATCCCAGCACGAAATGCTTTTCAGCAGCTGCCCGTTCACTGCGAAGATCCCAGGCGTCCAGCGTGGTGTTCCTGCGTCTGGCCGTTGCGGGAATATCGCGTGCATCAGCACGCAATCGCGCCCGTTCAGCGTCACTGATGGGCGGGTACTTTGCGTTTGTCATCGATGATGTCCTTCTTACGCGCGCCGTGCCGTCATTCTTGCGCACGGTCCGCGTCCTTTCGGCCAGACCATGTAAAGGTCATGCACAGCGACGTAGCCGTGGTACTCATTTTTTCCGTTACGTACCAGGAACCCTGGCATTGAGGGGTGAGGCCTCGGTTTAAGGTTCTTGACTTCGATGTTATAGAGTTCGGGATTGACGAACCCAGCCTTGATATAGCGGTCAGGACCACTGTGATTGGTGATGAACAGGATGGATCGAGTTTTCAAAGGTTTCTGTTGCGATTTCATGCTTTCCTCCTGAGGAAGGGTTTTGGCCTAAGCCGTTTGCTTTCTCAGGGAGATGCCTAACAGGCGACGACAATCATCTGCGATTACCAACGTACAAAGAGGTAACCTGTGAAAAGGCCCTCTTGTCCAGGGCCGCTGTCAATAAAGAGATCGATATAGACCTTGCTACGGAAAACCGGTCAAATGAAGTCGCCTCTATAGGGGTCGGCCACGACCGGTATAGCTGCGATTAGAGCGACGGAAGCAATCGGGAGTGAAGGCTCGGCAGACGCCGGTTCCTGCTGCAGGGATTTCTCCGTTCGCCGCGGCGCGAAATCAGGTATCTCCTGGGGCGAGCTTCTGAGATTCCAGACCTACCAGCTGTCGACGCCGAACCCATTGGCAAAATAGCGCTGCCTGAAGTCTGCAAAGCCATTCGGGACCGGTTTGGCCGTTTTGACGATTTCCATGGGCATAATCGCAGTCTCTTCGCAATCATGCAGGATCACGCTGGGAAAAAGCACAGAGGGATCGGCGTCGAACGACAGCGGCTTCGTAAACGAGCGCCCTTCTGCTCGCAACTTGGCCGGCAGCGTGCGCTCTGCGTCGTTAGCATAGGGAATCCAGTCGTCGGTTGAAGGCATGAGGGCCAAGCTAAAAACTTGGCAGGACCAGGAAGAACTTTTTTTCTCGTCCATTTGCTTGAAGGGATAAGGATGCGCAAGCGCGACGGCCATGACGCAGTCGCTGCGCCGCCATGCCTCAAGGGCATGAGGAAAATCCTCTTGCGTCTTTTCCCACGGTTGGCCATGCTTCGACATCCATATCTGGGAGAACAGTTGCCTGTCTGCCAGCGGCAGCGCCTCGAACAGGTCCATGCCTTCCTTCCACCGGGCAAGGTGTGAGATCAACAGAATGCGCGACCGGGCCTCGACAGCCGCCTCGTTCTTTCCCGGGTTGGTCCGGCTCCATGCCACCGCCGTACGCGGTCCAAGGCATTCCCGGCCATGGCGATCCAGACGGATCTACGCGACGGCCTTGTCCAGAAAATGACCTACCAGCCGCGGCTTACGGGTGCCTTCGATCCGGGGATGCCACGCATTCATCTGCGCCACATGCCATACCAACTGCAGGAGACCGTACAGTGACAAGCCAGCATCCCGCACTTCGGTTGGAACCGGCCGTAACGCAGGTTCCCGTCCGGATTGAAGCGACGGTTCGAATAACGGCAGACCGACAGGCCTGTTCAAGCGCACGCCGCCGCTCTCCATCTCCTCGATCGCATCCTTGCCGTATGCCTGCATACCCCTCCGGTCATGGGACCAGGAATGATAGCCACAGCCGGAAACATGCTCCGCTCCTGATTGGCCATACCGGGCCGATCCAAACCGGGTAGCATATTTCTTCGGCGCGAGGAGCTTCGGGCCTCGTCCCCTGCACCAGCATCTCACGCCAAGTCTGTTTTCATACGCGTGCGACAGCACTTTCTCCCATGCAGCCGCATACTGCAATTCAGTCTGGCAGGCAGCAGAATAGTTTCGACCGTCAATCGAAATAGAATATACCTTGGAAATCATAGCTCCTCGGTCGTCCTTAGTCATCCAGTAGCAGCATCGCCCGACTACTGGCGTAAATTAACCCAAAAATATAACGGTGATGAGATAACGCAAATTGATAAACACACGTATTAGTATTATAATCATTTGTACTGTATATCACAACTTCCGCGTGGAGAACGCATGAGTTTCAATGCCACAACCTATCAGCAGTCAATTCGCGCACTTTCCTTGCCGGTGCCGGATTCGCACACCCTGTCCGACATCTTTGACATTGAGGGCGATGTCATTGTCCAGGCCATCGATGCGTTTAAGGCTGATAATGAACGGGCAAAGAAATATCTGAAAGGCATTCTGTATGCCGTGACGCCGGCGACAAAGGAACGGCTTGCCCGCCGCGGCCTGATCGTGCCAAGCATGGGCGTGCTGATCTCCATCGGCCGGTATGAAGGGCCGGATTTTTCCGCCAAGCTCAAGACGTGGGACGAAAGTGGGCAGGACAACTGCGAGGAGGCTCGCTATGTGCGGCTGACACTGGCGCGTTATTTGGAAAGCGCATCGAAGGGAAGTGCTACGCCCGTGCAGACACGTCTGGTGAATAATCCGGCAGCGCCTGCTGCCACGGCGCAATCATGGTCGTCCGTGCCGCCGGCGCGACAAGGTGTGGGGAATACTGCAAGTCAGGTGGATCAGCAACGTGCACAACAGCGCGCAGAAGCACCCCACCCGGCTGATCCGGGTTCGCCTGAAATTGCCTGGCCAGAAAACGAGAGCGAATCAGGCTCGGGGCCGGATGGCGAGCGCTACAAATCGTTTCATGTCTACGGCGGCAAGTTCGCGGCATGCTTTTCCGAAGATACGACGCAGCGCGGAATTCACACGATCCGCGTTGAAGCCACGGAGGCCAGTGGCCAGCGCACCTATAACTGGAAAAACAAGGTAGCGATCCAGCTCTCGCAAAGAGAATTGCCGCTCATGCTCGCGACCCTGATGCTCTGGACCAGCAAGTTCGAAGCCAAAGGCCATGGCCAAAACAATGAAAAGTGGATGACGCTGGAAGCGCAGCCCGGCAAGCTCTACCTTTCGGTCCAGAGGAAGGGAACCGGCGCCCGTGGCGTGGCGATCGCGGCAGGCGATGCATATCCGATCACTACGATGATTGTGAAGCAGATGCTGGCGAATGACCCATTCCTGACCGCCGACCTGGTGTTCAAGCTGGCGAAAAAACAGATCGAGATCATGCAGCATGGCGTATAGCAGGTAAACAAGTGCCCGGCTCGCTAGACTCTTGTTGCGGCACTTGTGTTTATCGGAGACGAGAAAGGATAACGGAGTGAAGAAAACTGAAGTCATTGAAGCGATCGCTGAACAAACTGGCGTGACCCGAGCGCAGGCCAAAGAAGGAATGGAACTACTGATCGGATTCATCCAAACCGGTTTGCGCAAGGAAGGGCGATTCGCGGTGTCCGGCTTGGGCACCTTTTCGGTTGGCAAGCGCGCGGCTCGTACCGGTCGTAACCCGGCAACTGGTGAAAAGCTAAAAATTAAGGCATCCAAAACGGCCAAGTTTCGCGCCGCGCCCGATTTGAAAGCTGCTGCGGCCAAATTTAAAGGCTAGGTCACCGTCCTGAACGGTAATGAGGGGTGGGGGTTTCCGCCCTTTTTGTTTGGTGCGTTGTTTGATCGGTGTCTTACAACGCCTCGGCACTTACCGGGCGACCGATTAGGTAACCCTGAAGGTAGTCGCAGCCCAGACTCTCCAGCACCGCTGCCTGGCCCTGCGATTCCACGCCTTCAGCCACCATGCGCACGTCCAAACTTTTCCCGATACCGATGATTGCCTGGACCAGTGCGCGTGCTCGGAGGTCGAATTCGATATTGCCAATGAAGGATCGGTCGATCTTGATGGATTGAATCTGATACCTGGTGAGGTAGCTCAGCGAAGAATAGCCAGTGCCGAAGTCATCCAGCGCGACTCTGACCCCCATCTCTGTCAAACGGCGTATGTTTGCGCTGGTGATGGCATCCTCTTCTACCATCATTCGCTCGGTCATCTCGATAACCAATAGATCAGGTGGCAGGCCAGCCGCATCCATGGCTGCCTGGACATCGTCGCAGAACTTGGGGTTCGCAAGCTGCAAAGGCGATGCATTGACGCTGACCACAATCGGAGTAGCACGCGTCCGGCGCCACTGGCTGGCTTGCTGACATGCTTCTTGCAAAACCCAGCGGCCAATATCCCTGATCAATCCGGATTCTTCTGCTACTGGAATAAACTGGTCTGGGTCGACGATCTCATTCCGATTATTTGTCCAGCGCAGCAATGCCTCGACAATGTGAATTTCGTTTGAGCCGGCACGCGCGATCGGCTGAAAGACAAGCGAAAACTCGTTACTTTCCAGGGCCTGTCGCAGTCTGCCTTCAATGAGCAAACTCTCGGCGGCGTGTGCCGCCATGTTTTGCCTGAAATGACGGTATCCCTGCCCACCCATTCCCTTGGCCGCGTACATCGCAGTGTGAGCGTACTGGATAAGCTCGCCTGCTTCTGTAGCATCACCCGGAAAACAGGCAATACCAATACTAGCGGTGACTGAAACGCTCAGGCCTTCGAACTGGTGAGGGTAAGCAAGCTCTAAAACAAGTTGCTCCGCCAGCGCGTTCAGTGTAGTGCGATCCCTTTTGCCATGAACCACGACAACAAATTCATCTCCGCCGAAACGCCCGACAATCCATTCTTGATCGGTAACAAATCGTTGAAGCCGCCGCCCAGCTGCAAGAAGCAAGCTGTCCCCTTTCTCATGTCCAAAACTGTTATTTATGCGACGGAAATTGTCCAGATCAACAAACAGGACGGCGCAATCGTCAACGCCGCTTACGATCATTTCGTCCAAAGCACCGAAAATGTGATTTCGGTTTGGAAGGCTAGTAACAGGGTCAAAATAGGAGACGGAACGGTCTGGACGAACTGCGAACGAGATATTGGAATGCTGCGGATGAAGAAGCGCATGGCTAGAGGAATAGTCGGGAGATTGCTTCTGCACCAAGGCAAGAGACGGTGTCGCAAGATGGGAATAGCGTGGCTCGTTCCGAACCAAGTCAACCTGCTGCGCTGTTTTTCCCATGGTGCCTTTCCTATATCCGATTGAGGTCTGAAGCAATTTGAAACTAATAGTGATGCACAACAATACTATTGTACCGTATAAATATACTGTCCATATTACCTATAGAGGTTATGAATTAAAATTGCGATGAATGCGGAAAAACGGTGAGGTGTGAGGTGGCTCTTACACTGCTGCTGGCGCTGAAAGAGAACCCGCGGAAAGATGTCCGCGGGGTCGGTTAAGTTGAGACAACGGTCAGACGAAATCGAAGTCAGGAGCTTCGACGCCAGTTCTGGCCGGTGATTTCTGCTGCTGTGCTGGCGGAGCGCTTTGGGGCGCCGCACTAGCTGATGAAGCGTTGATGGTAGTACTGCCGGTGTTCGACTTTTCCGAAATGGCCAAGGACAGATACGGCTTACCGGAGCCATTAGCGGTTTTCTTCCAAGCTGCCAGACGGAGTTCGCGTTCGAAACCGAACGTGCCTGCGTAGGCCGGCAGCTTGTCGTTGGCCGATTCCTTTTCCTTGAACAGTGCAGCCGAGATGCCGCCGATGCTCAGAGAATAGAAATTTTTGCCGTCCTTATTCTTCAGCCATGCGGAGACCTCCAGACGAAGTTTTGCGCCGTCCTTTTTGTCGTCGAGCGAGAATTCCACGAAGCCTTCTAGGACAGGCTTGCCTTGTCTAGGGTTAATGACCGGGAACAGCGAGCCAGTAGCGTTCTTGAGAATGAGAGCGATAGTCATGATTGGGACCTAAGTTGATTTGCGTTGAGAAAAGACCAGGCAGTTTTGCGATTATTCTGGTGATCGGTAATGACCCGCATCGGTTTATAACTTTCCATTGAAAACTGACACAAACCAGGCGCCGCAGATAATACCGCGATATGTAATATCACTACAATTAAGATTGCAGTTCGGTGTTGTAAATTTTTTTAATACATTGGCTAAGTTTGAAGTGCCATCACAATAAGGCCTGCCCTTGAAGATGCACAGATACAGGTCGTACTGAAGTTGCTACGCCTGCAACGGCCAGTTAGCGCGAGCCGATTCCAGGTACTTGAAGACCGGTTCTTCTCTGCCTTTGGGGTAAGTGATTAAGCCCGCGTAGCGCGTTTTGCTACCTTTTGCGCATGCGTGGATGGCCAGTATCAGCACGCTCTGGTAATCAACATCGTCCCCAGTTCAAGAGCACTGTGCAAGCCAAAATGCATCTGCAAACAGTTTTTTCACCACGCGTAGACATGGCTTAGCATCCTGCGTCCAATCGTGGCTGCCTGCTCCTCCAATGAACGTTAAACGGTCACAAATTTCTCTGGCGTTAATTCGATGGTAGCATTGTTTTGTGAACTTTCTTTTCGATTGGGATGCAAGGGAGGATGTAAATGACGAGAAACCTAACACTCTTCGACATTGATGCCGGGCAGACCGAAGAAGCATTGAACAACAGCTTTGAAGCTTGGCTCGCGCATCGCCAGACATCGCGGTCTCGTGCTAAGAGCGAACGTGCATTGTCAGCGGAGTCAATGAACGTTTATCGGGAGATGTGGCAAGCATTTGCGAAATTTTGCGCCGAGCGCAGCCTTCTTTTGGCCGATGTAACTGTCTCCGATCTCGAAACCTTCTTAACGATACGCGGTAGCGGGCCGGATCCAGAGCATCCACGGCAGACGACGCATGGCAGCTATCTGTCTCCCCGTTATGCAAACCGTTATCTAGTGCTGATTCAACGCATCACCCAGTTTCAGGCAAAGCTTGATGGCGAAGAAGCGAACCGGGCCGCAGCCCTATTACGTGAGCGCCCCGAATATAAATATGCGGAAGCCGCCGACAAGGATCCGCCACCCGATTATCTCGACGAAATGCAGGCAAGGGTACTGATTGCACATCTGACCCGCGCGCCGCAGCCGGACAGCAAGGAAAAAATGACTTGGAAAACGGTGCGAGACCGCACCGCCGTTGCATTGATGCTAGGTGCTGGTCTGGCGCCCGGCGATATTCGCAGCCTGAAAATGGATGGCGTCATCACAACGGGCGGGCGGCGTGCTGGCGTACCGTGGAAACTTGCGATTGAAGGCAATGGCAATTCGCCCGCGCGGGAAACCCCAGTGGCGGACTGGGCGGGCCGCCAGCTCGCGTTCTGGCTTCGCATACGGGCTCAACAAGTTATTCCTGGAAATTACGTGTTTCCATCAACGATGAGTGGCACGCAGTGGTCACATACCCGCTGCTTCGAAGCCAGCCGGGACGTTCTCGAATCGGCGAAGATCGGCAAGGACGCCGGCGGGCTGTTTAAGCTGCGCCACACCTTCGCGCTACGGCAACTGCGTAAAGGGAAAACTGAAGAAGAGGTGGCGCGCTGGCTGGGCTTGCTAGACATCAACAGTATGGTGCGGTACCGTCGTATCGTGTTGAGTTATCAAGACGTTGTTTAGGTCCGTTGAATAACGCATATGTTCGCCTCGTATTGTTTAATGTCCCTATTCAACGCCTAGCCTTTGCGCAAATCGTCACTGATGCCGCGTGGGCGCCCCCTTCATAAGTCACTTGGTGCAAAAATGACTATTCCGTATTTCACTGCATCGGATAAAGTCATGCGAAAAATGATCATGCTGGCGTTAGCCAGCTTTTTATGGAAGCAGGTCCAAAAGCGCATGGGTCGGGGTGCCGTCCCTCAGCGGATGCCACGTCGCTGGCGTTAAGGTCCAAGTATGTCCATGTCGCTGAAGAATCATGCAGCACGTGTGCTTAGTTGAGACAAGGAAGCAACCAAGTCAGCGAAACGCTGGCCTTGCACCAGAACGTGCTGCCGAAGCAGATTAGCAGTTAAGTCGCCGTCTCCGGCCAAAATTGCATTGACGACCTGCTCATGTTCCGAAAACGAGGTGGGAAGCCGATTGCGCACCCGTAATTGCAGACGACGATAAGGTCGCAGCCTTCGGTGCAGCGCACGGGCCTGCTCCGCCAGAAAAGTGTTATGGCTGCCGGTATATATTACGTCGTGAAACTGTTCATTTTTGTAGTAGTAAGCGTCGGCATCACCTGCCAAACAAGCTTGGCGGCAGGCTTCGTGCGCTAATTTGAGTGTGTCGTGGTCTGTGGCAGACATGCGGCGTGCGGCAAGTCTGCCGCACATGGCCTCTAATTCGGCCATGACATCAAACATTTCAACTAGTTGCTCTGGAGCCGCTTTGGCCACGATCGCACCGCGTCGTGGCCGTATCACGACCAGCCCCATGGATGCGAGTTGAATGAGCGCCTCGCGTATCGGCGTGCGCGACACATCGAAACGCTTGGCAAGTTCCGTTTCATCCAGATGATCTCCCGGGCGGAACACGCCGGTGGCAATCAAATCTTCTATTGCGTCGCGGAGCAAGTGAGATCGGTTTGCCATGGGAAACTTAGAAAAGCCATTATGAAGACTTTTGTCGACAGAGAAAGCAACATGGTATTTGCTAAGCTCGATCATGTATACAAAAACCGGGGCGGAATGATGGCCTTAACTATTTTTCCTTCAAGTTCGTACAATTTGTTACTTCAAAGCCATTAATGATGATAAGCAATTAAATGGGAATATACCATTCTCAAGACTGTTGGCATGAGTAGACGTTCAAGGCTGTCAGCATCACTTTGCACTAGACCACGGTGCAAGGCTTGCTAACTGTTCCGCTGGTTACACAGCCCATGAAATACATAGACGCATCGCATCAGCTACCTTGGTAGAGAAAGCAATACAACATAAAAGGCGCTACACGGCGCCATCTAGCATGGTTTCTTCTTTACTTCGACAGTAACATCCCATCGGAGGAGATGAGTGTGATTCCTGCTGGAAGGGGAATTGGCGTCTCAGTCAGAATACTAAGCGTTTTCGCATAGCTTTTCAGCTCGCTGTTTTGGATAAAGGCTGCTGAAGACTCAGCGGCAAGAATACTAGCGGACGACTGCGGGCGAGATACGGCGTAACCTTGAACATAGTCAACGCCGATTTCAACTAAGGTCTGCACAGTAGCATTATCTTCTGCCCATTCGGCGATGGTTTTCATGCCAAGATTGCCAGCAAGGTTGACGATGGCTTCGACGATGGCCACATTCGCCGGATGCGCATTCATGTTCACGATGAAGTTGCCATCAATCTTTAACACGTCTGCCGGCAAGTCCTTTAGATAGGAAAAGGAAGTGTAACCAGCGCCGAAATCATCCAGCGCGATTTTCACACCATAGCTGCGCACACGGTCAATGAAGCGCCGCGTATTTTCCAGGTCGTGCAGAGCGACGCTTTCCGTAATTTCGAGACAAAGAAGACTAGCCGAATGCCTGTTTTTCTCCAACATGTCAAAAGCGTCCAGCACAAAACGCTCATCGTTTAATGACGCGCCGCTCAGATTCATGCAAATGAACTGCGTGCGGGTCAATTCCTTATGGTGGACACTGGCCCATTCTAGGGTTGTGGCCAGTACCCAGCGGTCTATCATTCCTATCCTCCCGCTGCTTTCGGCTGCGGGAATGATGCGACCGGCAGGAATGATGCTGCCGTCCTGATCACGCATGCGAAGCAGGACCTCAAAGTTAAGCGACTCGTGCGGACTTTTGAGCGACATGATGGGCTGCATTTCGAGAAACAGTCCTTCAGGTGCTCCCGAACTGGATATTTTTTCCACCAAGCTCAATTCTGCTTCGCGCTCACGGAAAGCTTTGGCATTCTTCTCATACACGACTAAGCCATTGCTTCCAGCCTTTGCCTCGCGACAGGCACGATCAGCAGTCGAGACCGCATCCTTTATCTTTGTGCCGGGATCGACCTCGATTAACCCAATAGACCCGCGCACCTGAAATGCCTTGTCGCCCAAATGATAAGGCCCCGTGCCCAAGCTATCCACCAGCCCCCGGCAAACCCAAACCGCCACGGCCACTGGCGTATTTGGAAAGACAATTACAAATTCGTCCCCACCGACGCGGCCCACTCTTTGCTCGCCCGTTAGCATGGCGTTGATGCGATCGCATACTTGCTTCAACACTTCATCGCCTGCTGCGTGACCGTAAAGATCATTGATCAACTTAAATCGATCGAGATCGAGATAGGCAAGCATGGTCGGCGCTGCCTTTGTATTCTCACGCAGTGTGACTTCAAGCAACGCATCGATGCCGCGTCGATTCAGCACCTTTGTCAAAGGATCGTTATTGGCCATGAACTGCAATTCTTCTGTGGCCTTTGCCCGGGCGGTGATGTCTTGCAACGAGCCATCGATTTTGCCCCTCGCCAGCGTTGCCTTCACCAGGAAGCGTTTGCGCTCTCCTGGAAAATTACCATTGCAGCCGATTTCCAAGTCGCCATTATGGCTGTTGGTAACCATGCGGTGAAGGCTTGACCACGCGCCCTTGTCGAAATAAGTGGACCATTCATCATTGCCTAACTTGATTTCTTGTACACCTAGCATGTTGCGCAATGCTGGATTGACTGCAACGAATTTTCCCGTCAGGTCGAGAGTAAATAGGCCGATAGGCATGGCATTGTATGTTTCCCTCAATTCGGTCTGTGCCTCAACCCACTGTTGATGCTTCATTCGTAACTGCGCTGCAATCGCTAGCGCAGCCAAAAGGCTCGACGACAAGGATGCTGTAACAAAATTTACTGTACCAATCAGGCCCTTGAGCCCTGCGGCAGCTGATATCACTTCATAAAGGCTGGAAATGAGCGTAATGGAAAGCGAAGCGGTGTACCAGATCGCGACAGGCGTGATGCGAAAGACGAGAATGCGGGTCAGGAAAAACACCAGGACCACAGTACCAAAAGCCGTAAAGGCCCATAACATCGGAAGGAAAGTCTTGTATGACAGAAGGGCTCCGCCTATCAACAACGGCACACACATCAACTCGGTAACCTTAAGCACATACGAATGCCCCAGCTTGTTCAACTCGTCGCGGAACAATGTGCGAAACAGAGTAAAAGTTAACACGTAATACAAGGCCAAGCTTACCGAACGTCCGCGCGTCATCCAGTCGAGCGGAACGGTGTGCCCCAGCCATTGCGCATCCCAACCAGAAGACAATGCTGCCATGCGCAGATTCATCAACAACCATGCGGCGAACAGAAGGTAAGTGCTTTCCCGGTTAATGATAGCGGTGACAACGACGAACATGGCTAGCACAAGTAATCCGCCGTCCAGCAGTCCGGAGTAACGTTCGAAAGCACGTGCCGCATAACGCAATTCCGAGGTGGACCATTCAGCCACCTCCAGCCTAGCTGGACCCACAAACTCTTGCTTGCAAAGCACTTTCCGGGGTGCGACTATTTTTCCCAATTGCAACACAAAGCCCGCCCTTACCAGCGCCATGTCGCCGGCAACTTCGCTACGATTGGCGTTTCCTAATTCCGTCAGCGACTGCGCATCCCAGCAGCTAATGGCAGTGCTATGCCGGGACGGGAATTCGATCGCAATCGGCATCCCATCGACATTAGGTTTAACTTCAAAGCTGAGCCAGAACGGCTGCTCGGACAAGCGGGTATCGAAGTATTGGCGACTAGCCTGCTGGCTGACCAGTTGTCTCGCTTCAGGCAAAGACAATTGCCCCGACGTTTGTTCAAGGACGCGAAACGCTACTTGTTGGGCGCCCGCCGTTGAGTAGTGTGGCTCCCAGAAGAGCAGTGCAACCAGCGATAGCAAGGCTATCGCTGCAGGCAACACGTAGGCAGAAAGGCGATAAAGCAGGGATTCCAGCCACAGGCACGCAAAGACTTTACGTGCTGGCTCCGTTATCGAAGAAATAGTCATCTTTTTATTATTCCCTGTGTAACAGAAACGCAACACGACTATTTAGTCGCATCAATATTTCCACAGGGTAACTTAATTGACTATTGAAGTAAAGAACTAGAATTTGCGGTCAAGCGATCATCATTGCAGTATCTGCAGTCGTTGCTCTTTGCGGGATTCGCGATTCGTACAGTGTGGTGGCACTGACATCAATGTCGGCGTGATAGGTCCGGAAAACGAAATTAAAGAGGGGATGTTTAGCACTCAACCACAGGTCGTGCGCCGCGCCCACTTCAAAAGACATGACCCGATGCGGCAGATTTCCAACATGTTTAAATGGAATATAGCCCATTTCTGGGTCCACGTCCTTGAACATCAGGCGGTCATAATGACGGTCAACCGGCGACCGTGCAGTAATCACCATCCAGTCGACGCGCTGCTTTTGACAATAAAGGAAGAAAGCCTTGAACAAAGCGGTTGTCACCATGCGGCCGACGCGTTCCTGTGTAACGCCGAGACGAGTGGCCTCAGCCAAGCGCTGGCTCGTCAACGCATGCGGCAGATTCACCGACTGCTCCAGCGTTAAAGGATTAAATTCATTGGTCTGAATACGCATAGTGCCAATAGGCGACCCGTCGAACTTTGACTCGGCAAGCAATACCACGACGCCCAATTCCGAATCAGAACGTTCCGGCATTTTTAATGCCTGCGCAAATGCAGGCACATGACGCATATAAGCTGCGTGCCTAATCCGCACTGCCTTTTCAAGATCACTCGCATTGCTTACTACGCGTATCGTAAAAGGCAGCGCCTCGGCTTTCATTGATTTCATGTCAAGTCGCGAATGCTGTTGTTCCGAAGCTGTTACTGACATTGGGTAAGCTGGCGTCATGATGGGCCTCATTTCTCGTTTGGCAGAGGGCGGACAAACCGACGGGTTGCCGTATGCACATATATTATTTCACTTGGAGCAACATGCCTAGAGAAAATATGGCTATCCATCAATATTTTTTTGGAAACATTGATTCACAAAGAATTGAAATATTTCACAGTGGAAATATCTAGCCGTTTTTCGACTAGTCGCCAGTCACCGCAGCAAAGTAGTCGTTGTCAGACATTGCGAGGGGTCTCGTCTTAGTAGCTGGCAATGCCCCGACCGTGCTCGGCCGTGTTGCGTACATGGAACAGAAATGCTGCCGATGACGGGTACTGGCTTTTCTAAACGGCTATCGATGGCACCACTTGTGCGCCCGCTCGTCCAATGACTAGTCTGGCTTGCGGTGCCTGCCAGACCAGTCGGCTTAGGCTCCACTCCCAATATTCCCCGAGGAATAATGTTTATCCCCGCTCTCTGCCTTTAATGAGAACCGGTTTTCATGGCGCCGGTGTGGTGCCTTATCAGCAATCCGATCTCCCAGCTAAGTCAGACTTTCCGTGCGTTTGCTGATGTTAATTTTGCCAATGCGCTCGGCGTATGCACGCCTGCCTTGAAAATCAGTGACATTTGGACGCGGACGCTCGACTTGCTCCACACGGCGGCGCACCGGTGATAATGAGCGACTTTTTCATTGGTAGTGATGAGCTATCATAGTTCCCCTTGGCTGAATTATTGTTATGAATATTGAAATAATCCGTCAACGCCTGAAACAACTTGGCGCTTTACCCCTCCATGAGCAACGTGTCCTTCGCGACTGGGTGCAAGTCCGGCCACACCATCAGGGGCGGCGCCATCCCGCCGACTTTTTTCCAAGGGCTTTACGGGACGCGTTGCCGGAAATCGATGCTGAATTGGCTGCGCTCGCCCGCTTGGTGTCTACCCATACTGCCGATGGGGAGGCGGCCCGCCTGCTTGTCAGTTTGGGTGACGGCCAGATGGTAGAAACCGTGTTGTTGCCGCGCGGCGGTGTATGTGTATCCAGCCAAGTAGGTTGTGCCGTTGCATGCCAGTTTTGCATGACCGGACGCGCTGGCCTGATCCGGCAGCTAACCAGCGGCGAAATCGTGGCACAAGTGGTTCTAGCGCGCTCGATCAGAGCGGTAAGGAAAGTCGTCTTCATGGGGATGGGAGAACCGGCGCACAATCTGGACAATGTGCTGGAGGCAATCGACCTCCTGGGCACGGAAGGTGACATCGGGCACAAGAACCTGGTATTTTCCACCGTGGGCGATGTCCGCGTCTTCGGGCGCCTTCTAATGAGCACGGTCAAGCCGGCGCTGGCGCTTTCCCTGCATACCACTAAGCCCGCCCTGCGGGCGACGCTGCTGCCCAAAGCGCCGCGCATCGACCCGGCCGACCTGGTCGCCCTGGGCGAAGACTATGCCCGGCACACGCACTACCCGGTTCAATATCAATGGACGCTTATGGAGGGCGTCAATGACGGACAGGATGAGCTCGACGGCATCGTTGCCCTGCTGAAGGGGAAATATGCCGTACTCAATATGATTCCCTACAACACAGTCCCGGGACTGCCGTTTGCCAGGCCCAGCTGGGAGCGCTCGCGGGAAATCGCGCGGGCGCTCCATCAGCGCGGCGTACTGACCAAGCTACGCGATTCCGCCGGCCAGGACGTTGACGCCGGATGCGGCCAGCTACGGGCACGTGCCACCGCATCAGTTGGAAAAACCATCCCGCTACGTCAGGAAGGCCCGGCTCCAGCATGCGGCAATACAGCTCACTGAGCACGAGCAGGCGTTGCCGGCGACCTCAGGCCGGGTCGACAGGCGTCAGCGCGACGCCGCCCTGCTCTATCGCCTCACCGGCGGCAAGGCAGATGTCCTCGCGATAGCGCGCCGCCACCAGCTGCACCCCGAGCGGCCCGGTGCCATGCATGCCGGTGCAGACGCTCAAGGCAGGCAGCCCGAGCAATGGCAGGCCGATCTGCGTCATCTGCGCCGCCCATACGCGGTTATAGGCGGCGTCGCTCTGCAAATCCAGCTGGTCCGGGAAAGGCAGTTCCGCCGAAACGGGCAGCAGTACCAGCGGGTAGTCCAACAGGAACTGTTGCCACAGCCGCAGCAGCGTGGCCCGGCGCGTCAGCGTCTGGGAAAAGCCGGCCAAGTCGAGCGCGGCGGCGCGGGCCTTGTGGCCGGCCAGCGCCGCCAGCGCGCCGGGATCATTTTCCCGGATCGCGGCCGCCTCCATGGCCGCATAGCCGTCGCCCATCCACAACGTAATCTGCAGATCGGCCGCTTCCTTCAAGGGCGGCAACTGCTCGACCTCGTCGACGCGCCAGCCGCGCTCGCGCAGCCGCCGGGCGGCGTCCTGCAATGCCGCCTCGACCTCAGGCGCAACCTGCAGGCCATCCGGCCGCACGCACAGCGCTGCCACCCTGGGCAGGGCCGGGCCTTCCAGCGGCGCCGGCACCCACCATGGATCGCGCGCATCGAACGCGGACATGGCGGCGAGACCGAGCCGCAGATCCCGGATGGTGCGTCCTATCGGACCAGACACGGCTGTCAGTTGCGGGCCGATGGCGCGTTCGGGCAGCGAGGCGTTGTAGGCAGGCACGCGGCCCAGGCTCGGGCGCAGCCCGTGCACGCCGCAGGCGTAGGCCGGGTAGCGGATCGAACCGGCGATGTCGGTGCCATGGGCCAGATGTCCGATGCCGCTGGCCACGGCTGCCGCTGCGCCGCCGGACGAGCCGCCGGGCGTGAGTAGCGGGTCGCGTGGATTGCGGGTGGTGCCATGCAGCTGGTTGCTGGTGAACCAGCGGTAGCTGAATGCGGGCGTATTGGTCCGCCCGAGGATCACGGCGCCCGCCTTGCGCAGATTGTCTACAACCGGGCTGTTGCTCGCGGCAATCAGGTCGCGCTGGAGGGTCACGCCATTGGTGGTCGCATGGCCGGCTTGGTCGATGTTGACCTTCACCGTGACCGGAACGCCGGCCAGGATGCCGGGATCTTCGCCGCGCGCAAGCGCTGCATCGACTGCGTCGGCCTGGGCCAGCACTTCTTCCGGCCGGCAGTCGACAACGGCATTGATGGCCGGGTTCACCGCGGCCAGCCGGTCCAGCGCCGACTGCGCCGCCTCCCGCGCCGAAAGTTGCCTCGCCCTGATGCGATCAGCCAGCTCCGCTGCCGACAGGCGCCATGTTTCTGTCATGTCTCCTCCTTGTTATAGGCGGGCGGGCGCATGACGGCTACCGCCCGCAGGTCTGGGTCTGGAGGATTATGCCTGCATTCGGACGGTGGCTGGCGCAGGTGTGCCTGGAGCGTCTGACACGATGCGCGTGGCCGTGTCAGGCCAGGCGTGCCGGCGCGTCAGGGCCAGGCAGCAAGGAGGGCAAAACAACGCGAACATGCCATGGACTTTTCCCGGGCGCTTTCAGGTCGTCAGGCTGTTCTCCGGCCTCCGACCGGCAAGCGCATCGGCCAGGCTGTCCAGCACCATCTCGCCCATTGCGGTGCGGCTCTCGACGGTGGCGCTGGCGCGGTGGGCCTGCAGCACGACCCGGTCCATGTTGAGTAGCGCGGCCGGCACATGCGGCTCATCGACGAACACGTCCAGGCCGGCCCCGGCGATCATGCCGGTTTGCAGTGCGTGGACCAGGTCGGTTTCATCGACCAGCCTGCCGCGGGCGATGTTGACGAGGTAGCCGTCGCTGCCCAGCGCCTGCAATATCCTCGCGTTCACGATGCCCTCGGCCTTGTCGGCGGCGGCGCACAGCACCAGCATGTCGCTGTCTTCCGCCAGCTGCTCCAAGTTGCCGGTGAATTGCCACGGCAGGCTGTCGATGTACGCCAGGTCGGTATAGGCGATCGCGCAGCCGAACGCCGCGGCGCGGGCGGCTACGGCGCGGCCGACGCGGCCCATACCGACGATGCCGACCCGCATGCCGCTGAAGCGCCGCGCCAGCGGGATCGCGCCGGGCTGCGGATGCTTCACCCACATGCCGTCGCGCACGAAGCGGTCTACCGTGCAGAGGTTGCGGCATACCGCCAGCATTAGACCCAGCGCCATGTCGGCCACGTCCTCGGTCAGTGCGCCGAAGGTGCCCGTGACCGGGATGCCCCGTTCGCGTGCATAGGACAGATCGACCGCATCGGTGCCGACACCATTGACCGCCACTATCGCTAGCGCCGGCAGTTGCGCCATCAGTGCCCTGCTGATGCCGGTATGGCCGCCGGTAATCACGCCGCGGATGCGCGGGCCGATTTCGCGGATATAGGCTTCCTTGTCGTCCTGCTCGAAGTAGCGGCGCATCGTGTAGAGCGCGTCGAACCTGTCGTTGATCGACGGGACCAGGATCGGATTGAGCTGCAGAATTTCAGGTTTCATTGTTGTCCTTGCTTGTTGCCTGGGTAGTGAAGATTCAGCGCTGCACCGAGCGATTCATTCCGCCTCGATGCCGGCCGTCCGGATGATCTTGCCCCAGCGTTCCAGTTCGGCGGCCTGGAACTGCTTCAGTTCTTCCGGCGACGAGGTGAACACCTCCATGCCGTTCTGGAAGACGAAGCGCTTCACCGCCTCCGACTGCATGGCCTTCTGCATCAGCTGGTTTAATGTCCTCACCACCGGCTCGGGCGTATTGGCCGGCGCGTACAGCGCATTCCAGTAGCTGATCTGGTAGTTCGGCAGGCCGGTTTCATTCAGGGTCGGCAGGTCGAGCACCAGGGGCGAGCGCTGCAGGCTGGTTACGCCCAGCGCATTGAGACGGCCGGAGCGCACCTGCGGCAGGCTGGTGGTCAGGTCGACGATCATCATGTCAATCTGGCCGCCGACCAGGTCCAGCACCGCATTCGGGTTGGCCTTGTAGGGCACATGGGTCATGCGCACGCCGGTCATCTGCTGGAACAGTTCGCCGGCGACACGAGCGGAAGAACTGCCCGATCCGAAAGTCAGCTTGCCCGGCTCCTTCTTCGCCAGCGCGATGAAGTCGGACACGGTTTTTGCCTTCACGCCCGGATGGGTGACCATCAGCAGATAACCCTTGACCAGCGCGCCAACCGGCGTGAAGTCCTTTACCGGGTCATAGCTCAGCTTCCTGAACAGGAAAGGATTGGCGGCTTGGGTGGTATTGGTGGTCATGAACACGGTATGGCCGTCGGGCGCAGCGCGGGCCACCGACTGCGCCGCGATGCCGCCACTGCCGCCAGGCTTGTTCTCTACGATCACGGCCTGCTTCGTCGCCGCGGTGACTTCCTGCGCGACGGCCCGGGCTAGGCCGTCGGTCGTGCTGCCGGGACTGGAGCCAACGACGATGGTGATGGCCCGGGACGGAAAGCCTTGCGCCCAGCTGGCGCCCGACATGCCGGGTCCGAGACAGGCCATCGCAATCAATGACACACCGGCGGCATTCCAATTCTTCATGCTCGATCCTTCCAGATTGGTGTTCGTGACTGGCCATGCTGGCCAGCGGTTGGATGGCGCCCGGGGCGCCGGCCCGATGCTGTAGCGGTAATGCCGGCCGCAGCGGGATGGAAGGCATTGTAGAAAGGGAATTAAGTTTAGTCTAAGCTAGATGCTGAATCGATTAATCCAGAAACTGTATAAATGTTCGAACTCTTCCAGTTGCGCTGCTTCGTTGCTCTTGCCGAGGAACTGCATTTCGGCCGCGCCGCCGCGCGCCTGTTCATGACGCAACCGCCTCTGAGCCGCCAGATCCAGCTGCTGGAACATGCGGTCGGCGTGCGCCTGCTGGAACGGTCGACCCGCTCGGTCGCGCTGACCACTGCCGGGCGAAGTTTCTACCTGAATGCGCGCCAGTTGTTGAAGCAGGCAGACCAGGCCGCCACCGAGGCGCGCCGCATCGACAAGGGCCAGGCCGGCCGGGTGATCTTCGGTTTTACCGCGGTGGCAGGCTATGAACTCATCCCCGACCTGCTCGCCGCCGCACGCACGGCGCTGCCGGAAATCGATATTGTGTTGAAGGAAATGGTGTCGCTGGAACAGGCCGCGGCGCTCTCCTCCAACCTGATCGACCTGGGTTTCACGCGGCCCCTGAGCGCGCAATCGCCGTTCTCCAAGGCGCTGCTGCTGTCCGAGCCGCTGTTACTGGCGGTGCACCGTGCGCATCCGCTGGCGAACAAGGAAGGCATCGAGCCGGCCGACTTGCGCAGCGAGCCGCTGATCATGCATTCGCCGGACGAGGGAAAGTACTTTTACAACCTGATCACGGCGCTCCTGACGGCAGCCAGCATCGACCCGCCGCATGCGCAATACCTGGAACAGAACCACACCATCCTGTCCATGGTGCGCAAGAGCCTGGGCGTGGCCATCGTCCCGGCCTCGGCCGGGCATCTGCAGATCCCCGACGTCGTCCTGAAGCCGCTCTGGGACAGCGCGATCCGTGCAGAGATCTACCTGGCATGGCGGGCCGACAGCCATAATCCGGCGCTGGAAACGGTGCGCCGCTTCGCGCTGCAGCACTGCATGCAGCGCACATGAGGGAGTCGTCAGGCAAGGCTCCGGCGTAGTCCTTAACGCACAGCGCACCTCAGACGAAATGCCGGGCGCGCAGGCGTCGCAGCACCAGCACGACCAGCACTGCGCTCGCCGACCCGGCCAGCAGGGGCGAAGCGCCGATCACCTGGCAAAGTCCATCCAGCGCCTCGACACTGGCCTGCTCCAGATAACCCACTAGTTCGGCGACATGCGCTGCCGATATGGTCTGGGCGTCGTCTGGGCTGACCCGCAATTCGCTTGCGCCGTTGCGCAGCCAGATGCGGGCGAATGCGCCGTCGGCCAGCGCAAACAGCGACAGCAGGCCGAGCGGCCGCAGCAGCGGCTCGAGCAGGCGGCTTTTCTCGGCTGGCGGCGCATCCGCATACAGGCGCGCCACCAGTTCGGGCACGGGACGCGCTGCGGCGTCCTTTGCCGCCTCGTTCGCGCCCGTGCTAGATGACATTGATTGTCTGGTCATGGCTGCATCCTCCTTTTAACAACGGACAACGGCGATCGGGCGGCGGCGTCCGCCCTGCGCGCCAAAGAGGTCATTTTCCGCGCCAATTGTCACGCCAGTGTGTCCGGAATGTGTCGGGCCCGCCTGCAGGGATTTACTTTGTATGCTAACATTTCGTATGCAAACTAATTCTTATTACAGATTCTGAAATGGACAACTTCGACCAGGAACTGATGCGCCTCACGATGGCCCTAACGGCGGTGTCGCGCAGCTACAAGGCGGTGGCCGACCAAGTTGCCTCCGGCTTCGGGCTGTCGCAGGCAACCGCCTGGCCGGTGGTGATGATCGGCAGGATGGGCGACGGCGTGCGTCCCGGCGCGCTGGCCGAGGCGCTGGGGCTGGAGCCGTCTTCGCTGGTGCGGGTGATCGACCAACTGATTGTGTCCGGTCTGGTCGAGCGGCGCGAGGATGAAAGCGACCGCCGCGCCCGCACCCTACACCTGACCGAACGTGGCCGCGACTGCGCCGCCCGGCTGGAACAGGCGCTGGTGCCATTTCGCCGCACGCTGTTCGACGGCATACCGCGCAATGACATCGCTGCATGCGCCAGCGTGCTGAGCCGCCTGGAAGCGGCCATATCCGCCTATGAAGACGCCGCCGGGAGCCGGCGCGCGTCGTGAAGTTGCCCAGTCGCGCCGAGCTGCTGTTCTCGGCCAAGTCCTTTGCCGCCGCGATGCTGGCGCTCTACCTTGCCATGTCGATCAGCCTGCCGCGGCCGTTCTGGGCCATGCTGACCGCCTACGTGGTGTCCAATCCGCTGTCCGGGGCGGTGCGTTCCAAGGCGCTGTACCGGGTCAGCGGCACCATCCTGGGCTCGATGGCGACCGTGCTGCTGGTGCCGCGCCTGTCAAACGCGCCGGAACTGCTGGCGCTGGCCCTGGCGCTGTGGGTCGGGGTCTGCCTGTACATTTCGCTGCACGACCGCACGCCGCGTTCCTATGTTTTTATGCTGGCCGGCTATACCGCGGCGCTGATCGGCTTTCCGGCTGTGGGTGCGCCCGACACCGTGTTCGACGTGGCGCTGGCGCGGGTCGAGGAAATCACGCTGGGCATCGTCTGCGCCACCCTCATCCATAGCGTGGTGCTGCCGCAGAGCATGGCGCCGGCGCTGCTGGCGCGTCTGGACCGCGCGCTGGACGATGCCCGGCGCTGGCTGCGCGATGGGCTCGGCGCAGGCAGCAATGCAGGCGAGCGGCGCAGCTTGGCCGGCGACATCACCGAACTGCGCGTGATGGCGACCCATCTGCCGTTCGACACATCGAACCTGCGCTGGACCGGCAATACCATCAACGCGCTGCAGGACAGGCTGGCGCTGATGATGCCCCTGCTGGCCGGCATCGAGGACAGGCTGCAGGCGCTGCGCAAGGCGAACGCCGACGCCGATGCGGCATCGCGCTGGCAGGCGCTTCTGCAACGCATCGTCGTCTGGAACGAAGCTGGCGCCAGCGCGAACGGAGGCATGGCCGGGCAACTGCATGTAGAAATCGACACGCTGCGTCCGGGGCTGACGGCGGCATCCAATTGGGCCGACTTGCTGCAGGTCAACCTGGCCTGCCGCCTGCATGCGCTGCTGCGGCTGTGCACCGAAAGCGCCGACCTGCGCGCGGCGCTCGACGACAGCCTGCATGGCAGGCAGCCGGCCAGGCCACGGGTGGCCGGGTCGCGGCCGTGGGTACTGCATCGTGATCCCGGCATGGCGCTGCTGTCGGCGGCGGCCGCGGTCATCGCCATCCTGGCCTGCTGCGCCTTCTGGATACTGACCGCCTGGCCGGCCGGATCGGCAGCGGCCATGATGGCGGCGGTGTTCTGCTGCTTCTTCGCCACGCAGGACGACCCGGTGCCGGGCATACGGTTGTTCTTCAACTACACGCTGGCATCGATTCCGATATCGGCGGTGTACCTGCTGCTGGTAATGCCGGCAGTGCACAGCTTCGAGATGCTGATGCTGGCAGTGGCCCCCTGCTTCCTGCTGCTGGGCATTTACGTGGCGAGGCCGGCGACCACCGGCGCGGCGATGGCGATGCTGTTCGGCGTGGCCGGCATGCTCAGCATGCAGGACACCGGCACCTTGGACCTGGTGTCCTTCATCAACAGCATGCTGGCGCAGCTGGCCGGCATCGCCGCCGCGGCGGTGTTTACCCGCCTGCTGCGCTCGGTCAGTGTCGACTGGACCGCGCGCCGGCTTTTGCGCGCCGGCTGGCGCGAACTGGCCAGCCTGGCAGGCGAACGCCGCGTGCCTTCGGTGGAAGCGGTATCGGTGCGCATGGTGGACCGGATCGGCATGCTCACGCCGCGACTGGCGATGGCAGCGGCACGCGGCCAGGAAAACGGCGCCAGCCTGGACGCGCTGCATGCCTTCGGCGACCTGCGCATTGGCCTGAACGTCGCGCAGTTGCGGCGCCTGGCGCCTCAGCTGCAGTTGCAGCAGCCGGCGCTGGCGCGTCTGCTGCAGGACTTGGCCAGCCATTTCCGCACCGGCCATGTCCTGCAGCAGCGCGCCGACACCGGGCTGCTGCGGCAACTCGACGCGGCGCTGGCCGGTGTCTGTGCCGAATCCGCAAGCGCACACGCCGCCCGCATCGACGCGGCGGCCGCGCTGGTGGGCATACGGCGCGGCCTCTTTCCCGACGCCGCGACCTACCCGGCCGGCGCGCCGGCGCAGATCAACCGGACAACGGAGGCGAAACAATGACAGGCGAAGTCAGCCTTTACGGCATCTACATGCCATCCCTGCTGCTCATGGCGCTGCTGGCGCTGCTGCTGTCGCGCGGCCTGTCCTGGCTGCTGGCGCGTGCCGGCTTTTACCGGCTGGTGTGGCATCCCGCACTGTTCGACCTGGCGATGTTCATCGTCGTGCTGGGCATGCTGTGCCGCTTTTTAAAGATTTGAAGTCGAGGTCAATATGCAATTTCCCATTTCAGGCATGGGCCGCGTGCTGCTTACCCTGGTCGCTGTCGGCGCGGCGGCGGTGGCCGGCACGGGCTTGTGGCAACGCTACCAAGTCCAGCCCTGGACCCGCGACGGCCGCATCAAGGCCAACGTGATCCAGGTCGCGCCCGACGTCACCGGCCAGGTGACGCGCATGCTGGTGCATGACAACCAGCAGGTCTCCAGGGGCGAGACGCTGTTCGAAATCGACCGCGCCCGCTTCGAATTAGCGCTGCGCCAGGCCGAGGCTTCGCTGCAGGCGCAGCGCACCGCGCTGGACCAGGCCGAGAACGAGGCGCGCCGCAATCGCCAGCTCGGCAACCTGGTGTCGCAGGAAAACCGCGAACAGGGCCAGGCCAGGGTCAACCAGCTGCGCGCTGCGCTGGACCAAGCGCTGGTGGCGCGCGACGTCGCCCAGCTCAATCTCGACCGCACGCGGGTGACAGCCAGCAGCGACGGCATCGTTACCAATCTGGACCTGCAGGCCGGCGCCTATGTCAGCGCCGGCCATCCGGTGCTGGCGCTGGTGGACCGCAATTCCTTCTATGCGGAAGGCTATTTCGAGGAAACCAAGCTGCCCGGCATCAGCCTGGGCGACCCGGTCAGCGTGTCGCTAATGGGCACGAAAGAACAGCTGAGCGGCCATGTCGACAGCTTCGCCCAGGGCATCGCCGACCGCGACCGCAACACCGCCGGCAACCTGCTGCCGAACGTGAACCCGACCTTCAATTGGGTGCGGCTGGCGCAGCGTATTCCGGTGCGCATTGCGCTGCACCAGGTGCCTGAAGGCGTGCGGTTCGTATCGGGACAGACAGTGACGGTGGACGTCCATCATCGCCAGGACAAGCGGGTGGCGCTGCAATGAGTACTTCACTGCCACGCCAAGCCTTTGCCGCATTCCTGCTGTCCCTGCTTACCGCCTGCGGCACGGTTGGGCCCGACTACCGGGTGCCGGACGAGGCTGCGATCGCCAAGCCCTCCGCCGCCGCGCCGTTCGCCGGCGCCGCCGAGGCGCCTTACAGCGCCGCACCGTTGCCGCCGCACTGGTGGCGGCTGTACCGTGACCCCGCGCTGGATCGCCTGGTCGAACAGGCGCTAGCCGCGAATGCCGATCTGCGTGCGGCCGCCGCGAATCTGCGGCGCGCCCGCGCGCTGGAACAGGAAGTCGCCGCTGCCGGCCGGCCAGCGCTCGGCATCAGCGCCGCACCGGCTTACGGCCGGCCGTCGGCCGCGGCGCGCGGGCTGCCCGATGCGCTGCCGGATGCCGCTTCCTACGACGCCGGCGTCTCGGTGTCCTATCAGGTCGACCTGTTCGGCAAGATTGCCCGCGCCATCGAGGCAGCCGACGCCGACAGCGGCGCTGCGGCCGCGGCCTACGACCTGTCGCGGATCAACGTCGCTGCCGGCACGGTGCGGGCCTATGTCGATGTCTGCGCCTCCGCCGCCCAGATCGGCGTAGCGCAGCGCTCACTCGGCCTGCAGCAGGATTTCCTGGACTTGACCGCAAGGCGCATTGCCGCCGGTCGCGGCACCGCGCTCGACGCCAGCCGCGCCCA
The DNA here is from genome assembly GCF_019052805.1 of Noviherbaspirillum sp. L7-7A. NCBI lineage: Bacteria > Pseudomonadati > Pseudomonadota > Betaproteobacteria > Burkholderiales > Oxalobacteraceae > Noviherbaspirillum > Noviherbaspirillum sp. L7-7A. The sequence goes on from NZ_JAHQRJ010000002.1 coordinate 473,304, forward strand.
GGCCCAGGCCGAGCAGCTGCGCGCGGCGCTGCCGCCCCTGCAGGCGGCACAGCGTGGGGCACTGTTGCGCCTGGCCGCGCTCCTGGGTGAAACGCCCGGCAAGCTGCCCGAAAGCGCTGGCCGCTGCGCAGCCCCGCCGCGCCTGGCTTTCCCGGTGCCGGTGGGCGATGGCGCGGCGCTGCTGCGGCGCCGGCCCGACATCCGCCAGGCCGAACGCGGCTTGGCGGCCGCCAGCGCGCGCATTGGCGTCGCTACCGCGGACCTGTATCCCGGCATCACACTGGGCCTGCCGGCCGGCAGCACCGGCGCGCTGGCCGGCTTCGGCGCCGGCAATGCCTTGCGCTGGAGCCTGGGGTCGCTGATTTCCTGGTCGCTACCGGTCAATGGCGCCGCCCGCAGACGCATCGCCCAGGCCGAGGCGTCCAGCGAGGCGGCACTGGCGCGCTTCGATGGCACCGTGCTCAATGCGTTGCGCGAGGCCGAAACGACACTGACAGTCTATGCACGCGAGCTGGACCGCAACGCAGCCCTAAAGGCAGCGCGCGAGCAGAGCGCCCTGGCAGCAAGCCAGGCCAGCGAACTGTACCGTTATGGCCGCACCGATTTCCTGACCACGCTGGACGCCCAGCGCTCGCTGGCCTCGGCCGAAAGCGCACTCACGGCCAGCGACGCCCAGCTGGCAAGCGACCAGGTAGCGCTGTTCTTGGCGCTGGGCGGCGGCTGGGAAAGTGCCGATGCCCAGGCCACGGCGGATTCATCCAACCACATTGAAACAAGGAAGTAGCACCATGCAGAGTCATTCTTCCGGCAGCGCGCTGTCGCGCAATCAACCTCCCACCAATTCCCGTGGCACGGTGTTGTTTGCCAGCCTGATCGGTACCACCATCGAATTCTTCGACTTCTATATCTATGCCACCGCGGCGGTACTAGTCTTCCCCAAACTGTTCTTCCCGCCTGGCGACGCTACTGCCGCCACGCTGCAATCGCTGGCCACGTTTGCCATCGCCTTCTTCGCCCGGCCTGTGGGCTCGGCCGTGTTCGGCCACTATGGCGACCGCATCGGCCGCAAGGCCACGCTGGTGGCGGCGCTGCTGACCATGGGCATCTCCACTGTCGTGATCGGACTGCTGCCCACGTATGCCAGCATCGGCGCGACCGCGCCGATGCTGCTGTCCTTGTGCCGCTTCGGCCAGGGCCTCGGGCTGGGCGGCGAATGGGGTGGCGCGGTGCTGCTGGCGACAGAAAATGCGCCGCCGGGCAAGCGCGCCTGGTATGGGATGTTCCCGCAATTGGGCGCGCCAATCGGCTTCTTCCTGTCGGGCGGCATTTTCCTGCTGCTGTCCGAAGTGCTGAGCGACGCGCAGTTCTTCCAGTTCGGCTGGCGCATTCCCTTTCTGGCCAGCGCGCTGCTAGTGGGCGTTGGCCTGTTCGTGCGTCTGAAGATTACCGAGACGCCGGCCTTCCAGAAGGTGCTGGAGAAGAACGAGCGGGTCAAGGTGCCGGTGGTGACGGTGTTCCGCGAGCATGGCCTGATGCTGGTGCTGGGCACGGTGATGGCGCTGGCGACCTTCGTGCTGTTTTACCTGATGACGGTGTTTGCGCTGAGCTGGGGCACCAGCGCGCTGGGCTACAGCCGCCCGCAGTTCCTGCAGTTGCAGCTGTTCGCGGTGCTGTTCTTTGCGCTGACCATACCGGTGTCGGCGGTGCTGGCCGACCGCTACGGCCGGCGCGCCGCGATGATCTTGGTGTCGGCCGCCATCATCGTGTTCGGGCTAGTGCTGGCGCCGCTGTTCGGCTCCGGAAGCATGGCCGGGGTCACGCTGTTCATGTCGCTCGGCATGGCGCTGATGGGCATGACTTATGGCCCGCTGGGCACCCTGCTCTCCGAGCTGTTCCCGGCCGAAGTGCGCTACACCGGCTCGTCGCTGACCTTCAATTTCGCCGGCATCCTCGGCGCCTCGCTGACGCCCTACATCGCGACCTGGCTGGCGAGCCACTACGGCCTGTCCTATGTCGGCTATTACCTTGCGGTGGCGGCGCTCTTGACCCTGCTGGCGCTGCTGGCGACCGGCCGGGCCCGCGCCACCAGATTCGCCTGACGCTTCCTGCGGCCCATGGCGTCCGGCGGCTCGGTTAAGATGCATGTCCAATCTACAAGGAGGAGACGACATGCAGACGACCCAAGGCGCCGACGAACGCTATCCGCTGGCCGAGCTGGACAACCTGCCTGAGGACATCCGGACGCAGATCCTGGAGGTGCAGCAGAAGTCTGGCTTCGTGCCCAATGTGTTCCTAAAGCTGGCACGCCGGCCGGAGGAATACCGCGCCTTCTTCGCCTACCACGACGCGCTGATGTTGCGCGAAGGCGGCCTGACCAAGGGCGAGAAGGAAATGATCGTGGTCGCCACCAGCGCCCAGAGCCAGTGCCTGTATTGCGTGGTGGCGCACGGCGCGCTGCTGCGCATCTTCGAGAAGAGCCCGCTCTTGGCCGACCATCTGGCAACCAACTACCGCAAGGCGCCGATCACGCCCCGGCAACGCGCGATGCTGGATTTCGCGCTGAAGGTGTCGAATGCTTCCCATGCAATCGAAGACGCCGACTTTGCCGCGCTGCATGCGCACGGCTTTAGCGACGAGGACGTCTGGGACATCGGCGCGATCGCTGCGTTTTTTGCCTTGTCGAACCGGATGGCCAACCTTTCAGGCATGATGCCCAATCCGGAGTTTCATCTGCTGGGACGCATTCCGCGCGAGAAGAAGCCTGGCTAGGGCGCGTTCAGCGTGATCCGGGCCGGGCCGGAGGAAGGTTCTGCCATGACACCCAAGGCCTGCTTGAAAAGACAGCAGTGGTGTTCAAGCATGACAACAAACTTGTCCAGCCGCCTTAGAGCAGCGCACCAGTGCCAACTCACGGCGCCCGGGAGGTCATGCGCGCGATCACCTGGGACTTGATCATCCTGAGCAGCGAGGTCTCCTCCGGCGTGATCCCTTCGGGCGCGGTGACGGTGCGGTCCGCGTAGAAGTAGCCTATCGGCGCGCCCTTGACGACCAGCGGCAGGATGATGAAGCTGCGCGCTTCCGGCAGCATGGTGCGATGCCATACCGGCAGCAGCGACGCGATCTTCATCGTCGATGCGTCGGCAATAAGCAGGTCGGCATTGTTCTGCATGGCCAGGAAGAACAGGTCCTTGTTGCCACTGGCGGCGAAGGCGAAATGCCGCTGCAGCTTCGGCGTGGCGCTCCCCAGCGCCAGGCGGGACTTGTACAGCCCGGTCTGCACGTCGCGCAGGCACACCGTGGCGTAGCGAAATCCCATGCTGGCGTACAGGGTTTCCAGCGCCAGGAACATCAGGTCGTTGATGTTGCCCGCGCCGCTGGCGATCATTTCCGTCATGGCCTGGGCACCGGCCATCAACAGCTCACGCGCCTGCACCGGCTTGCCGCTGGGATGGCGCTCGGCGGATGGTGCGACGCTGTCGCCGGCAAGCAGGAATTCCGCCAGCGGGTCGGCCTTGGCGACGGGCTGCGGCGCAGGCTCGGCAGCAACAGGCTCGGCAGCCACCTCTTCGTCGAAGGCGATCTCGGCATTGAGCCTGAGCGCCCGGGCTTCCGCCGCGACCGCCTTAACCAGGTCGGCCATGCCCTGGGCATCCAGATTCATCGCCGCGCCATAACGGGCCAGAACGGCACGGCTGTCGGCATCCTTTCCTGGATCGGTCATGCGCGGCAGCAGGGCCGCCATACTGGCACTGAAGGCCGCCACCTGCTGCATCCATTCAGCGCGGCTTTTGGCCGGCTTTAGCATGCCAGCCGGCAGTGGTGCCAGGGCATGGGCGATGGAATCAGGCATGTTCCAGGCACGCAGCGCCGCCTCGGTCAGGTCGTCGAAACTGCAGCCGAGAATGCGGGCCGATGCCTGCGACTGCGACAGGCCAGCACTTTCTGCCAGCTCGGCGATGCGGCCGTAGAGCAGATGATCGTGCGCGGCTACCATCACCCGGCCCAGGTTCTTGAACAATGCCGCAACCGCCGCTTCCTCGGCATCCTTGAACGGCGCGCGGCGCGCCATGGCGCGCCCGAAGACGCTGGCGCACAGCGCCAGCGAAAGCTCGTTGCGCACGCTCTGGCCTTTCTTGCCCTTCATGCCGTCGACCAGCAGCATTGCCAGCGCGCTGGTCTTGACGGTCTCGAAGCCAAGCAGGAAGATCGCGCGGGAGATCGTCGTGACCGGCGTGCCGCCGGCGGTCCGGTAAGAGACGGTATTGGCAAGGCGCAGCATCTTCTGCGTCAGGGCCACGTCGTTGAGCAGGAAGGAAGCCAGCTCGCGCACCGAGTCATCCTGCGCCGACGCCATGCGCACCACTTCCGACACCGAGGCGCCCAGCGCCGGGAGTTCGCTGCCCTGCGTCACCTGCCACAGCAGCCTGTCGCGCGCGGCGCGGGTCTCGGGGCCATTCTCCGTCATGCTTCCTCTGCTGCTTTCCAGTTACTCGTGGCGCGAGTCTACAGCAATCATGGTCCGGTTCGAAGCGCGCCTTGCGCATGAACATGGGGCAAGGCGGCGCAGCGGGCAAGGCTCTGTACTTCTCCGTATAATCGACCGCACAATTAAAAGTACAGGCACGGAGACATTCTTATCGCCCCCTTTCTTGCAACGCCCCTGCAGGCTGCGATCCAGTGCTGCCGGCGCCCGGCTGCCATGCCGGCTTGGCAGCGCATTGACAACGTATTCAACCACCAGCCCGGTATCGGGCGCACAACCAGAAGAAGAGGAGAACCCGCATGAATCATGCATGGAAGCTGAGCGCGCTCTGCGCCGCCATTGCGTTCGGACCAGCTGCGATGGCGCAGCTGGCAGCTACGCCCGCGGCGCCTGCGACGCCTGCAGCACCTACTGCCGCGCCTGCTCCGGCACCAGCCTGGAAGCAGGGCATGGCGGAAGGACAGGCCAGCTCGCCGCTGCATCCGTTCGCACCGCACATGACTGGCCGTGCCGCCAGCGAGCTGCCGATCGACAAGCTCAAGGTGCCGGCCGGCTTCAAGGTCGAGGTCTGGGCCGAAGGCGTGCCCGAGGCGCGCTCGCTGGCGCTGGGCGACAAGGGCACGGTGTTCGTCAGCAACCGCAACCTGTCGAATGTCTATGCCATCGTCGACAAGGACGGCAAGCGCGAGGTCAAGACCCTGTTCAAGGGCCTGAACAGCCCGAACGGCGTCGTGTTCGACAAGGGCACGCTGTATGTGGCCGAGCGTCACCGCATCACCCGCTACGACAACATCGAAAGCCAGCTCGACAGCCCGCCGCAGGCCGTGGTGGTGGTCGACAACCTCGACCCGCAGAAGCAGCCGGGCCACTTCTGGAAGTACCTGGCGATGGGTCCGGACGGCAAGCTCTACTTCAACATCGGCTCGCCGCAGAACATCACAATGCCGACCTATATGGAAGCGGTCATCATGCGGGTCGATCCCAAGACCGGCATGCTGGAAAACTATGCGCAGGGCGTGCGCAACAGCGTTGGCATGGCCTTCCACCCGAAGACCAAACAGCTGTGGTTCACCGAGCATGCGCGCGACTGGATCAGCGACGACATGCCGTCTGACGAGCTCAACGTGGTCACTAAGCAGGGCGAGCATTTTGGCTTCCCCTATTGCTTCCAGGGCGATTTCCCTGATCCGCAGTATGGCAAGAACCGCTCCTGCGCCGATTTCACCAAGCCCAAGCTCAACCTCGGTGCGCACGTGGCGCCGCTGGGCATGCGCTTCTACACCGGCAAGATGTTCCCGGCCAGCTATACCAACAACATCTTCATTGCCCAGCACGGCTCGTGGAACCGCACCGTCAAGCAAGGCTATAACGTGGTGCGCGTGACGGTCGACGGCAAGGGCAATGCCAAGTCCGAGCCCTTCCTGGAAGGCTTCATGACCGACGACAAGGCCGATCCGCCGATGTGGGGCCGGCCAGCCGACGTGCTGCAGATGGCCGACGGCTCGATGCTGGTGTCGGACGACTATAACGGCATCATCTACCGCGTGAGCTACAAGAAATGACGATGTCCCGCTCCCTGTTTTCCAGGCGGGCGGGCGCGGCGGCCTGGGCCGCCGCGCTCCTGCTGTCCGCCCATGCCGGCCAGGCCGTGGCCGGTGCCGAGGAGGGCCGGGCCAAGGCCCAGACCTGCGTCGCCTGCCATGGCGAGAACGGCAATTCCACCAACCCCGCCTTCCCATCGCTGTCGGGCCAGCCCAAGCAGTTCATTGTCTCGGCGCTGTACCAGTTCCGTGAAGGCAAGCGGCAGAACGAGATCATGTCGCCGATGGCGGCCAAGCTCAGCAATGCCGACATGAATGACCTGGCCGCCTACTATGCGGCGCAGCCGGCGCCGGCCACGCAGCACAAGACCGCGCTGGCCAATGTCGAGAAAGGCAGGCAGCTGTCGGTGCAGAACAATTGCGTGGCCTGCCATGCAGCCAACCTGATGGGCCAGCAGCACATACCGCGCCTGGCCGGGCAACACAAGGACTACCTGCGCGCCCAGCTTGCCAGCTTCAAGGCATCGACCCGCGGCGAGATGGATGGCGTGATGACCTCCGCCGCCCAGGCACTGACGCCGGACGATATCGACGTGCTGGCCGACTACCTGGCCGGCCTGCCGGTGGCAGCAGCGAAGTAGCTGCCGCGCGCTTCGGTCACGGCGTGATCGCGACCTTCAGCACGCCGTCGTGCTGGTTGGCAAACAGGTCGTAAGCCTGTTCGATCTGGTCCAGCCTGAAGCGGTGCGTCACCATGGACTTCAGGTCGGCGCGGCCGGAGGCAACTACGTTCATCAACCGGCGCACGCGTTCCTTGTCGCCCGGGCAGAGCGTGGTGATGATCTTGTGGTCGCCCAGTCCGGCAGCGAAGGCATCCAGCGGCAGCGACAGCTTGCCGGAATACACACCCAGGCTGGAGAGCGTACCGCCCGGCTTCAGCACGCAAGCAGCTTTCGAAAGTCTGCTGCGTGCCCAGCGCCTCGATCGCCACATCGGCTGCCTGGCCATTGGTGAGCTGCATGATCTCGTCGACCGGGTTGATCCTGGTGTAATCGACCACGAGATCGGCGCCGAGGCGCTTGGCCATTGCCGGCCGCGCCGGCAAGCCGTCGAACACGATGATGTGGCTGGCGCCCTTCAACTTGGCGCCTGCGGTGGCGCAGGGGCCGATCGGCCCCTGCGCAAAGACCAGCACGGTATCGCCGATCCGTATGCCGCCGCTTTCGGCGCCGCCAAAGCCGGTGCTCATGATGTCCGCGCACATCAGCACTTTCTCGTCGGTCAGGCCGTCCGATATCACGTCCAGGTTGGCCATGGCATTGGGCACCAGCAGGTATTCGGCCTGGGCGCCGTCGATGGTATTGCCAAAGCGCCAGCCGCCCATGGCCTTGCTGCCGCACAGCCACTGGTGGCCGCCGAGGCAGGTATGGCACTGGCCGCGCGGAGTGATGGCCCCGGCCACCACGCGCTGCTCGACCGCATAGCCGGTCACGCCGGGATCGAGCGCTTCGATCACGCCGACCGGTTCATGGCCTATCGTGAGGCCCTGCGCCACCGGATATTCGCCCTTCATGATGTGCACGTCGGTGCCGCAGTGGTCGTGGTGGTGATCCGGACCAGCGCCTCGCCTGCGCTGGGCCTGGGTATGGGCTTTTCCTCCAGGACGATGCGCCCGGGCCCATGAAGACCGCTGCTTTCATCGTTCGCATCGCTTGCCTCTCCTTGCAGGTTCGGGTGGTTGCGCTACATGGCTGGCGTGGTGTGCGGCCATGTTAGTGACGGAGGGCGGGGATAGGTTGATGCAGAGAAAAAATTGCCGGATGGAAGTGGGAGAGGCTGTTGTGAGCACGGGTCAGCCGGGACAGGGAAGATAGGGTTGCCGTGCCAACGCCGGATGGTCCTAACCAGCCCCAGCGCGCGAGAAGCCTCTTTATCGCATCGCCTGCGTATGGTCCGGAAACGCATTCGCATCAATGCTGACCGGACGTACGCGCTTGGCTTCCAGCGGCGCGCACTGGCCGTCGCGCAACAGCTCTACCACCAGCCGCGCCGGGTTGTGTCCGACTGACTGACGCATGCCGGCATGGGAAATCGTCACCCGCGGATTGACCTCCAGTACGACCGGGCCGTCCGCGCTCATGATGAAGTCGATGCCCACATATCCCCACAGGCCGGGCACGGCGGCCATCACCTGTTCCGCCAGTGCCCTGGCTTCGCGCTGCATGCCATCGACACCGCTGACCGTGCTGCCGAGATAATGCAGCTGGTTGTCAAACACCGCCATGCGCTGTTCATTGACGCTCATCAGCAAGGCCTGGCCGTCCGCGCACACCATCGAGATGCTGCGCGGCTTGCCGTGAATGTAGGGCTGCAGCACATAGCGCGTGGGGTCGTGCTCCGCGATCCAGGTACGGGCAGCATCGCGGTCCGGGAAAATGCGGGTGTCGCTGCAGCCGGCGCCGTCATCCGGCTTGACCACCCAGCCGCCGCCAGCGTCGCTCTGCGTCGATGCCTGCGCCTCGTCCAGCCGGAAGGTATCGACCACCGGCACCCCGGCTGCGCGCAGGCGGCGTGTCGTCTGGTGCTTGCTGGCGAAGATGGCAACCGCGTCGGGACGGCAGCCGATCAGCATGCGGTCATGGCGCAGGATGTCGGTCGAAGCCAGGCCCAGCGCCCCGGCCGACTCGGGCGCGATCGGCCATACCGCATCGGCCCGGGACAGACATGCCGCCAGCGCCGCCACCGCCTGGTCGGGGGTGCATGAGATCACCTTGGCGGCAGCCGGCAGGTGCAGCGCCGGCAGCGTGGCGTCACGCAGCAGTGTGACTTCCACCCGTGGCAGGCGGCACAGGTCGCCGATCAGGGACTGCAGCGCACGGTCGACCGAAAAGCTGGCGGCCGACAGCAGGCCATGCGCATCGCCGTAATGCGCGGTCTGATGGTCATAGGCCAGTATCTTCACAATGCCTCGTCAGGAAGAAACGCGCGACACGGGCAGCATAGGCGTCAGGCTCCTAGCTCTTGGTGCCGTTGAAGGTCATCGTTTCCTCGATCAATGCCGTGCCCGCGCCGCCCTTTCCGGCAGCCGCCGCAGGCACGGTGGCGCTCAGGCGGTACACTGAGCCCGGTATCGCATCGCTCAAGATGAACACATACTGCTTGCCCAGATACTTCGGCATCTTCTCGGCCATCGGGTCGTTCAGGTAGGGCTGGATGGCGACCTTCTGGCCGCGCACCTGGCGGCCGTCGTATTCCACGGTTACGTCCTCGACGCGGGCATTTTCAGCCAGTGCCATGCGGATGCGCTTGCGGAAATAACTGGTGGAGCCGCCGGTCAGGCGCTTCATTTCAGCGATGTCGCGTTCAAGGAAGCCCAGCAGCGCCGGGTTGCCCTGCGCTTCCTGCACCGCCGCAATCGGCAGCTGGCGTTCGCCATGCAGGAATTCGGAAGATACCTTGGCGCTCCCGTCGCTGTTCCTGGCGGCGACATCCACCAGCACCTCGTCGCTGAAGCCGGCGCCTTCGGCATCCTGACGGACGTACCGGTAGCGCAGCACCCTGGGCGCGGTGACGTTCTGCAAATGGCTGGTCTGGAACAGCAACTTCTCTGCCGCGGTGATGTTCTGAGCCGTGGCGCTGCCGGCTGCAAGCACCATTGCACCAACGGCGAGGAAGGCGGCAACGGCCGCCCGCGCTGGCCGCATCAGCGGCCGCAGAGTGAAGCAGGCATTCATGTTCATCGGCCGTTCTCCCTATCGTTCCCGGCTATGCGCCGTTGTCAACGCGGCTTATTTCTGCTCGAGCGGCAAAAGCGGCACGCCATATTCCTTCAACACGGCCTCGATCTCCGGCCGGCTGCTGTCGATGATGCCATTGATGCGGTCGCGCAGCGCCTTGTCGCCATGCCGCACTGCCATGGCGATGCTAAAGTCGAAGCGCACGCCGTTCTTGTCCGGCGGCATGAAGGGCACCACCGCAATCGGCGCAGCCTCGGCTTTCTTTGCGAAGTAGCCGACGATGGGTCCCCAGGCGATGGCGGCATCCAGCGCGCCGCTGGCAAGGTCGCGTTCGACCACCTGGCCCGGATACTGGTCAGGGTCGCCGGTCTGGTGCTGGTAGGACACCATCTGGTCGATCAAGCCGTTGTTGAGCAGCCAGTCCACGGCCGGCGTCCTGGCGAAGGCGCCGATGCGTAGCTTCTGCCTGCGCTCGGCCGGTAACCTGGCCAGGTCTTCCGGGGTGGATACGTCGTCCAGGCCGCGACCCTTGACGTAGGCCAGCGCATAGGTGGAATGGTAATAGGGCTTGGTCGCCAGGCCCATTTCGAAATCAGTGGAGACGCCGGTCACGAGGTCGCATTTGTACTGGTCGCTATCGGGCAGCTTGGCACGCAGGGTATTGCGTATAAAGCCCATACGCTGCGGGTACCAGGTATGCTCCACCTTCCAGCCAAGCTTACCGGCAAGCAGTTCGGCAATCCGGTTCTCGAAGCCACGGCCTTCCCTGTTCGACAGTGGCAGGTTGTTGGGGTCTTGGCAGACGCGCAGCACCTTGTCCCTGTCGTAACGATCGTCTGGACTGCCTGTCGCTGCAGGTGCGGGCGCCTGTGCCGCAGCACTGCCCAGCGCCAGGGCAAACAGCAAGCCTGCTGCCGCGCGTGCCGGCATGGCACCTAGCCTGCTATTGCCATCGCGTTGCATGGCTCATTTCTCCATGCTCTCGACCCGCCCCGGCTTGATCGCGCCGTCCGAGCGGCCCTTCAGATAAGCATAGAGATTGTCGATGTTCTGCGTGACCTGTTCGGAGCCGCCGAAGTTGGGCATGCCCTTGTCGACGCGGCCATTCAGCACGGTGTCCTTGAACTGGTCCTTCGACAGCACCTTCAGGCTGTCGATCAGGGACGGGCCGACCATGCCTTCCTGGTTGGCGCCATGGCAGCGTTCGCATGCCATCGCGCGCCAGGTGCGCCAGCCCTTCAGGGTATTGGCGTCGACCTTGTTGCCGTCGACCACGGTATAGAGTTTTGCACCATCAGCCGGTTTGGCCCCGTCGGCCTGCGCCTGGACCTGAGAAGCAAGCAGGCCGGCTAGGCCCGCGATCACTACTGCGACTGCTGTAACACGCAACCTCATCAATATCTCCTTGTCGGGGAAGACCGGCAACGAACCGCGCCGGCCTTCCCTCGTTTTTTGTAAAGCGCCGGCCCATGCATGCGGCCGGCGTCATGCCTTACGACTTGCCCGGCAGGGTGAACACGGTCAGCACGCCACCCAGCTCGGTGTACTTCGACAGCTCGCGGTAGCCACCGACTGCGCCCAGGCCTTCATTGTCCTTCTCCAGTCCTGCCGCCATGCCGATGCCAGCCCAGCCGCCGATGCCGGAGAGCACGCCGATATACTGCTTGCCCTTGTATTCCCAGGTGGTGACGTTGCCGATGATGCCGGATGGCGTCTTGAACTTCCACAGTTCCTTGCCCTGGTTGTCCACGGCCTTGATGTAGCCTTCCAACGTGCCGTAGAAGTTCACGTCGCCGGCGGTGGCCAGCGCGCCGCTCCAGACCGAGAATTTCTCGGGCTTGGACCAGACAATCTTGCCGGTGCCGGCATCCCAGGCAATGAAGTTGCCCATGCCGCCATGGCTGTTCGGGGCCGGATACATCGACAGGGTGGCGCCCACATACGGCTGGCCTGCGGTGTAGTCGACCTGGAACGGCTCATAGTCCATGCAGACATGGTTGGTCGGCACATAGAACAGGCCGGTCTTGGGCGAGTAGGAAGCGGGCTGCTGATCCTTGGTGCCCAGGGCCGACGGGCAGACGCCCTTGGTGTTGACGTCGGGGCCATTCTGCGCGGTGCTGTACTTTGCCTGCACCACCGGACGGCCGGTCTTCATGTCGACATGGCTGGCCCAGTTGACCACCGGATCGAATTTCTCGGCCACCAGCAGTTCGCCGCTGACCCTGTCCATGGTGTAGGCAAAGCCGTTGCGGTCGAAGTGCACGAGCGCCTTGCGCGGCTTGCCCTTGACCTTGATGTCGGCCAGGATCATTTCATTGACGCCGTCATAGTCCCATTCGTCATGCGGCGTCATCTGGTACACCCACTTGGCCATGCCGGTGTCGAGGTCGCGCGCGAAGATGGTCATGGACCACTTGTTGTCGCCCGGACGCTGGGCCGGATTCCAGGTGCTCGGATTGCCGGTGCCGTAATAGACCAAGTTGGTTTCAGGGTCATAGCTGTACCAGCCCCAGGTGGTGCCGCCGCCGATCTTCCATTGGTCGCCCTTCCAGGTCTTGATGGAAGAGTCCTTGCCGACCGGCGCCATCTTGCCGTCGGTCCAGGTCATGGTCTTTTCCGGGTCGATCAGCATTTCATTGTCGGGGCCGACGCTGTAGCCCTTCCAGACTTCCTTGCCGGTGGCGAGGTCGTACGCGGTCAGGCGGCCGCGCACGCCGAATTCGCCGCCGCTGATGCCGGTGATGACCTTGTCCTTGAAAATATGCGGCGCATTGGTATTAGTCTCGCCGATCTTCGCGTCGCCATTCTTGACCTTCCATACTTCCTTGCCGGTCTTGGCATCCAACGCCACCATGGTGGTATCGGCCTGCTGCAGGATGATCTTGCCGTCGCCATAGGCCACGCCGCGATTGACCGTGTCGCAACACATTACTGGGATCACGGCCGCATCCTGCTTGGGCTCGTATTTCCACCGGATACTCTGATCCTCCAGGTTGATCGCCATGACCTTGTTGGGGAAGGGGCTGTGCACATACATGGTGTCGCCAATCACCAGCGGGCCGCCTTCATGGCCACGCAGCACACCGGTCGAAAATGTCCATGCAACCTGCAGGTTCTTTACATTGCCCTTGTTGATTTGGGCGAGCGAACTATAGCGATGGTTGGCGTTGTTACCCGCCTGCATTGCCCAGTTCTTCGGACTCTTTGCCGCCTGCTGCAGATCCTCAGCGCCAACAGCGCTTCCCGTGGCTGATACCGCCCCCGCCAGCAACAGCAAATGCCTTAACCGTAAAGCTGAAACCATGTCTGCCTCCTGTTGTATTCAAACTTGTGCATCAACGTTGCGATCACTGTCGCCGGCCTGGCTAACGATCGCATCCATCCCGGCAGGCTTGGAGTAGCAGTTAGCATGCCAGTCCGGCAAGGCGTGATCAGCGCGGCTTTGCTGATGCATAAGGCTGGGCGGCTGCATCGGCAACGGCAGCGGTTGTCCCTCTAAATGAACAAGACGGGCAGGCAATGTTCCAATTTCGTAGCGGATGCGCTGCCGGCCGGTATGCCTGCGCGGCACGCGATGGCAGCCTTACTGGCATGGCGCTTGCAGCCCACGGTGCGGGGTCCACGCCCGACGCAGCGCCTGCGAGGCCGTCGCGTGCGGCAGTGGCCACAAGCCTCGGAAAGGATAGTGCCGATGGGCATGCGCAGTCTTGCCTGCCTGCTGATGACCTGCTCGCTCTGCCTGGCCGTGCCTGCCAGCGCGGAGGGAACGGCCTTGTCGATGCGGGAAGTGGCGCCCGGCATCTTCGTCCACCAGGGCCTGCATCAGGAAACCAGCAGCGGCAACCACGGCGACATCGCCAACATCGGCTTCATCGTCGGAGAACATTGCGTTGCCGTGGTCGACACCGGCGGTAGCGCCGAAGTGGGCAGCCGGCTGCGGCAGGCGATACGGCAGCGCACCCGCCTGCCGGTGTGTCACGTGATCAACACCCATGCCCATCCGGACCATGAATTCGGCAATGCCGCCTTCGCCACTGACAAGCCCGCCTTCGTCGGGCATCAGCGTTTGGGCGCGGCGCTGCAGGCCCGGTGGCCGCATTACCGCAAGGCGTTGGCACGCGAGCTTGGCGAGCAGCAGGCCGCGCGTACGGCAATGATCTTACCCGGGCAGTCGGTGACCGGGGAAATGACGATCGATCTGGGCGGACGCGAACTGCTGCTGCGTGCCTGGCCTACCGCTCATACTGACGCCGATCTCACCGTGCTGGATCGCAAGACCGGCACGCTGTGGCTGGGCGACCTGCTGTTCGAGGAGCGCGTGCCGTCGCTGGATGGCAGCCTCAAGGGCTGGCTGGCCGTGATGCGCGACTTGCGGCAGATGCCGGTACGCATTGCGATACCGGGCCATGGTCCCGTGACCGACGACTGGCCCGCCGCACTCGACCCGCAGGAACGCTATCTGCAGGCGCTGCAGAATGACACCAGGGCCGCGATCAAGGCCAGCAAGACCCTGGCCGACACCGTAGCGCAGGCCGAGCATGCGCCCGCTTCCGGCTGGCTGCTGTTCGATGCCTACCACCGTCGCAATGTCACCACCGCCTATACCGAACTCGAATGGGAAAACTGATGCGAAACCTCCATGCCACGCCGGCCAGGCCGACGCACCGCCTGCGCCAGGCCTGCACCGCCGCATTGATTGCCCTGGCGGCAGCGGCCATGCTGCAACCGGCCGTCGCCGCCGACAACTGGAGCAGGATCAGGCCGGGCCTGTTCCAAAACCGTGCCATCGCCACCGATGCCGCACTGATGGTGGAACTGGTAACGCCGGCGCGGGCGCAGGATGCGGCGGTAGTGCCGATCACCATCAAAACCCGGGTGCCGCAAAGCCCCGAGCGCTATATCAGCAAGCTCTATCTCGTGATCGACAAGAACCCGGCGCCGGTGGCGGCGGTGTTCAGCATGACGCCGGACCTGGGCCGGGCCGACATCGAAACACGGGTCAGGATCGAGGAATATACCGATGTGCGCGTCATCGTGGAAATGAATGACGGCAGCCTGCACATGAGCAGCAACTACGTCAAGGCATCCGGCGGCTGCTCGGCGCCGGCGGGCAAGGACCCGGCCGAAGCGGCCGCCGGCATCGGCAAGATGAAGCTGGCGCTGGAGCAGTCCGGCACGCTGGACCAGCCGCAGCAGGTGCAGCTCATGATCCGGCACCCGAATTTTTCCGGGCTGGCAATGGACCAGGTGACCCGGCTCTATACGCCGCCGCATTTCGTCAGGCATCTGGACGTGGCCTACAACGGCAAGCGCATCCTGAGCGCGGAAACCGATATCTCCATCAGTGAGAATCCGAATTTCCGCTTCTATTTCGTGCCGCACACGGAGGGCACGCTGACCGTGGAGGCGGTGGATTCGCAGGATCTTTCTTACCGGACCAGCTTGGTGGTGAAGGCCAACTAGACAAGCCTGGACAGGCAGGCGCCGCCTCAGCGGTTGCCCTGTCCCTTCTCCTCCATGCTGCGCACAATGTAGCGGATGCCGCGTTCCCAGCTGGCGTCGGTGTTGCCGCGTATGTCGACCGACTTGTTGAGCACCGGCTGGCCGGAGGCGACGTCGTTGATCTGGATATTGATGTTCAGGATCAGGTTGCTGACCTTCTGCACCCAGGCCGTCATCACCCGGTCGGCGTGAAAGGTGCGGCCGATGTCGATGTCGCAGCCATTGCAGTCATACAGCTTGAAACGGGCCTTCATGTCATCGACCATGGCCTGCTGCGGCGCAGTGTCGAGCACCCGGTAAAAGCCCTTGTCGATGAACTGCTGTCGCAGCAGGCCGGAAATTTTCTTCAGGCGTTCGCGCTGGGCCTCGTCGGAAGCGCGGTCCAGGGTGGGGTCGATCAGTTCGAAGTCCAGCATCACGATGCTCTTTAACGGCGCATCGGCTGCCCTGGCGGCGAGGGGCGGCAGCAGGAGGGAGGCCATCAGCCCGAGCAGATGGCGACGCCGTGATAAGCGCATGATGTGCTTCACTTCATCAGGCAGGCGTCGCCAGCCTGCTGCTGGATGGTCTTGTAGCGCCTGGCGATCTCGCGCACCTTCGGTGGGTCGCGGAACTCGCTGCCGCGTTCGCCGGCCATGGACTGATGGCGCAAGGCGGTTGATGCTTCCAGGTAATCGTCATATTTCAGCTTGTCGGCGATCCTGTCCACGGCGCAGGAGCATTTGTAGAGGTATTCGTATTTGCCGCCATGGTCCTTCATGCATTCCAGCACGTATTCCATGCGCGCCGTGGTTGGAAAGTCATTGGCCGCGGCAATGCCGGGCACAAGGATTGCTGCGCAAAGCGCTGCGCAGGCTAGGGTGTATGTCCTTTTCATTGGGTCTCCCTTTCGATATGTGCCACGCCGGCGCTTCACAACAGCGAGCCCGCTACGTGATGAACCTTGCTCTAGCAAGATTGCTGCCACTTCTCTGCGCCGCCTTCGCCAGCATTGCGCTGTGCGCTGTTGCTCGCGCCGCGGCTGTTCCGGAACCGGAACAGCTTGCGCCAGGGGTGTACGCCGTCATTGCGGCGCCGGAGGACGCGGCGCCGTCCAATCATGGCGTGGTCGGCAATATCGGCATCCTGGTTGGCGACAGTGGCGTGGTGCTGATCGACACCGGCACCAGCGCCCGCTATCTGCGCGCACTGCTGGCGCAGATACGCCGCATCACGCCGCTGCCGGTGGTGCTGGCCATCAATACCCACCAGAATCCGGCCCATGTGTTTGGCAACGGCATCCTGCGCGAGATGGGCGTGTCGGTGCTGGCACACCGCGACACCGATGCCTTTATTGCGGCGCGTTGCCAGCGCTGCCTGAAGCAACTGGTGCAGGCGCTGGGCGCGGAAGAGATGGAGGGCACCGTCGTTACCCGGCCCAGCCAGCTCATCGACGGCCCGATAACGATTTCGGCAGGCGGCCGCACGCTGGACCTGCTGTATTACGGCCCCACTTCCGCGCCGGGCGCGCTTGCCGTAATGGATCGCGAGAGCGGCATCCTGTTCGGCGGCGGCATGGTGACGATGGACAGGATTCCGGACACCAAGGATGCCGACCTCGGACAGTGGCAGGCGGCGCTGCGCAGCCTCGGCCGCATTGCGCCGGCGCGCATCGTGCCGGGCGCGGGCCCGGTGTTCGATAGCGCCAGGCTGCCCGAGCTGTCAGGCTATCTGACAGGGATCACACCCGTGGTGCAGGCCGCCTTCCTGCAGCGGGTGAGCCTGGGCGGGGCCACTGCGGCCGCGCCGCTGCCGGCCTACAGCCACTGGGCGCTGTATGACAGCATGCACAGGAAGAATGTTGAGCAGCTGTACCTGCGGCTGGAAAACGCCTATCTGAACGCGCCCTGATGGCGGCTGCGGCAAGGCACTGTCGAGGTAGAGGTTTTGGCAGGATTTCGTGGGGTGTGGAGACCGGAACATGGCGTCGCCCGGTGGCTAAGGCATGCTAATGTTTCCTTGAACAATTCTGCATGATGCTCAAGAGTGTTCACCATGTCCGCGTACACCTGTCCACGATGTTCCCGGTCTGTACAGCTCCGCGCCGCTGACACGCGCGCTCAGCAGAGTGAACTGCAACGGGAGAAGCAGAAGCAGGGGCAACTGCGATTGTCCCCTTCCACGTCTCCCGGCGCCAGCCCGTCCAGAAGCAAAAGCCCGTTGCACCTTCCAGCGCAACGGGCTTCCCTAGCCATCAAACGTGGCTCCGTCAGTCAGGGAATCAGGCCTGCTCCACCACCACGCCGGCCGGCGCGATGTCCGCAGCCGGCTTCCTGAGCTTGCGGAATGCCAGCGGCACGATCACCATCGCGGCAGCGCAGACCCACAGGCCAATCGAGATCGGGCTTTCCCACAGGATGCCGAGTTCGCCGTTGGTGATGGACAGCGCGCGGCGCAGGTTTTGCTCCATCATCTCGCCCAGCACAAAGCCGAGGATCAGCGGCGCCATCGGCATCTCGCACTTGCGCAGCGCATAGCCCACCAGGCCCAGCACTGACATCAGGATCAGGTCGAAGGTGGTTGCATGCACCGCATACACCCCGACCGCCGACACCGCCAGGATGCCCGGCACCAGCGCCCAGTTCGGCACCTTCAGCATGCGGGTGAACACGCCCACCATCGGGATGTTCATCACCAGCAGGATCACGTTGCCTATGAACATGGACGCGATCAGGCCCCACACCAGTGTCGGCTGCTGCTGGAACAGCGCCGGGCCTGGCGTGATGTTGTACAGCGTCAGCGCGCCCATCATCACGGCGGTGGTGCCGGAGCCGGGCACGCCCAGCGTCAGCATCGGAATGAAGGAGGCATTGGCCGAGGCGTTGTTGGCCGCTTCCGGTGCGGCAACGCCGCGGATGTCGCCTTCGCCGAAGGTGCCGCTGGCGCCGGCGATGCGCTTTTCCATCGAGTAGGTGATGGCGCTAGCCACCGTGGCGCCGGCGCCCGGCAGGATGCCGACCACGAAGCCCACCAGCGACGAACGCACCGTACCCCACCAGGTCTCCGCCACTTCGCGGCGGTTGAACAGGGTGCGGCCGGTTTCCGGTATTACCGCCTGGCCATGCACTGCTTCCTCCAGCATCAGCAGCAGTTCGCTGATTGAGAACAGGCCGATGACGACCACGATGAACTGGATGCCGTCCGACAGGTTAATGGAGTCAAAGGTAAAGCGGTAGACGCCGGAGTTGGCATCCACGCCCACAGTGGCCAGCGCCAGGCCGATCAGCGTGGCCAGTAGCGCTTTGACTGGCTGATCGCCCAGCAGGCCGGTCAGGCAGGCGAAGGCGAATACCATCAGCGCGAAGTATTCGGCCGGGCCGAATGCCAGCGCCCAGCGCGACAAGAGCGGCGTCATCATCACGATGCCGACGGTGGCAATCATGGAGCCGACGAAGGAGCTCCAGGCCGAGATCGACAGCGCCACGCCGCCCATGCCCTTCCTGGCCATCGGATAGCCATCCATCGCCGTCATGATGGCCGCGGCATCGCCCGGCACGTTGAGCAGGATGGAGGAGATGCGTCCGCCATATTCACAGCCGATATACACGGCTGCCAGCAGGATCAGCGCGGTCTCCGGCGGCAGCTTCAGGGCAAACGCCAGCGGCATCAGGATCGCCACGCCATTGATCGGGCCGAGGCCTGGTAGCAGGCCGACCACGGTGCCGATGAAGGCGCCGATAGCCGCCATCAGCAGATTCATCGGCTGCAGCGCGACCGCGAAGCCGGAAGTAAGAAAGGAAAGGGTATCCATGATCAGAGTCCAATCGCGGTAAGGAGCGGCTTGAGAATCCCGGCCGGCAGCACCACGTCGAGCAGCGTGTCAAACAGCACAAATAGCACCAGGCCCATGCCGATGCCGGTCAGCACCGACTGCTTCCAGCTGCCGCCGAAGATGCGGCCCACCGGAATCGACATCAGCGCGGTAGCGATCACGAAGCCGAGCACCTGGAACAGCACCGCATACAGCACAACGAATAGGCCGCACAGCGCAACGCTGCGCATCTGCATTGCACTGCCGAAATGCGCCCGGTGCGACGGCTTGAACACCAGCCACAGGCCGCACAGCGAGATCAGCCCGGCCAGCAGCAGCGGAAAGGCGCGCGGGCCGACCGGCTCGTATTCAACCTGGGCCACATAGCCCCAGGACATGGCGGCCATGCCGGCGCCCATCACCACGGCGAGGATGCCGAGTACGCGATCGCTGGTCATTTCGGTTGTCCCATCAGGCCGAAATCAGCAGCCAGCTTGCGGTACTTTTCGGTGGACGTCTTGATGTAGCTGTTGAGTTCCGGGCCGGTCAGGGTCATCGGGTACAGGCCGCGCTCGTCGAGCAGCTTGGAAAATTCCTTTGTCTTGGTGACCTTGGCAAAGGCTTCCGACCAGGTGTTGAAGTCGGCGTCGCTGACTTTGGGTCCCATGTAGAAGCCGCGCACGATGGCCCAGTCGATGTCATAGCCCTGCTCTTTTGCGGTCGGCACGTCGGCCAGCGCGCCCGGCAGGCGCTTGTCCGACATCACCGCCAGCACGCGGATGTTGGCGCCGGCCTTCAACTGCGACGAGGCTTCGCCGGCATCGCCGAAATAGGCGCTGATATGGCCGCCCTGCAGGGCCGCGATCGCTTCGCCGCCGCCCTCGAATGCCACGAAGCGCATGCTCTTGTGATTCACGCCGGCGGCCTTGGCGGTCAGCGCGGCCTTCATCCAGTCCTGGCTGCCCACCGTGCCGCCCGCGCCCAGCACCACCTTGGTAGCGTCGGTCTTCAGCGCGGCGGCCAGGTCGGCCATGGTCTTGTACGGGGAATCCTTGCGCACCACCACCGCGCCATAGTCGGCGCCGATGACAGCCAGCCAGCGCACGTCGTTCTCGCTGTAGCGGCCGAACTTGCCCTGCGCGATGTTGAGCAGCGAGCCGCCCGAGAAGGCGACGATGGTGTTGGATTCGGCCGGACGCTGCGCGACGATGGCGTTGTAGGCCACGGCGCCGATGCCGCCGGGCATATAGGTCACCCGCATCGGATCCTTGATCACATGGGCGTCGAAAAGCGCGGTCTGGGCCAGCTTGCAGGTGAGGTCGAAGCCGCCGCCTGGCTTGGCCGCCGCAATGCATTCGGTCTTGTCGAGCGGGCCGGCGAAAGCGCCGCTAGTGGCAGTAGCAGCGGCGAGCGTAAAGACGCAGAAGATCTTTTTCATGATTGTCTCCAGTAACGGTTATGATGGCGGCTGACAGGGCGCCAGCCCGCTTTTTGAATAGGGGTGCCTGACAAAATGAGCGTAGCGATCCCTGGCCAGGCGTGCCGGCGCAGACAGTACGGGCAGTACGGCAAGCCGGCGCAACGGCGCCAGGGACATTTTGTCGGGCGCTCCAGCGGCATGCGCCGCATTGATGCGAACTCTAACAACCGAAGCTGTCAGTCGGCTGTCAGTTTGTTGAAATGTCGAAAGGGAGTGTCAGGCTGGCGCAGAAGCCAGCGCCGTCGATCAGGTTGGACAGCGCCAGCTCGCCGCCATGGCGCTCGGCCACGGCGCGCGCGATAGCCAGGCCCAGGCCGGAGCCGCCCGAAGCGCTATTGCTGGCGCGGAAAAAACGCCCGCCGAGCTGCGGCAACTGTTCTGGCGGCACGCCGGGTCCGTCATCCATCACCGAGAACACGGCCCTGTCATCGCGGCAGCTCAGGCTCAGGGACACATGGCCGCGCTCGGGCGCGTAGCGGATGGCATTGTGCAGCAGGTTCAGCAGCGCCTCGCGCAACAGGCCGGCATGGCCACGCAGCAGGATCTGCTGCTCCGGCTCGCTGTAGGCCAGGTCGATGCGCTTTTCGCGCGCGGCCAGCACCACGTCGCGCGCGGCCTGTTCGGCCAGCTGCGCCAGATCGACCTGCGCCATTTCGAGTTCGGCCGCATCGGCCTTGGCCAGCGCCAGCATCTGGTTGGTGCGGTGCGTAGCGTCATCCAGCTGGCGCGACACCGCATCCAGCGCGTCGCTGACATTGCGCGGATCGGATTCGCGCAGCGCATAGTCGAGCTGGGTGCGCAGCGTGGCCAGCGGGGTGCGCAGCTGATGGGATGCGTCGTCGACGAAGCGGCGCTGTCCTTCCATGAATTCACGGTTGCGCGCCATGTGCAGGTTGATCGCATCCACCAGCGGCCGCACGTCGGCCGGCACCGAGCGGGTGTCGATCGGCGTCATGTCATGGTCGGAGCGGGCGCTGACGGCATTGCGCAATGCCGTCAGGGGCCGCAGCGTCATGAACAGCACTAGGGCCAGCATGGCGCCCGCCACCACCAGCAGCAGCAGGTCGCGCCGCACGGCGGCGATCAGCAGCAGCCGGATGAATTCCTGGCGCGAGCCCAGGGTTTCGGCGACCTGGATCACGACCCGGTGGGAAACATGCCCGGTCACGCCGGCCGGCTGCTTCAGTTCCCGCGCATAAGCGCCGACCCGCACCTTCTGGCCGAAATAGACAGCGTCATAGAACTGCGGCTTGCCGGTCTGCAGCGGCCGCGGCGGCGGCGGCAGGTCGGCGCTGCCGATCTCCACCAGGCCGTCTTCGCTGGCGACGCGGAAGAAGACCTGGCCGGAAGCAGTCAGCTCGAAGAACTCGAACAGTGTGTAAGGCGTTTCCACCGCTAGGCCGCCCCCTGGCGTGGTGATATTGGCGTCGAGCGCCTTGAGCGCGCCCAAGAGCGAGCGGTCATAGGCAGAATTGGCGGCGTCCGTGGCGGTGCGGTTGGCCGTCACCAGTTCCAGTGCGGTGATCAGGGTCAGGGTTGGCAGCAGCAGGGTGAGCACCGTGCGCTTGATGCTCCAGCGGAAAATAGGTGTTTTCCACATCAGGCGAGTTCGAGCAGGTAGCCCAGGCCGCGCAGGGTGACGATGTGCAGCGGACTGCCTTCGAGCTTCTTGCGGACCCGGTAGACCAGCACTTCCACCGCTTCCGGCATTGCATCGACCTCGTCCTCGAACACCTTGTCGTAGATGTCCTTCTTCGGCAGCGGCTGGCCACTGCAGCGGATCAGCGCATGCAGCAGCGCATGCTCGCGCTTGGACAGCGACAGCGGCTTGTCGTCCAGCGTGAACTGACGGGTCACCGCGTCATAGGCCAGCGGCCCGCAGCTCAGGCGCGGATGTTCGCTGCCGCGGGCGCGCCGGATCAGCGCGGTAAGCCTGGCTTCGAGCTCATCGATGGAGAAGGGCTTGGCCATGAAATCGTCGGCGCCCTTCTTGAGCGTGCTGACTCGCTCCAGCAGCGAGTCGCGCGCCGTTAGAATCAGCACCGGCAGCCGCGCATCGATCTCGCGCAGCCGAGCTAGCACCCGGTGGCCGTCCATGCCGGGCAGGCCCAGGTCCAGGATCAGCGCGTCGTAGCTGACGCGGCCGACGCTCCCCTCCACCAGGCGGCCATCATCGACCCAGTCGACGATATAGCCGTTCTGCTTGAGCGCGCGGCACAACCAGTTCGCCAGTTCCGGCTCGTCTTCCGCCAGCAGCAGCCTCATCTTCCCAATCTCTCCATAGCATCATTCAGCCCCGGCCGCGCCGGCCGGCATGCACGCCCTGCATTCTGCGCGTCCAAGCTGTCAGCAGGCTGTCACCCGCGCCAGCGCCAATGACAGCCACGCAAGGTTTGGCCTATTCTATTGCAGCCCACGCTAC
Source organism: Noviherbaspirillum sp. L7-7A (assembly GCF_019052805.1). Lineage (NCBI taxonomy): Bacteria > Pseudomonadati > Pseudomonadota > Betaproteobacteria > Burkholderiales > Oxalobacteraceae > Noviherbaspirillum > Noviherbaspirillum sp. L7-7A. The sequence goes on from NZ_JAHQRJ010000002.1 coordinate 496,259, forward strand.
ACGCCCGAGGAGAAGCCATGAACGATCATGACCAGCAAGCACCCGCCGATGCTGCCAGCACGCTGGCCGCGTTGTGGCAGCTGTCCGGCCAGGAGGAGAGCGCCCTGTCTCAGGTGCGGCTGTCCGGAAAGGAGCCGGCGCTGCCATCCTCGTTTGCCGTCGGCACCGCGGCCCAGGTCAGCATTGCAGTTTCCGCGCTGGCGGCAGCCGAGCTGCACCGGCAGCGCGCCGGACTGGCGCAGCAGGTCGATGTGGACATGCGCCATGCGGCTATTGAATTCCGCGCTGAGCAGTATCTCCGTGTCGATGGCGCACCGGCGCCGGAATTCCGCGACAAGCTAACCCGCACCTTCCAGTGCGGCGACGGCCGCTGGGTGCGCATCCATGCCAATTTCCCGCATCACCGTGACGGCGTGCTGCGCATCCTCAGTTGCGGCCACGACACCGATGCGGTCAGCCGCGCGCTGCAGTCCTGGAACGCCTTCGATTTCGAGGACGCGGCCGCCGCGGCCGGCATGGTGGTGACGGCCATGCGTAGCTTTGACGAATGGGATGCCCATCCGCAAGGGCAGGAAGTGGCTGATCTGCCGCTGCTGTCGATCGAATGCATCGGCGATGCGCCGCCGCAGCCGCTGCCGACTGCGGCGCGGCCGCTGTCGGGCGTGCGGGTGCTGGATTTGACCAGGGTGATCGCCGGCCCCGTCTGCGGCCGCACCCTGGCCGGACACGGTGCCGATGTGCTGCTGGTCACCGCGTCGCACCTGCCGTCGATCGAGCCGCTGGTGATGGAAACCGGCCTGGGCAAGCGCGCCTGCGCGCTGGACCTGCGTGGCGTGCCCGGCCAGCAGGCATTCGATGCGCTTCTGCGCCAAGCCGACGTGCTGGTGCAGGGTTACCGGCCGGGCGGCCTGGAAGCGCTGGGCCTGGATGCGGCAGCCGCAGCGCAGAAGCGGCCGGGCCTGGTTTACGTCAGCCTCTGCGCCTACGGCCAAGCCGGGCCATGGGCGGCGCGGCGCGGCTTCGATTCGCTGGTGCAGACTGCCAGCGGTTTCAACCATGCCGAGGCGCAGGCCGGCGGTGGCAGCGCGCCCGCACCGCTGCCTGCGCAGGCGCTGGACCGCGCCACCGGCTACCTGATGGCCTATGCGGTGATGGCCGCGCTAATGCGGCGCAGCCGGGAAGGCGGAAGCTGGCATGTGCGGCTGTCGCTGGCGCAGACCGGCCACTGGCTGCGCCAGCTGGGACGCGTCGAGGGCGGCCTGCAGACGGCCATGCCCAGTTTCGGCGATATTGCCGGCCTCACCGAGCAGCATGCGTCCGGCTTCGGCATGCTCACCACCATCGCCCATGCGGCCAGGATGTCGGACACGCCGGTACGCTGGGACCTGCCGGCCATGCCGCTGGGCAGCCATGCGCCAACCTGGCTGGCGCGCGCGCCCGGCTGAGAGGAAGCTGACCTACAGCGCGTTGTGGACCCGCTCGCTGTTGCTGCTGCTGCGACTGCCCTTCAGGTGCATTTCGACATCGCTTGCCAGATCGCCCACGGCCGTCACCGCATCCTTGAGCTCTTCCGGTGTGGCATCGAGCTTCTTCGACCATTCCCGCAGCGCGGATTCATCCTGGATATTGATGCGCAACTGGTCCTGGTCCTTGTCCGCGTCTTCTGAACTGCGCTCGTTGTAGTCCGACATCGTGTGCTCCTTGTAGTGAATATCCTTCTTGGGACACGATCCTCACATGCCTTTCGCTGCAAGGTCAAAGAACTGCGGCATGGCCTTAAGCGTGATCAATGGATGAAGAGGGAAAGTGGCGCAGGCCCTGCCAAGGCGACATGCCCTTTCCAGGATGCACCGCACCATGCAATGCCATGGTTTGTGCAAGAATTCCGGTCCTGGCCGTCAGATACGAGTTAGGCAAGAAAGGCATGCATCATGGAAATGAAGAAGATCAACGCCGGCAAGCTGCGCGCCATTGGCTACGACCCGCGCGAGCGCATGCTGCGGGTGGAATTCGACGACGGCAGCGCAATCGATTATTCCGGCGTCGGCACCGAGGTCTGGCGCAAGCTCTCCACCTCCGGTGCGGCCTGGAGCTATTACCGCGACAATATCGAGGAAGAATTCACTGGCCGCCGCGGCACGGTGCGGCCGAAGGCGACCAACCAGGCGCTGGAAGATCTTTTCAGGGCGCCGGACAAGGATGCAGGCGGCTAAAGATCCTTCGGCAGTGTGCACTCAGGTCCACGATCCGCGCGACCTGGCCAGCCACTCCTCCAGGAACTGCACGCATACCCGCACATTCGCGGACAGGCTCAGGCGGGTCGGGTGGATCGCCCAGACATTGGCTTCCTGGCTGTACTGCGGCAGCACCCGCACCAGCCTGCCATCAGCGATGCTCTGCCCCACATCCCACATCGAGCGCAGAATGATGCCGTGACCATCGATGGCCCATTGGTGCACCAGCTCGCCGTTATTGGTTGACAGCGGGCCGCCCACCTTCACGGTCTCGGGGCCATCCGGCCCGTCCAGCTTCCAGCGCCCGAAGTCCTGATCACGCTCGCGGATGGCGATGCACTTGTGGGCGGTGAGTTCCTCGAGGCGCTGCGGCATGCCGTGGCTTTCCAGGTAGGCCGGCGAAGCGCACAGTACCCGCGCATTGGCGGCAATGCTTCTTGCAATCAGGTGGGTTTCCAGCACCTGGCCGATGCGGATATCCAGATGGAATCCTTCGGCGATCAGGTCGACCGGCCGGTCCAGCAGTTCGAGCTGTATCACCAAGTCCGGATACTGCCGGGCCAGCAGCGACATGGCCGGCGCAATCCAGTTGCGCCCGAAGCCGGAACTGGTGCACAGCCGCAGCACGCCATGCGGCGCGCTGCCCTTGGCCGACACCGCTTCCTCCAGCTGGCTGACGTCCTCCAGGATGCGCTGCGCCCACTGATGCACCACGCTGCCATGCTCGGTCAGTGACACCCGGCGCGTGGTCCTGTGCAGGAGGCGCACCTGCAGCGTGGCTTCCAGGATGGCAATGCGCTTACTGACCAGGGCATTGGAGACGCCCAGTTCCAGCGCCGCAGCGGCAAAGCCTTGGCGCCTGACCACGGCGCAGAACAGGTTGAGATCTTCGAGGAGCGGCTTGCCCAGCTTGAAATCCAACTGCATTGTTCACGCTCCGTGTTCTTTCAGATTACCAATCGGCCAATTATAAAACGCTGCGTATTGAGTATGATCCGCTTCCATCATTTCTCCTCTCGTGAAGGTCCAGACATGAAGACGCATAAAATCGCAGTGATCGCCGGTGACGGCATTGGCAATGAAGTGATGCCGGAAGGCTTGCGGGTACTGCAGGCCGCCGCCGCCAAATTCAATATCGGCCTTGAATTCACGACGATGGAATGGGCCAACTGCGACTATTACCTGCAGCACGGAAAGATGATGCCGGACGACTGGCGCGAGCAGCTGCAGGGCTTCGACGCGATCTATTTCGGCGCGGCCGGCATGCCCAGCAAGGTGCCGGACCATATCTCGCTGTGGGGTTCGCTGATTAAGTTCCGCCGCGACTTCGACCAGTATGTGAATCTGCGCCCGGTGCGCCTGATGCCCGGCGTGCCCTGCCCGCTGGCCAACCGCAAGCCGGGCGACATCGACTTCTACGTGGTGCGCGAAAACACCGAAGGCGAGTATTCCTCGGTGGGCGGCCGGATGTTCGAAGGCACCGACCGTGAATTCGTGGTGCAGGAGTCGGTCTTCTCGCGCAAGGGCACCGACCGCATCCTGAAGTACGCCTTCGAACTGGCCCAGAAGCGTCCGAAGAAGCACCTCACCGCGGCCACCAAGTCCAATGGCATTTCGATCAGCATGCCGTACTGGGATGAGCGGGTCGACGCAATGGGCACGCAGTTCCTGGACGTGCGGCATGACCGGTACCACATCGACATCCTGTGCGCCCGCTTCGTGCTATCGCCGGAGCGCTTCGACGTGGTGGTGGCATCCAACCTGTTCGGCGACATCCTGTCCGACCTCGGCCCGGCATGCACCGGCACCATCGGCATCGCGCCCTCGGCCAACCTCAACCCGGAGCGCAACTTCCCCTCGCTGTTCGAGCCGGTGCATGGCTCCGCGCCGGACATCTATGGCCAGAACATCGCCAACCCGATCGGCATGATCTGGTCCGGCGCGATGATGCTGGACTTCCTCGGCAATGGCGATGCCACGTACACCGCGGCGCATGACGCCATGGTGCGCGCCATCGAGACCGTGCTGGTGCAGGGCCCGACCACGCCGGATCTGGGCGGCAGCAGCAATACCACCGAGGTTGGCAAGGCGATCGCCGCCGCACTCTGATTCGGCGAAGCTGCGCCGTCTGGCGAAGGCGGCGTAAGCGCATGCAATGCCAGCACAGGCAGCCGGCGCGCAGCCGGCTGTTTGCGTTTTCCCGTTCGGCCTCTTCACAAGTTGCGCAGCCCGGCCCGCACATCGCTGGCTAACACGTCCGCTTCCCCCAGCCCATTCCCATTAAGCAGCGCCAGCGCGACCAGACCAGCTCGGCCCGTTCCAGCCCGGCTAGGTCAAACCGGTCCTTGTGCGATCGCAATCCGGCAGCAGGGACGCGACGTAAGTTGCAGGCTGGGCTGCAAGCGCAGACCGGGTGACAAGAGTGACAAGAGGAGTTTCCACGATGTCGACCAGGCTAATGACGGCACTGCTTGCCGTGATGATGATTCTTGTGCTGCCGTCGGCGCCGGCCCGAGCCGCGCTTGTCCTGGATACCTATCCGGCATCGGGAAACGCCTGGAAGCCGATTGCCATCGCAGTGACGTTTTCGGTATTGCCTCCCGAGCCTGTCATCAGCACTATTCAGTTGGCGGTACATGGCAGCAATGCGCCCGTGGAGATGGGCATCATGGCGGATCAGGGCGGTTTGCCGTCGGATGAGCAGGCCTGCAGGCAGACGCTTCCACACTGAAAATATTGCATCTCTCCGCCATTTTTTACACAGGCAGCAAGTCCTCTGCCGGCACTTCCAGCACCCGGAATGCGGGCTGGCCGGGGTAGGAACGGTGCAGCAGCGGCCGGGCCACGTTGTACACCGGAATGTTGTTGACAGTGCGTCCCTCCGGCGTGCCGCGGTGCGCATGGCCATGCACCACATAATCGACCGGGTAATGAATCAGCGGATCTTCCAGCCGGCTGGTGCCGAGGAAGGGATAGATCTCCGGCGGCTCGCCCTGCACAGTGCCGACGATGGGCGAGTAATGCAGCATCGCGATCCGGTGCCGGGTGCGCAGCTTGGCTAGCGCCGTTTCCAGCTTCATCACCTCCTGCAGCGCCTCGTTGACAAAGGCCTTGATCGACGCTTCGCCCCATGGCCCGAGCGCGCTGCGGCCGAAGCCGCCGGCGAATCCCTTCGCCCCGGCAATGCCCACGCCATGGATCTCGCAAGCTTCGCCATCGAGCACCCGCACGCCGGCTTCGGTCAGGATGCGCCTGACCTGGTCCGGGTCGCCCGATTCATAGTCATGGTTGCCCAGCACGGCCACCACCGGGATGCGGGTATGGGCAAGCTCCTCGGCCAGTACATGGGTTTCCTCGGGCAGGCCATAATCGGTCAGGTCGCCACACAGCAGCAGCGCGTCGGCCGCTTCGCTGGCTTGGGAAAAGAATTCGCGCAGGCTGCCCGCCGAGTTCTTGGTGCAATGCAGGTCGCCCACTGCGGCGAAACGGATCTTGTCCTTTGAAACCACGACATCCTCCTTGCTGATTGTTTCCTGATTGTTGATTAATTAACGCCATTCATGCATGACTGACCGTATTGCGTGGCATAAGTTTTGCTGACTTTCAATGCCACGCCATCACGCCAGGACCGCTATGAACCTTACCGACCCGATTCCGGCCACCGACGTGACGGAAGCGCAAGACGCTGCCGTCGCCGCGTTCTACCGCGATGTCCTGCTCCGGCTCAATGCAGCATCCGTGCCATACCTGGTCGGCGGCACCTATGCCTTCAACCGCTACACCGGCATCAACCGGCCGACCAAGGACCTTGACCTGTTCATCCGGCGCGGCGACTTCGAGCGGGTCAGCGAGGTGTTCCAGGCGGCGGGATACCGCTGCGAACTCACCTTCCCGCACTGGCTTGGCAAGATCCATCTAGATGACAACTACATCGACCTGATCTTCAGTTCCGGCAATGCAGTGGCCCATGTCGACGATGCCTGGTTCGAATTCGCCGCCGATGCGCAAGTGCTGGGCCTGCCGGCGCGGATTTCGCCGATCGAGGAAATGATCTGGTCCAAGGCCTTCATCATGGAAAAGGAGCGCTTCGACGGCGCCGACATCGCCCACCTGATCTATGCCTGCAGCGCCCGCATTGACTGGCCCCGGCTGCTGCGGCGCTTCGGCGAACACTGGCGGGTGCTGCTGTCGCACTTGATCCTGTTCGGCTTCGCCTATCCGGCCAATCGCGACCTGGTGCCGGTGGGCGTAATGGATGAGCTGATCCGCCGCCTGAGCTATGAAACCCACGCGCCGCCGCCGCATACCGACCTGTGCCTCGGCACCTTGCTGTCGCGTGAACAATATCTGAACGACATCCACCTGCAGGGCCTGCAGGACGCCAGGGTTCAGCCGGTGGGCAACATGACGCCGGAGGACACGGCCAACTGGACGCGCGCCATCGCCGACGACCATGAGCCGGAAGCTTAAGATTTCCGGTCCGGCGCCGGCCGGATGGCGCTGATCAGGGCCATGCCGGGCGCCTCCAAACCGCCATCCAAGTGGCGGCAAAGGCAAAACCTGTGGACGACCTGTGCATGGGTCGAAGGGACTTGCTGTGGATTGTACGCTGGAAAGATCTGTGGACGGTTGCGCAGCAGGTTTTTGAGCACAACAAATTTTCTTCATCAAATCAATTGCTTGGGAAATTGAACATATAGATATCCACAGGCTTGTTCACGGTTTGTGTGCGTAACTTTTGCTGATTTTTTGAGCAGGCGTGCGAATTTCTTTTTGGAGTCCGACGCATATTGGCGCGCATGCCTATAATCTGCGTTCCCGGATTTATAAAAAACCTACAGCGAACCAAGAGGAAAGAGACACCATGACCTATCCCAATACCCAGCTCATGATCGGCGGCCAGTGGCAGGATGCGGCGGACGGCCGCACGCTTGCCGTCGTCAATCCGGCCACCGGCAGCGAGATCGGCCGCGTTGCCCATGCCGGCATCGCCGACTTGGACCGCGCACTGGAAGCCGCGCAAAAAGGATTTGAAGCCTGGCGCGACGTGTCGGCCGCCGAGCGCTCCAAGACCATGCGCCGTGCCGCCGCGCTGATGCGTGAGCGTGCCGGCGAGATCGCCAAAATTTTGACCCAGGAACAGGGCAAGCCGCTGGCAGAAGCCAAGGTCGAGGCCATGGCCTCGGCCGACATCATTGAATGGGCAGCCGAGGAAGGCCTGCGCGTCTACGGACGCATTGTGCAGTCGCGCAACCTGGCGGTGCGCCAGATGGTGCTGAAGGACCCGGTGGGCCCGGTCGCGGCCTTCACGCCGTGGAACTTCCCGATCAACCAGGCAGTGCGCAAGATCGCCGTGGCGCTGGCCACCGGCTGCTCGATCATCGTGAAAGCGCCGGAAGAAACGCCGGCAGCGCCGGCAGCGCTGGTGCAGGCCTTCATCGACGCCGGCCTGCCGCCGGGCGTGGTGGGCCTCGTGTTCGGCAATCCGGCGGAAATCTCGGAATACCTGATCGCCCATCCTATCATCCGCAAGATCACCTTCACCGGCTCGACCCCGGTCGGCAAGCAGCTGGCCGCGCTGGCTGGCAAGCACATGAAGCGGGTAACGATGGAGCTGGGCGGCCATGCGCCGGTGATCGTGGCCGAAGATGCCGACGTGACCCTTGCGGTGAAGGCCGCCGGCGGCGCCAAGTTCCGCAATGCCGGCCAGGTCTGCATCTCGCCGACCCGCTTCCTGGTGCATGAAAGCCTGCGCAATGATTTCGCCGCGGCGCTGGCCAAGTATGCGCAAGGCTTGAAAGTGGGCGAAGGCAATAGCGAGGGCGTGCAAATGGGTCCGCTGGCCAACAGCCGCCGCCTGACCGCCATGGCCGACTTTGCCCGCGACGCCGTCGAGCGCGGCGCCTCCATCGTGGCCGGCGGCGAGCGCATCGGCGAGGTCGGCAATTTCTATGCGCCGACCATCCTGAACGACGTGCCGCTGGACGCCAAGGTGTTCAACGAGGAGCCGTTCGGCCCGATGGCCGCGATCCGTCCCTTCAACACGATGGAAGAAGCAATCGCCGAAGCTAACCGCCTGCCCTTTGGCTTGGCCGGTTACGCCTTCACCAGCTCGCTGAAGAATGCGCACCTGCTGTCGCAGCGCCTGGAAGTGGGCATGCTGTGGATCAACCAGCCGGCCGCGCCCTGGCCTGAAATGCCGTTCGGCGGCATCAAGGATTCCGGCTACGGCTCCGAAGGCGGACCGGAAGCGCTGGAAGCGTATCTCAACACCCGCTCCATCTCCATCATGAACGTGTAAGACCGTTCGCCGGCCGGCTCGCCCGTCAACGCGGGCGGGCCGGCCGGCAGCGGCGCTGACCATGAAACTGATACAACTCTTCCTGCCAGTCTACGACCAGCACGGCAAGGCCTTTGCCAAGTCCTATTTTGACCAAGCGCGCAGTGAACTGACCGATCGGTTCGGCGGCGTCACCGCCTTCGTGCGCTCCCCCGCAGTGGGCGCATGGCAGGACCCCGACGGCGAGGTCTGCCGCGACGATGTCTACCTGTATGAAGTGCTGGCCGATACGCTGGACCGTGACTGGTGGCAAGCCTATCGTGCCCGCTTGGAACGGCAGTTCAGCCAGGATGTGATCCTGGTGCGAGCGACCGATACCGAAGTGCTCTAAGCCCCACGCTTGCGCAGCCGGCGCAGCACGGCGCCCACATCGTCCAGCATCGGCACCAGTGCCAGTCCCGTCAGGATCAGTGCTAGCGGCACGGTGGACAGATAGCCGGTATGCTTGAAGCCGAGTGCGCCGCTGATGCCGCCAACAAAGAAGGCTAGCAGCAGCAGGCTCAGCCGCTTCAGGCGGCTGCGGTCGGCCAGCACCCTGGGCCGGTCAGGCCGCTCATGCATGTTCCAGTAGAACAGTTTGCCGAGTTCGACGCCGATGTCAGTGATGGTGCCGGTCAGGTGGGTAGTGCGTATTTCGGCCTTGGAAATCTTGGTGATGAGCGCATTCTGCAAGCCCATGATGAAGCACAGCAGCATCACCGTGGCCGGCACAAACAGCCCCTCTATCGTCGACAGCCGCGCGCCCAGCAAACCAAAGCCCAGCAGCAGCAATGCCTCGACTAGCAGCGGCAGCGCGTACTCGCTGTACAGGCCGCGCCGGCGCGCATAGTTCACCAGGATCGCGGTGAATGCGGCGCCGAACAGGAAGGACAGCAGCGCGCCGGCGCCGGCTAGCACCGGTCCATAACTACTCAGCATCAGGTTGTCGGCCATGGCCGACACGATGCCCGTCATGTGCGAGGTGTACTGGTGCACCGCGAGAAAGCCGCCGGCATTGGTGGCGCCGGCAACGAAGGCCAGGGCAATGCCCAGGTGCCAGTTTGCCTGTCTGGTGCGGTGGGGTGCGGTAAGCCTTCTTGCGTAATGGATGGGCACTGTCTGGCCTGGTCAGGAAGAGTCGCGGAGAGACTGCGGTTATATTACTTGACCCGACCCTGTTCCCGACAGGCATGCATGTCTACCTAGATCAAAGGCAGCTAGCTAACCGATGAGCCCCAGCACAGTCAACGCAATCCCTTTTCCAAGATGAATTACCTTTTGCTAAAACACCTGCACATGAGCTGCGCCGCACTGAGCGGCGCATTCTTCCTCTTGCGCGGCCTGTGGATGCTGCAGGATTCGCCGCGGCTGGGCCAGCGCTGGGTGCGCACCCTGCCGCACCTGATCGACACCGTGCTGCTGGCCAGCGCGGTGACGCTGGTGATGTGGAGCGCGCAGTATCCGCTGGCGCAGCTATGGCTCACCGTCAAGGTTGGCGCCCTGCTGCTCTATATCGTCCTGGGTTCGGTGGCGCTCAAGCGCGGACGCAGCAAGGGCATCCGGGCTGCCGCCTTCCTCGCGGCGCTGGCGACCTTCGCCTATATCGTGACGGTGGCGCTAAGCAAGAATCCGCTGCCGCTGAGCTAATCAGCCGGCGGCACCGGCCTCGGCCGATTCCAGCAGTGTCAACACCTCGCCGGCCCATTGCAGCCAGCTTCGTTCGGCCACGATGCCAGCGCGCAGCACCGCATGCCGCAGTCTCTGCGGCCTGGACAGGGATGCCGCCGCGAAGTCGCGCTGCTCAATTTCAAGATAGGTGTCGAGCTTGGCCTGATGCTCGGCGATCATGCGGCGCAGTTCCCGGTCTAGGCCATGCGGCCCGATCACAGCCTCGGCCCGCATCTTGATCAGCAGGGCCCGGTTGGCATTGCTTTCGGTTTCGGGGTTGGCCACCCAGCGCGCCAGTTCCTGCCGCCCCGCCTCCAGCACCTGGTACAGCCGGCGGCGGCGCTTGCCGGCGTCATTGTCGTCGGTTGCCATGATCCAGCCGGCATCGGCCATGCGGCCCAGTTCCCGGTAGATCTGCTGATGGCTGGCATGCCAGAAATAGCCCATGGACTTGTCGAAGCGGCGCGCCAGGTCGTAGCCGGTGGACGGCTTTTCAAGCAGCGAGGTCAGCAGGGCATGTTGGATCGACATGGCCGTTATTTTAACGGCTGCCCACCGGAAGCTGCGAAACTTTATGCAACCAGTTGCATAGCCGATTCTGCTTTGCTATGCTTTATGCAACCAGTTGCGTATTGATGCAGCGGCATCCCACGCAGGCCGCGGGAACAGCTGCGAAAAACCCAAGGAGACCGAATGAAAGCCAATGAACTGTCCGATGCCGCGCAGCGCACGCTGGCCACCTGGCATCACATACTGGAACGCAATGCGATGGAAGAGCTCGACCCGCTGCTATCGGAGCACATCGTGTTCCGCTCGCCGGTGGCGCACACGCCCTATCTCGGCAAGGCTGCGATCCAGCTGGTGCTCAAGACCGTCAATACCGTATTCGAGAATTTTCGCTATCACCGCAGCTTTGTCAGCGAGGACGGCCGCAGCATCGTGCTGGAATTTAGCGCCGAGATCGGTGGCAAGGCGTTGAAGGGCATCGACATGCTGCGCTTCGATGACCAGGGCTTGATCGAGGAATTCGAGGTCATGGTGCGCCCTATGAGCGGCCTGCAGGCGCTGGCGGCGAAGATGGGCGCGCAGTTGGCGTCGGCCACCGGCATGCTCAAAGGCAACAGCAACCACAGTGTTCCCGGCTGAAGCCAGCCGGCCACTCTTACTACCCCATACTTTTACCGATCTGGAGCCACCATGTCACTGCCACCCATCCTCGAAGGCCGCCTCTCGCTGCCCATGATCTGCTCGCCGCTGTTCATCATTTCCAACCCGGACCTCGTGATCGCCCAGTGCAAGGCCGGCGTGGTTGGCTCCTTTCCCGCCCTGAATGCGCGACCCGAGCCGGCGCTGAATGAATGGCTGGACCGCATCACCACCGAGCTGGCCGAGCACAATGCCCGCCACCCGGACCGGCCGGCGGCGCCGTTCGCAGTCAACCAGATCGTCCACAAGTCCAACGACAGGCTGGAGCGCGACCTCGATCTGTGCGCGAAGCACAAGGTGCCCATCACCATCACTTCCCTCGGCGCCCGCGAGGACGTGAACCGCTCGGTGCATTCCTATGGCGGCATCGTGCTGCATGACGTGATCGACAACGCCTTTGCGAAGAAGGCGATCGACAAGGGTGCCGACGGCCTGATCGCGGTGGCTTCCGGCGCCGGCGGCCATGCCGGCCGGCTCTCGCCGTTTGCGCTGCTGCACGAAATCCGCGAATGGTTCGACGGCCCGCTGGCGCTGTCGGGCGCCATTGCCAGCGGCAACGCCATCCTCGCCGCGCAGGCCGCGGGCGCCGACGTGGCCTATATCGGTTCGGCCTTCATCGCCACGGCCGAAGCCAATGCCGACGAGCGCTACAAGCAGATGATCGTCGACAGCAGCGCCGCCGACATCGTCTATTCCAACCTGTTTACCGGCGTGCACGGCAACTACCTGCGCCAGAGCATCGTCAATGCCGGTCTGGACCCGGAGGCATTGCCGCAATCCGACCCGTCGAAGATGAACTTCGGCTCCGGCGGCGGCAGCAAGGCCAAGGCCTGGCGCGACATCTGGGGCGCAGGCCAGGGCGTGGGCGCGATCAAGCGCGTGGTGCCGGCAGCCGAGCTGGTAGCCCGTTTCGCCGACGAGTACCAAGCCGCGCGCCATCGTCTGAACCTGGCCATTGCACCGGTCGGCGGCAGCGCCAGGCCGCAGGCTGTGAACGCCTGACTGACCGGACCAACGGGATCAGCGGGCGCGGACGCGGCGTCTCAGCATCAGGCCTAGCCAGCCGAGCAAGCCGGCGCCCAGCAGCGCCGGCATTGGTGGCTCTGGCACGTCATTGACGTCACGGCCGTCCCGTGCCTCGCGCACTAGCCAGTGCGTCTGAGGGCTGTCGAGCGGCACGCCAAACAGCTGGCTATCGTATTCGACGGGAAACCGGTCTTCGGGGTAATAGTAGAAGCGCACGCCAAAGGTCGCGGCATAATCGTCAATCCAGCCGAATTGCCTGCTCTGCTCTGGCGAAAACACGGAATACAGCGACCATTCCGTAAAGCCGGTGACGAACAGGTTGAGGAAAGCCCGGACCTGCGCCTCGTCGGTAGAGGCCGAAAAATTGCCGCAGCCGAATCCGGTCTGCGGCTTCAGCAAGCCGCAGCTGAATTCGTCCTGCGTGGAATAGCGGAACCCTTCCAACATTTCACCCGGCGTCATGGCGGCACGGACCTGGTTGACAGAGACATCGCGCGCGTACGACAGCTTCAGCCATTCCAGACCGGAGCTGGTGTCCAACACCGCGCTGTCCGGCCCTAGCGGCGTAGCGACTTCGATAAGTGCCGCCCGGGCAGTGCCCAGCGACAGAACGGATGCGACCAACAGCATGAGCAACGCTTTCATGAATATCTTTCCCGGAACCTGGCCGCCAGATGCGGCGCTACTTGAAAATGCTCCGGCAGGCCGTCGTCTGCGGCTCTGATAAATGGCAAACATGGGAATTAACGACGCGGTCAATCATCCCGGCAATGCGTCGGATCAAGAGCTGGCCTGTCTGCGCTTCGCAGTAGAGGCTTTGTTGCCCCGGTCGTAGCCATTACACTGCTGCGTACACACCAAAAACTTCAAGAGGAGAACACATGGCTGGCATCGGACTCATCGGACTCGGCGTGATGGGCGCGCCCATGGCGCTGAACCTGCAGAACGGCGGACACCAGCTGTTCGTGCATACCCGCACCCGGCGCGAACCCGATCCATTGGACGGCAAGGCACGCTATTGCGCATCGGCCGCCGAGGTGGCGCAACGGGCCGACATCATCTTCCTGATGTTGCCCGACACGCCGGACGTGCAGAAGGTGCTGTTCGACGAGCATGGGGTGGCAGCCGGGCTGTCGGCCGGCAAGGTGGTGGTCGACATGAGCTCGATCTCGCCGATGGAAACAAAGGTTTTCGCCGAGCGCATCAATGCCCTTGGCTGCGCCTATCTCGACGCGCCCGTATCAGGCGGCGAGGTTGGCGCCAAGGCCGCTTCGCTGACCATCATGGTCGGCGGCCCGGACGCTGCCTTCGAGCAGGTACGTCCATTGTTCGAGCTGATGGGCAAGAACATCACGCTGGTCGGCGACAACGGCGCCGGCCAGACCACCAAGGTCGCCAACCAGATCATCGTGGCGCTGACCATCGAGGCGGTCAGCGAGGCGCTGCTGTTCGCCTCCAAGGCCGGCGCCGACCCGGCCAAGGTGCGCCAGGCGCTGATGGGCGGCTTTGCTTCCTCGCGCATCCTGGAAGTGCATGGCGAGCGCATGGTCAAGCGCACCTTCAATCCCGGCTTCAGGATCGACCTGCACCAGAAGGACCTAAACCTGGCGCTGCAGGGCGCGCGGGCGCTGGGCGTGGCGCTGCCCAACACCGCTACCGCGCAGGAGCTGTTCAACACCTGCGCTGCAAACGGCATGGGCCGGCTCGACCATTCGGCGCTGTGCCGGGCGCTGGAGCTGATGGCCAATCACCCGATCGCGCCCGACGCGCCGACGCATTGAACGGGCCGGCGACGAATCAGCCAAGGCCATCGGTCACGCCCGGGACCATGCCGCGCGCGGTGCTGGTCACCGGCGGCGGCCGCGGCATTGGCGCCGCTGTCTGCCGCCTGGCCGCGCAGCGGGGCTACGCGGTGGCGATCAATTACCTGCATGATGAAGCGGCGGCGCGCCAGCTTGCCGACGAGATTGCTGCAGGCGGCGGCACGACCTGCCTGGCGCAGGGCGATGTCGGCATGCAGGCTGATGTCGAGCGCATGTTCGACATTGCACAGGCCCGGCTCGGCCCCCTGTTCGGGCTGGTCAATAATGCCGGCATCACCGGCCGCCTAGGCCGCTTCACCGAGGCCGATCCGGCATCGATCGAGCAGGTGTTCCGCACCAATGTGCTGGGCACCATGCATTGCAGCCGCGCCGCCCTGAAGCGCTTCCGCGACGCGGGCACGCGCGGCGTGATTGTCAATCTGTCGTCGATCGCGGCCGTTACCGCCAGCCCGAATGAGTACGTGCATTACGCCGCCAGCAAGAGCGCGGTCGAGACCTTCACGCTGGGTCTGGCGCGCGAGGTCGCGGCGGACGGCATCCGGGTCTGCGCAGTGGCGCCCGGCTCGACCCTGACCGGCATCCACGCCGCCGCGGGCGAGCCCGACCGGCCGCGGCGGGTTGCGCCGAAGATCCCGATGGGCAGGCTAGCCACGCCGGAAGAGATTGCCGCGCCGGTGATATGGCTGCTGTCGGATGAGGCTTCCTACATCACCGGAACGGTGCTGCGCTGCGCGGGGGGCCTCTGAGTTCCTGGCAGACTATCGTCATGCAGCCCGCGCTCGGAAAAGCTGGTCAGCGCCAGGAGGGTGCGCCCGGCTGCGAAAGCGCGTCGCCTGTGCAAAGTGGTGGAAAAGACAGCAATGCCGCGGCAGGTTTCAGCAATACGCTGAATGCGCGAGCCTGCACGGCATCGCAGGCTCGCGTCTGTCTGCCGGCGCCTGGCTCAGTAAGGCGACGCAGTCAGCTCTCCCGACACCGCATCAAAGGTCCGCGGCTTGAGCCCACTCCACTCCCCCAGATTGAACACCGTCCCGGAGTCAGTTAGCTTCTGCACCTCCACCGTCGTCATGGTCAGCGGCTTGCCGTCAAGGCAGGCGGTGGGCGGATTCAGCGGCCGCACGAAATACACTGCGCTCTCGGTGCTGGTGGACGGATTGGTCACCCGCCGCGCTGTGACACCTGCGCGATCGCCCTGCACCAGCAGCGCCGTCTCCACAGCGATACCGATGCCGCGCGCAGTGCCCGTCCCGCCGCCAGCTGGGAGGATGCCGCCGCTGCAGCCGGTGCTGCCATCCGGCCGGACCAGACGCGCCACGAAGGCAAACAGCCGGCCCATGCGGTCGCGGCTATCGAGATGGGAATCGGTGATCAAATTGGCCAGCGCCGGCGGTGCGATGAAGCCGCCGGTCGGTGCCGGCGGTGCCGGGTCCAGCGTCATGTATTTGTTGTAAGGATTGGATAACGCCTGCTTCGACGTCACCGTCCCATTCAGCGCGGCATAGTCGAACTGGCCTAGCACCGCGAGGCCGGCGCTGGTGCCGCCCAGGGGTATGTTTTTCGCCATCAGGCTCTTTAGCGTGCCATCGAGCCTGGTGCCTTTCCAGTAGCGGATGTAGTCGGCCTGGTCGCCACCGGCGATGAAGACCGCATTGGCGCGGCCGACGATGGCATTGACCGTCTCGTCATTGGCCGCCTCGATGCTGGGAATGACCAGGGTTTCCACCGAGCTCAGTCCGAGCGCGGCACCCCCAACCCACAACTCTGCCGGCGGCGACGAGGTTGAGGAAGCATCGTTGCTGTAATAAATGTACGGGTTATAGGCCTCGGTGCCGGTGGCGCGGATCACCACGAAGCGGCCACCGGTTTTCGGCGTGATGCCCGCCCGGTCTATCATCCACCGGAATGCCTCGTCCACATCCGGTCCGCCGCCCATCAGCACGAAGGAAGGTGCATTCAGCGTGGAAGGCGCGCTCACCGCGGCATCCGGATTGCCGGTTGCGAAGTAACTGTAGCTTGCTGTAGAAGCGGGTTTCCTGGTGCCTGCGATTGCTGCAGGCTGCGTTGCGAGCAGCAGGGCCAAGCCGGCTGTCATGATGCCTTGTCCGGCCAGGCGGCGGCAGGTGCGCAATAATCCGCTTCGGGTAGTCATGCTGGGAGTCTCCGTTATTGAATGCGTCGTTAGGATCGGGCAAGAGGCAGGCCTGAGCCAGGCCGACTTCATAGGTACCGTCCAGAATGTTCTTTAAACGAACATAAGCACCAATAGTCACATAAAAGAAGGGCACTGCAAAGCACCCGCGTCGTTCAACTTTCCAATGGGCTTTCCGCCGGGAACAGGAAGCGTTGCTGCATCAGTTTCGCTACCGCGTCCGCCGGCAACGGCCGGGAAACAAAATAACCCTGCACCTCCTCGCAGGCCAGGGCCTGCACCGCTGCTAGCTGTGCGGCCGTTTCCACGCCTTCCGCCACCACTCGCATCTGCAGCGCATGGGCCATTGACACAATCGCCTTGAACAGGGCGGCATCGTTGTCGCTGTTGTTGAGCTGGGACGTAAAGGCGCGGTCGATTTTCAGGCCGTCCATGTCCAGCCGCTTTAATTGGGCCAGGCAGGAGTAGCCAGTGCCGAAGTCATCCACATACAGCCGGATCCCCGCTTGCTGGATCGCCGCCAGCTGCTGCATGGCCGCGCCATCTTCCGCTACGGTAGCCGACTCGGTGATTTCCACCTGCAGAAGGCGGGCGTCGAGGCGGTTTGCCTGCAGCGCGCCGGCAAGCATGTCGCCCAGGTCGCCGGCATCAAGCTGCTGGGCCGAGACATTGATGGAAACCGGCACTAGCGGCAGTCCCTGCCGCTTCCAGCGGGCTAGCTGGGCGCAGGCCATGCGCGCCACCTCCATCCCGAGCGGCACGATCAGGCCAGTCTTTTCCGCCAGCGGAATGAATTCATTCGGCGCTATCAGGCCCTGCACCGGGTGGTTCCAGCGCACCAGCGCTTCCATGCTGGTGATCTCGCCGCTGTCGCTGCGCACCCTGGGCTGATAGTGCAGCAGCAGTTCGCCATTCTGGATCGCCAGCTTCAGCTCGGCTTCCCGGTTCAGGCGGGTGACCAGGCGCCGTTCGAGCTCGGGCTCGAAGAAGCGGTAGCTGCCCTTCCTTGCGCCCTTGGCGGCATACATCGCGATGTCGGCATGCTTCAACAGGGTCTCGCCATCGGCCCCGTCTTCCGGGAACAGGCTTACGCCGACTGAGGCATGCACCAGATGCTGCCGCTTCGCACCGCTCAGCACGAAAGGCTGCCACAGCGTATCGATCACCCGCTGGGCTACCGCCGCCACCTCCTCCCGGGTCTGGGCCGCCTGCACGATGATGGTGAACTCGTCGCCGCCGAGCCGCGCCACCCTGTCTTCCGGGCGTATCACCGCGTTCAGGCGCAGCGCCGCCGCCTTGAGCAATTCATCGCCAGCCGCATGGCCCAGGGTGTCATTGATGTTCTTGAAATCGTCCAGATCGACGAACATGACGGCCAGCATGCGGCCCGCCTCACGGGCCTGTTCCATGGCGGCGGGCAGGTAGCTGGTCAGCCAGTGGCGGTTGGGCAGGGAAGTCAGCGCATCGGCATTGGCTATCTGCTCCAGCGCTTCCTGATGCAGACGGGTTTCGGTGATGTCGCGCAGCGTCACCGCCAGGCCGGCGCTGGTGCGCACCAGGCGCCGCTGCAGCCACTGGATGAACTTGTTTTCACGCTGCGGCAGCTGTATTTCATCCTCATACAGGCCGTCCGCCATCGCCTGGCGGCAGGCCGCCAGCATATGGCTTTCGAACAGGGTGGGCAGCATGGCCGACAGGGTCTTGCCGATCAGGGCCTCGCGCGCCATGCCGCGGTACATCGCGCCGCGCTCGTTGCAGTCTTCGATCAGGAAATCGACAATCTCCCGGCTCGGGCCGTACAGCGGGCGCAGCATGTAGAAGCCCTCCCTCGCATTCTCGGTCGCGATGCGGTAAGACTCATGCACCTCCCGCAGATGGTGCGCGCGCCACACCCGCAGCGCCGTATGACGCATACAGCCGGCGGCGATCAGCACCAGCACGAGGCTGCCGATGCCGGCAATGAGCTGTATCTCGCGGTAGCGTGGCAGATAGGCTTCCTGCAGCGCACCTTCGAACACGCCCACGATCGACACCAGCGGATAGCCTTTCACCGTATGCCAGGCAACGATGCGCGCCTTGCCATCCTTGTAACGGGCGGTATCGCGCACGGTGGCGCCAGTCGGTTCGGTCACGGGCGAGGTATTGCGGAAGATCGGATCGTTCACCCGGAATCCGTTGCGGGATTTGGCGGCGACGAAGCTGCCATCGGTATTGCGGATCGAGACGAAATCATCCTGGCCCAGCTTGGTATCGTCCACAAAGGACACCAAGAACTCCGGGTCGACCGCAATCGCCAGCACGCCGGCAAAGCCGCCGTCGGCATCCTCGATGCGGCGCGACAGGATCATCACATTGCGCTCGGAGACGATGCTCTTCATGGGATTGGAAATCGCCAGCGCCTTGCTGGGGCTGGCGGCATGCGCCTGGAAATAGCCACGACTGGCCACGCCCTGGCGGCTTTTCGGCTCCGCCAGCGTCGAGGTCAGCAGCATGCCGTTCTGGTCGAATACGCTGATGGAAATGCGCGCCGCCGCCGGCACCAGGCCGGCATCGACCTGCTCTTCCAGACGCAGCGCCCCGCCGTTCTTCTGCCGGTAAAAGAGAAGGCTCTGCATGATGTAGTCGAGCTGGCCGATGCTGCGTTCGATCTGGTCGGCATAGGTGCGCGCCTGTGCCGACGTGTTAGCAAAGGCGCGGTCGTGCAGGTCGCGCTGCTCGTAATGGATGGTCGAGGCCGCCCAAAACCACAGCCCCGCGATTAGCAGCGCGCAGGCGGCTGGCCAGGGAGCCAGGGAAGGAGCATGACCGCGAAGAAGACCAATTTTTTGCTGGAGCGACAGAATCTGGGGCGTAGCTATCATGAATACGCACTGTTAAGCAGGCAGGCGCGGGAAGTGTAACTTAGGTGAATCGATTATCGGACATAAATTTGACGTAGTAGTTTATGATTGGAAACTTTTGTATTGCAAAAACAAAGACTTATACCTTGGAGAGCCGAAAGCCGGCGAACGACAATCTCAGGTGACGGCTGCCTACCCCGCTCCCTGTCGCACGAAAAAGCCAATCCTCACTTCAATACCGTGTGGCCTGCCTTGGCAGTAAGCTTCAAGGAACCGGAACTTGCGTAATACCAGCCGCACCAGTTCGCAGCCATTATTAACTTTAACGACAAGGCAATGTGAATTCACGTCCGTGCATTGCGGCCGACAAGGCCTACAATTTGCGCTGCGAACGAGCGCGCGGCCGAGCTTGCCTGAATGGCATTACAAGGCGCGGCGACTCCCTGTCAATGCAAAATCAACTGGAGACAACATGCGCACACACAAAATCGCGGCTATCGGCGCCGACGGCATCGGCCCAGAAGTCATTGCGGCCGGCCTGGAAGTTTTAACGGCACTGGCCGACAAGGACGGCGGATTCCGGCTCGAGGTCGAGCACTTCCCCTGGAGTTCGGCCTATTACCTGGAACACGGGCACTACATCCCGGAAGGCGGCCTGGAAAGGCTGAAACAGTTTGACGCCATCTTCTTTGGCGCCGTCGGCAGTCAGCAGGTCCCGGACCATGTTTCTCTGTGGGGCCTGCGCCTGCCGATCGCGCAGGGCTTCGACCAGTACGCCAATGTGCGGCCGGCGCGCGTGCTGCCCGGTGTAACCAGCCCGCTGACCAATGGCGAGGACATCGACTGGGTGATCATCCGCGAGAACTCGGAAGGTGAGTATTCAGGCAATGGCGGCCGTGCCCATCGCGGCCTGCCAATTGAAGTCGGCACGGAAGTCGCGGTATTTACCCGCGCCGGCGTGGAGCGCATCCATCGTTTCGCATTCGAACTCGCGCGCAAGCGCCCGGCCAAGCACCTGACCCTAGTGACCAAGTCCAATGCGCAGCGCTTTGGCATGGTGATGTGGGATGAAATCTTCTACGAAGTCGCCAAGGATTATCCCGATGTCAGGACTGACCGGGAGCTGGTGGATGCGGTCACCACGCGCATGGTATTAAAGCCTAAGTCGCTGGACGTGCTGGTCGCCACCAACCTGCATGCCGACATCCTGTCCGATCTGGCGGCCGCGCTGTCCGGCAGCCTGGGCATCGCACCTACCGCCAACCTGAACCCGGAACGCCAGTTCCCGTCGATGTTCGAGCCCATCCACGGCTCGGCTTTCGACATCACCGGCAAGGGCGTGGCCAATCCGATCGCAACGTTCTGGACCGCTTCCATGATGCTGGAGCACCTGGGCGAAACCGCCGCTGCGCAAACCCTGATGCGGGCAGTCGAGGCGGTCACTGCCAGCAAGCTGCATACGCCCGATCTGGGCGGCAAGGCCAACACGGCGGACGTGACCCGCGCCGTATGCGACTACATCAAGAACGCCGCGCCGGCGGCCTGAGCGCAGAGCCGGCGCGGCTGGGTTTACTGGCCTCGCCGAGCCTTTCAGAATTTTTGTGTAAGCGAGGTCATGAAATAATGCCGAAAGGGATGTTCCATGACCGACGCAATGACTACTAAAAAGCAAAAAAACAGAAAGCACCACCGCCGTTCCCAATCGAACTGATTGACCAATTACTGGCCACTGTGCAGAACAAAGATGCCGAATCCATCCTTGGCGAATCGGGGCTGGTAGGCCAGCCCAAGAAGATGCTGGCCGAGCGCATGCTGTCGGCTGAGCTGACTCACCACTTGGCACAGGGCTCTCGCCTTGCTGAACCGCACCCCGTTTTAACCGGCCGTGCGAATCACGATCGCAAGGAGCACAGGCCGCTCCTTACTCCCGACACCAGTCCCGGTCCGGCTGCTTATGAAGCCTATGTGCGGCATCCACCACATCCTGCAGTTCCACCGGATCGCTGAACGGGTCTTCGTCCAGTGCGGTGACCCTGTTCAGTTCCTTTTGCCAGCGGCGCAGCTCGGCGACATAGCCTGGGTCCGGCACGCGACGCAGGTCGCCGTCCTGCTCGACCAGGTCGCATAGGCCGTTGTGCAGCCATTCTCCCGTATGCCAGTCCGGCATGTCGACCGCGGGAAACAGGCAGATGGCCTGAAGGTCCATGCCGCGCTCTACCGCCGCCAGCGACTCCTCCATCACATCGCATAGCCAGTCGGCGCGGCCGGTGCCCATGCCGCTGGTTTCGCCGATGATCATGGGCCGCCGGTAGCGCTGCCATACCGAGTCCAGCATCTCGCACAGCGGCACGATGCGGTCATCATCAGGTGCGAGCGCGGCATGCGGACCGTGCTCGCGGTATTCCATCTGGCCAAAGGAATAATTGTTGACGCCGACGATGTCGAGGATCTCCGGCGAGCCGCCAAGTTCGGGATGCGCGTGGCCGCACAGCATGTCCCAGGCGAGGAAGGTATCGATACTGGTTTCATGGCGCGCCGCCTCGATCTGGTCGGGTCGGTCGCGTGGCGCGACCACATGCACCAGCGGGTCCATGTGCACCATTCGCGCCTCGGGGTCGACTTCGCGTAGGGCCTTGGCGCCCGCGATCGCGGCCCGGCACAATGCCACGCGCAGGCGCATGCGGTCCTCGCGGCTGTTGCGGTAGGGTGCGACCCATCCCCACTCGCCGCCGCAGAAGGAGAAGAAGGTGATTTCGTTGATCGGCGTGAAGAAGTGCGGCCCGCGCACGCGCGGCACCACATATTGCGCAGCGGCCCGACAGTAGGCGGCAAAGCGCTCGGTGAATGCCGGCCCGAACGGGTCGAGATCGTTCGGATAGCCGTAATGGCAGAGGTCCCAGATGGGTATCATCTTGTTGGCATTCATCGCATTGATCAGCACATCGAGGCCGGAAAAGTCCAGCCTGCCTTGGCTGTCCACCAGCGGCCAGGGTATGCCTTCACGCGCCACGGCGATGCCAAGGTCGTGCAGGATGCGATAGTCCTCCATCGCATGGCTGTCATGCCCGGTTTCGGCGACTAGGTTGCGACGACGCCGGTCCTTCCAGAGAAAGGTCGAGCATTCAAAGCCCGACAGGAAAAAAGTGGGGAAGATACCCGGATGGCTGGTCATGTCGCTACCCTTCATAGGTGCTGTACTAGAAAGACCGGCAGGAATCGATTAAGTTGCGCTTCGGGCTGGCGCGGCACATGCAGTCCCGCATGGCATAAACGTCAGGCGCTTGACCGTGCGCCTCGGTCGGGGTCACACTCGCAGGGCGCCTTCGTCCTGCCGGACGGCGGCGCATCCTCCCTCAACTTTTTACAGTAGAAGGCATGCCATGGGTGTTGATCCAATTCCGCTGGACCCTGAAATCATTCGACTCCTGTCGGGCGTGACAACCGCCACGCTGACCACGGTGCTGCTCAAGAAAGGCTTGCGCAATGTATGGCTGCGCGGCGCGATGCCGCTTCGGCCCAGCCAGCCACGGCTGGTGGGCCGGGCCTTTACGCTGCGCTTCGTGCCGGCGCGCGAAGACCTCGCCACGCCGGCCTCATGGGGCGCGCCGATCTCCACCCGGGCCGCGATCGAAGCCATGCCTGAAGGCTGCATCACGGTTGTCAGCGCCATGGGTGTAACCGATGCTGGCATCTTCGGCGACATCCTTTGCGCGCGGATGCAGAAGCGCGGCGTGACCGCGCTGGTGACCGATGGCGTGGTGCGCGACGTGGCCGGCGTGCTCGGTACCGACCTGCCGATCTGGTGCCAGGGCGCGGCTGCGCCGCCATCCGTGGCGGGGCTGACCTTCGTTGGCTGGCAGGAACCGATTGGCTGCGGCGGCGTTGCGGTGTTTCCCAACGATGTGGTGGTGGTCGATGGCGATGGCGCGGTGCTGATTCCGGCCGCGCTGCTCGACGATGTGATCGCGGCATCGGTTGAACAGGAAAGGCTGGAAGCGTGGATCATGGAAGAGGTCAATGCCGGCGCTGCGCTGCCAGGCCTGTATCCGCCGAATGAGGAAAATCGCAAGCGTTACGAGGCGTGGGCCGCTAAGACTGGCTGACCCTGGTGTGGCGTGCCACTGCGCAATCGCGGCAGGCGTGGCAATTCTTTCCTGTCGTCACGAGATGCTCGCCACGAAAGGCTTTCGGCTGACTTGGGGATATCGACTTGCGCCTTAAAAGTTTGTTCAAATCGAATGCAAGCGCATTTGATGACCAAAGTCAGCGTTTAAGCACAGCAAGGCATGACGCTTGGCGTTATTATTTTTGAGCCAGTTTCATGCCGGTCCGACAGCAAAGCCTCAAACGACAGCGTCCGCAATGACGGATGTCGCACGGCTTTTGCGCTGCATTACAACAGAACGTTTCCCGGCAGGCACCAACCGATCGACCATCAAGCGCCGAGGAAAAATTGCTAGTTGCCCATCCACACACTGCAATAGACCAGAACTGGATTGCCGATACCCGGCGCCTGGTCGATCAGCATCTCGATACCCTACTCGCTTCTTCACAGACATCACCCGTTGCCGAGGCCATGCGCTACAGCGTGCTGGCACAGGGCAAGCGCATCCGGCCCCTGCTCACGTTGGCAGTAGCCAGTTATTTCGGCGTGCGGCCGGCGGCGGCGATGCATGTGGCCTGCGCGCTGGAGATGATCCATTCAGCATCGCTGATCCTGGATGACCTGCCCTGCATGGACAATGACCGCGAGCGCCGCAACCGCGTGGCTACCCACGTCAGGTATGGCGAAAGCCTAACCATCCTCGCGGCAGTCTCGCTGCTTACGCAAAGCTGCTGCACCATCGCTTCCCACCAGAGCCTGGAGCCGGATCTGCGGCTAAAGCTGGTGCAAATGCTGTGCGACACCGTGGGCCCACATGGCCTGTCGCTGGGCCAGTACATCGACCTGCATGGCGTGGCCGGCATGACCACGCCCTCGGCCATCACCAACATTCATCACCTGAAGACCGGTGTGCTGTTCCTCGCCGCGGCGCGTGCCGGCTGCCTGATCGCCAGGGCCAGTCCGGCGCAGGAAGACAAAGTGATGCGCTTCACCAACAACATCGGCCTGGCCTTCCAACTGCTCGATGACCTCAAGGACATGGATAGCCCAGGTACCAACATGGTGGCGCATATCGGCGTGTCCGGCGCACAGCGCCGCCTGCAGGATTACCTGGATGCGGCCAACGATGCGATTGCAGGCGAGCGCAACGCTGACATGCTGCACGGCTTCGCAGACGCCTTCTTCAGCCGCGCATAGTGCCGTTTCACAGGTCAGGGTGAGTCCAGAGCCCGTTGCGTGGTGGCTGCACGGGCCGCCGCGCCATCGCATGAGCAGCCACGAATCCGCCTTGGAACAGCCGCACCAGTTTGCGCCTGCCCGACACGCTTGCACGCTGCTCCCACACCGCCGTCCCTTCCGCACGGACCCGTAAGCCGATGTCGCGATAGATCAGCAGCGCGCTGGCAATGGCCCAGGCGCAGCGCCATGGCAGTTGCGCCATGCCGATGCGGGCGGAAGCGTAATATTGCTCGGCCAGTTCCACCAGTTCGCATGCCAGCCCATGCAGGGCAGGCAGGTGATGCGGCAGCGCTGCCTGCGCTGGCGCCACCGCTTGCCGCGCCAGCCAGTCTTCCGGCAGATAGCAGCGGCCGATGCGCAAGTCGTCCCGCACATCGCGGGCGATGTTGGTAAGCTGAAAGGCGATGCCGAGGTCGGCCGCCCGGTGCATCACCTGCGCATCGCGCACGCCCATGATGCGGGCCATCATCACACCGACCACGCCCGCCACGTGATAGCAATATAGCAGCGTGTCGTCCAGCGTTTGAAAGCGCTGTTCCCGCGCATCCATCGCAAAGCCTTCCAGCAGCTCGAACAGCTGGCGCCGGGGCAGGTCATGCCGGCGCACCACGCGGCCCAGCGCCGCAAAGGCAGGGATCTCGCTGGAATGGCCGTCGCATACCCGCGCCGTCTCGCGCTGCAGGGCTTGCAGCCGCGCTTCCTTTTCCGGGCGGCTCAGCTCCTGGGCATGGTGGCCCAGGGTCTGGCCGTCGATCACATCGTCGCAGTGGCGGCACCAGGCATACAGCATCATCACGCTGTCGCGGGTGTCGCGGTCGAACAGCATTGCAGCCTTGGCAAAGCTCTTCGAGCCCTGCCGGATGCTTTGCTGGCTGTAGGCGGAGATGTCTTCCATTGTGCGCTCCATCAGGCCGCGCTCCTGACGGTTTGCTCGTCCAGGATGATGCGCGCGGTGGCCTTGGCCGAACCAACCACACCGGGTATGCCGGCGCCGGGGTGGGTGCCGGCGCCGACGAAATACAGGCCGGGTATCTGCTGGTCCTTGTTGTGGGTGCGGAAATAGGCGCTCTGCCACAGCACCGGCTCCAGCGAAAATGCCGAGCCGACATGGGCATTCAGTTCATCGCGGAAGTCGCATGGCGTGAAGATGCGCGAGGTAACGAGGTCGCGTTTCAGGTCCGGTATATAGTGGCGCTCCAGGTAGTCGAGGATGCGGTCGCGGTAGCGCGGGCCTTCGGTTTCCCAGTCGATGTCGGCATTGCCCAGGTGCGGCACCGGGGCCAACACGTAATAGGCGCTGTCGCCAGGCGGTGCAAGCGACGGGTCGGTCACGGTGGGCGCATGCAGATAGAGCGAGAAATCCTCCGCCAGCGCGGCGCCATGGAAGATGTCCTTGAGCAGCTCGCGGTAGCGCGGGCCGAACAGCACGGTATGGTGCTCCAGGCCGGGCCGCGTGCCCCTCAGGCCGAAATAGATCACGAACAGCGACATCGAGAAGCGCTTCTTCTTCAGGCTAGCCGCCTTGCGCCGCGCCGGCGGATGCTGGCGCAGCAGCTTCTCGTAGGTATGCACCACGTCGGCATTGCTGGCGGCAAGGAGGCAGGGCAAGCGCTCGCCCGAGCGCAGCCGCACCGCGGCCACCCTGCCCTGTTCGACCAGGATTTCATCAACGGCGGCATTCATCCTGATCTCACCGCCAAGGTCGGTAAAGAGCTTGATCATGCCGCGGATCAGCGCTCCGGTGCCGCCCTGCGGGAAGAACACGCCCCACTGCCGTTCCAACGCATGGATCAGCGCATAGATCGATGAGGTCTCGAAGGGATTGCCGCCTACCAGCAGCGAATGGAAGCTGAAGGCCTGGCGCAGATGCGGGTCCTTGATGAAGCGCGAGACGATGCCATAGACGCTGCGATAGCTCTCCAGTTTGATCAGCTGCGGCGCCACCTTCACCATGCTGCGGAAATCCGGAAACGGCACATGGCCGAGCTTGACATAGCCTTCTTCCAGCACCGCTTTCGAATAGTCGAGAAAACGGCGATAGCCTGCCACATCGCCCGGCGACTTGGCGCCGATCTGGCGGTCCAGTGCCTCCTGGTCATTGACATAATTGAAGGAGTAGCCGTCCTCCCAGCACAGCCGGTAGAAGGGGCTGACCGGCAGCAGCTTGACATAGTCGTCGAGCCGCCGGCCCGACAGCGCGAACAGTTCTTCCAGCGCGGTCGGGTCGGTGATCACCGTCGGCCCCGCGTCGAAGGTGAAGCCCTGGTCCTCGTACACATAGGCGCGGCCGCCCGGCTTGTCGCGCTGTTCCAGCACGAGTGTCGGTATGCCGGCCGACTGCAGTCGGATGGCGAGCGCAAGCCCGCCGAATCCGCTACCGATCACGATGGCTTTGATGATGTTCCCCTTTCGATGTTGGCCATGGCCATGAACGCCGCGCCCAGTGGCACCGGTGGCTTGCCTGATAGGATGCGCAGCTTGTCGGCCCAGTTCAGCCGGGCCGCATAAAACCGTTCGATGCGCGCCTGCGGCAGTCCATAGAAGCGCTGCAGCAGGCGGTAGCGCTGCGCCGGCGCGCTGGCGAAAAACAGCATGCGGTTCAACAGGCGCATGAAAAGTTGGCCGCGCCACTGCGCAATGGACCTGTCGCGGATGCAGTCGTGCGTTTCCGACAGGGCCGGCAATGCGGCGACCTCCTCGGCCAGCCGCACCGCAAACGGCAGCGAATAGCCGGTGGTGGCATGGAACAGCCCAGCACGCAGGCCGCTGCAGGCCAGATCGGACGGCTTGTCGCGCCAGAAGCGCTCGATGTCGCCCGACAGCGCAATCGGGAGCACGCCGCTTTCCTCGCGCTCCACCCGCTCCACTTGCCAGCCGCGGGCGGCGATGTAGTCGTCGATGCGGCGCCGCAGCTCGGCCTCGTCCAGTCCGGGCGCGCCGCTGTAGTAGGTGTCCTCGACCAGGATGCGGCGTTCGTCGAAGGGCAGCGTGTAGACGAAGCGGTAGCCGTCGTCCTGCGGCACGGTGGCGTCCATGATGATGGGCAGCGCTTGGCCATGCGGCTGGCGCAGCAGCACTTCGCGGCCGACGAACTTCTGCCATGCATAGTGCATGTGCGGCGAGGCGGCATGGCCGCGGCCGTCGATCACCAGGCCGGCCTCCTGCCATGCGCCGTTGATGCGGGCGCCGGTGGCGCCGACCTCGTCCACCATGGCATCGAGCCGCACGACGCCGTCCAGCGCCTCCATCAGCACCTGATGGAAGCGGCTGGCGCTGATGCTGTAGCAGGGCGTGGACAGCCGGCGGCGATGCTCGGGGAAGCGCACTTCATAGCCGGGCCAGCAACGCACCACCAGCGGCGCCAGCCAGGCATGCTGCGCCGGCGTCAGGTCGGGGTGGTAGTAGGACCAGGTATGGTTGCCGCCCAGGGTTGCGCCACGTTCCACCAGCAAGATGCGCAGTTCGGGCCGCGCCTGGCGCAGGCGCCAGGCGATCAGGCCGTTGGCTAGGCCGCCGCCGACCAGCAGTACGTCAACCGGCGCGTCAGCCATGGTCGAGCGCCTCCTCGATAGCGCGGCAGCCGGCCTGCACGCCATCCTCGGCCCGGCTCGGACCGGCAAGCCGGGCCGCTGCCTGACGCATGCGCCCGTCAGCGAGAATACGCGCCAGCGCGGCGCGCAGCGCATGGCGGCCGGCGCGCCGTTTCGGCAGCACCAGCGCCGCGCCTAATGCACGCAGCCGCAGCGCATTGTCCATCTGGTCGTGCGCATGTGGCACGATGAGCTGCGGCTTGCCGGCGCGCAGCGCCTTGAACGAGGTGGCCGCGCCGCCGGAATGCACGATCACGGCGGCATGCGGAAACACCGCCTCGAATGGCGCATAGCCGATGCGCAGCGCGTCTTCAGGCAGCGGCGCCGGCAGGCTGGACGCGGCTGACAGCCCGCCCGTGACCAGCAATGCCCGCATGCCGAGCGCCGAAGCAGCCGCCAGGCCATCGGCATAGAAGTCACCGGCGTCGTTGCTGGCCGCGGAGCCGAGGGTGAAGACCGCCAGCGGTGCATCGTCCCGCGCCAGGAAGCGCCGCAGCGCATCCGGCAGCGCCGGCGCCTCGTCCAAGTAGAGCGCGGTGCCGGTCTGTACGGTCGAGGCCGGCCAGTCGGGCTGCGGCGCGCCCAGGAGCGGCGAGAACATCGCCAGCACCCGGCGGTCGGAATGCTGGCCCTCGTACAATGGATGCTCACGCGAGGCGATGCCCAGTTCGGCGCGCAGCGCCAGCACGGGGTCGAGCCAGCGCTCGGTATGCTGCCTGACGTAGCCAAACACCTTGCCATGCAGCTCGGGCGAGCGCCCGCACAGCCAGGACAGCAGCGCGAACGGCAGGTAATTGGGTCGCTCGTGCAGCGAGAAGAAGGACATCGGCTGCAGCACCGCCGACACCCAGGGCACGCCGGTACTAGCCGCCACGAGCGGCGCGGCCAGCGCCATCAGCGACTGGCTTACGAGCAGGTCGGCGCCGCGGCTGGCTTCGGCTAGGTCGGTATAGCTGTGACGTATCGCCGGCCCCAGGTAATGGCGATAGACGAATTCGCCGCCGCTTCGCGGATGCATGTAGCGGCGGTGGAAGGCCGGCGTGTTGTCGGGGTCGGGCCGCATGTGGCGAAACGCCAAGCCGGCCCGCACCACATGGGCTTCATGGGCGGCATTGGTGGCGACCGTGACCCGGTGCCCGCGCCGCCGCAGCTCGCCGCCCAGCGCTAGAAAGGGATGCAGGTCGCCCAGCGAGCCGGAGGTGGCGAACACGATGTGGCGGGACGGCAGGCTGCTCATCGCGACCGCGCTCCCGGCAGGCGCCACCACGGCGTGCCCGGCTGCAAGTGATGCTCGTGGTGATAGCCGAAGTGAAAGCAGGTCAGCAGCGACAGCAGGTAGCCAAACTCATTGCTGCGCGCGCGGTGGTGGTCGGCGAACTGGGCATCGCTGCGGTCGTCAACATGGCGGTGCGGCAGGAAGGTGCCGAAATAGAACAGCTGCAGGGAGGACACGATGCCCGGCACGGCGAAGAACAGCAGGATGTTCCACACGCTTGCGCCCAGCAGCATATAGGCCGACACCCGCAGCGACATGATCGCCAGTTCGCGCCAGCCGAAATAGGTGGTCAGGAATTGCAGGTACCAGCTCAGTGGCTGGTTAGCATGGGCAACAGCGAAGTCTGGGTCCTGCGCGCTGCCCGGGTTGCGGTGGTGCAGCTCGTGCTTGAGCTTGATGCGGCCGAAGGAAAAGCCGGCATATAGCAAGAGCGCCAGCCGGCCCACCATGTCGCCGCTGGCGCGCCGCGACGGCCACAGCGAGCCATGCATGGCGTCATGCGCCACGATGTACATGCCCACCGACAGCCAGGTCAGGAGTAGCAGTATCGGGGCCGCCAGCGCCGGCGCCCACGGCGCGCTCCAGTCAAACAGGAAGACCGCGGACAGATGCAGCGCGCTCCATGCGGCGATGATGGCCGTGGCCAGCGCCATGCCGATGCGGCCCTGCCTGGAGGGGTTCATGGCTGGCGATCGCCGCCGCGCAGCTGCCGGCGTATCGCGTCGACCGGCGGGGCATACAGAAAACCGAAGGAGACGCCGTTCTCGCGGGTGCGTACGGCATGGTGCAGATGGTGGGCAGTGGCCAGGCGCTGCAGATAGCCGCTTCTTGGCCGCCAGGCAAGCGGCAAGCGCCGGTGGATGATCACATCATGCAGGATGCCGTACAGCATGCCGTAGATCGTGATGCCCAGCGCAATCCACCACAGCCACGGCCGGCTGGCGCCGACCATGAACAGCAGGATGGTGGCGGCGGCGAACACGATGGCATACAGGTCGTTTTTTTCCCAACCGGCGCCCTTGGGCGCTTCATGATGCGAGCGGTGCCAGCCCCAGCCGAAGCCATGCATCACATGCTTGTGGACCAGCGCGACCGCGAACTCCATCACAAACAGCGTGGCGATCAACAGAAAAAGATGAAAAGGGTTCATGCCTGCGGGAAACAGCCTGGTGGGAAGGAAGGGAAATGTCCTGAACCCAACAGTCGCATGAAACCCGCCGCAGCCGCAGGGCAGCGTGTAGGCTTGTTGATCTCGTTCAAACAGGCGCCCGGCGCCTGGCGCAGCGGCCGGTTCAGTCGCGGCCGGCAAGCGGGGCGAGCGCTGCGGACACATGCGCCAGCAGCAGGTAAAGGGAGGCTGAAAGCAGGGATGCCAGCGTCAGAGACATGCTGGCAACGCGGAAGCGGAAGTCTTCCGGGCTGCGGCTGACGCCCCCGGCATGCAGCGCCCGGCCGAGCAGCAGCGCTAGGCTCAGCGCATGGACCAGCATGACGTGGGCCGGCGCGATCTCGATCAGGTAAATCAGCAGCAGCGTCAGCGGCACGTATTTGGCGGAGTTGGCATGGGCCCGCATCGCCCTCTGAGCATGCGCTCGTCGCCGCTGTCGCCGATGGCGATGCGCAGCCAGCGGCGCAGGCGCAGGCTGCGCACGCTCAAGGCGGCATAGAGCATGGCCAGCAGCGCGGCATAGAGGCTCACAACGGGCATGCGCTGGGCTGGGAGAAGGTGAAGGATGGAGACATCAGAAAGGGAAGCCGGTCCGCGGACTTACCGCGGCGCCGGCTCGTCGGACGCCGGGACGCGCTGCGGCGGCAAAGCCTTCAAGTGGCGCGCCGGCGCTTGCTGCATGCTGTCGGCGGCGCGCCGCAGGTCGCTGACGCGCTCGCCCTGCCTGCGCACTCGCTCGCGCAAGCTCTCCAGACTAGAACTGGACAACGATGGATCATCCTGATTGTTCACATGGGTCCCCTGCGAATAGCGTCTGCGAATTTTAATGTTGTATTTTTAATGCATCCAAGCCCGACGGTTATTTGTGTTGTTATTTGACACTGCGCCGGTCCGGCCAGCGCTGGCTCTGACTTCCTACAGCCATGAGTAGCGCATGCCCACCCAAATGCCGCGCGGCGCGCCGTAGCCGCGGAACTGCTCGCCCACCGGGTTGGCGCCGTCGAAGGTGCGGCCGGGGCCGGTGAAGGCATTCAGGCCCAGCACGCCGAGGTTGGCGTATTCCCGGTCGAACAGGTTATTGATGCGGGCAAAGACTTCCCAGCCTTTGGTAAGCATGTAGCGGGTGTCGAGATTGACCACGGTGTAGCCGGGCACCTTGCCGCGGGCATCGCTGTTGTTCTCGTCGCCACGGGCATACATGCTGCCGGCAACCAGCAGGTTGGCGCCGACATCCCACTGCGGCGTGAGCGCATAGCCCATGCGCAGCTTCAGGCTGTGGCGCGGTATGCCGGGAACGCGGTCGCCGCTGCGAATCGCGATCGCGCCGTTCGCGTCGGCGCTGGTATTGGCCGGGCTGGTTTCGGCGAAGCCAGTGCGATAGGTTGCGTCGGTAAAGCCGTAGCGCGCGCTCGCCGACAGCTCGCCCCATTTGCCATTGACGCCCAGTTCCAGCCCCTGGCGCCGGGTCTGGCCAACATTCTGGAAATAGCCGGCATTGGTAGTTACGCCGCCGCTGGCGATGAACTGGATGTCGTCGTCCAGCACGGT
This sequence comes from Noviherbaspirillum sp. L7-7A, assembly GCF_019052805.1. Taxonomy (NCBI): domain Bacteria; kingdom Pseudomonadati; phylum Pseudomonadota; class Betaproteobacteria; order Burkholderiales; family Oxalobacteraceae; genus Noviherbaspirillum; species Noviherbaspirillum sp. L7-7A. Next base: position 528,450 of record NZ_JAHQRJ010000002.1, read on the forward strand.
GTGATAGAGCGCCGCGCTCCACGACACGCTTTCGCCCTGCTTGCCGCGCGCGCCTAGTTCCAGCGTCCTCGCCACCACCTTCTTCAGCGGCGGATCGGCCAGGAAGCTGTTGGGCAGCTTGCATGGTGCCTGCGGGTCGGCGCAGGTCAGTTCGATCGGGGTCGGCGCCCGCATGCCTTCGTTGTAGCTCACATAGGCGGTGGCCTGTGGCGTCGGATTGAAATTCAGGCCGACCGCCGGATTGAAGCGGGAGAAGCGATGGCTGCCATTGAGCTCGGGCGCCTCGCCGGTCTGGTCGCTGATGCTGACCCGCGCCATGTTGTAGCGGCCGGACAGCGTCATCGCCCAGCGCTCACTGAAGGCCAGCACATCGGAGACGAACAGGCCGTAATAGCGGTTGCGGGTTTTGGCGTCGGTGTCGAGTTCGAAGTCGCCGGTGCCGATGGTGCCGCGGCTGGAGGTGAATACTGCAGGTTGATCTTCCTGAGTGTATCGGGCGCGGCCGATGTCCACCGTGCCGCCGGCGACGAACTGGTTCTTCATGCCGGCCAGCTGGCCGGACACGGTCAGCTGCAGGCCGGCGCCATAGCTGTGCTGGCGGATGGCGGCGCGGTCGTTATGGGCCTGGCTGGCGTCGATCGCGCCATTCTCCACCTGTCCGAAATCGTCATTCACATTGCTGGAGATATTGCGATTGCGGTAGTTGCGGTAATACAGGTTCCCGCCCAGCAGCACATCGTCGTTCAGGAAGCGGCTGCCCTTGGCGGTCAGGAACATCAGCTTGTTGTCGTTGCGGTCTGGGTAGGTATAGGCCTGCCGGATATTCTCGGAAAAGGACCGCGGCAGTGTCTGGGTGCCTTCCAGCCGGTTGTCGGCGGCGGTCAGGCTGACGTCAAGGTCGGTGTCGCTAGTCTGGTAGCCGACCTTGCCGAAGAACTGCTGCACGCGGCTGCCATTGTGCTCGGCCCAGCCATGGTCGCGGGCGATATTGCCGGTCACGAAGTAATCAAGGTTGCCGCTCTTGCCGCCCTGCTCGAACTCTACCGCGCGGCGGCCGAAGGAGCCGGTGGACAACTGCACCGCGCCGCCCGGATAGGCGCTGCCGCTCTTGGTATAGACCGCCAGCGCGCCGCCCAAGGTATTCAGGCCGAACGCCGGGTTGGAGCCGGGTATGAGCTGCATGTTGGCAATGGCCGACTGCGGCAGCAGGTCCCAGTTGACGGTGTCGCCGAACGGCTCGTTGATGCGCACGCCATCCTGGAATACCGACAGGCCTTGCGGCACGCCCAGCAGCGGCGAGGCGGTGAAGCCGCGGAAACTGACGTCAGGCTGGTAGGGATTGCCCTGTGCCGCGTTCACCGTCACGCTGCCGGCGTTCTGCTCCAGATGGTCGGTCAGGGTCAGCTGGCGCTGCTGTTCTATCGTGCGACTGTTCAGAATTTGAACATTGGCTGGCACATTTTGTATCGCCGTGCCGAGGCCGGGCAGCATCGAAGTGCCCACGACTTCGACGGTGGGCAGCTCCAGCGCCTCGGCCGGGTTTTCCTGGGCATGGATAATCGCGGGATCGGCTAGGGTGCCGGCCAGTGCGGCCAGGAGCGCGGTGCGCCGGAAGGGAACAGCGGCATGCGTCATTCGATGTCTCTCCATGTTTATTTTTTTTGGTGCGGCCAAAGCATAGCAAACGCCACCGGAAAAATCGGTATCGATTGCGACTTGCAGGCCGGCATGGAGCGAGCAAGAAACATGCGCGCTGGTCAGACGTGGCGGCTTAAAGAGCTGCCGGAAAGGAGCAAGGCGGCAGCACCGGCTGCACATCGCCGGGCGGCAGCGGCCGGGAGATGTAATAGCCCTGTACCTCGTCGCAATGCAGCGAGCGCAGCATCGCGACCTGCACGGCATTTTCCACGCCCTCGGCCACCACCCGCATGCCCAGCGCATGCGCCATCGTGACGATCGCCGTGAAGAACACCTTGCCCTCGGCCGACTGTTCCATGCTGGCGGTGAAGGTTTGGTCCACCTTGAGCACATCGAAGTCCAGCTGGTGCAGCTGCGACAGTGAGGAATAGCCGGTGCCAAAGTCATCCACCAGGATCTTCACGCCCTGCTTCTGCAGCATCATCAGGGTGCGCGACACCGCCGAATCCTGGCCCATCACCGATGACTCCGTGATCTCCAGTTCCAGCAGATGCGGCGGCACCTGGTGGCGCAGCAGCGCCGCCGTGACCAGGCTGTCGACATCGGCATTGCTGAACTGCTGCGCCGAGACATTTACCGACACCGGTACCAGCGCGCCGCCATGGGCGGACCAGTGAGCAATTTGCTCGCACACCATGTTGATCACCATCTCGCCCAGCGCCACGATCATGCCGGTTTCCTCGGCCAGGCCAATAAATTCGGCCGGTTCCAGCAGGCCGCGCGTCGGATGCCGCCAGCGCACCAGCGCTTCCAGGCTCAGCGTCATGCCGCTGACGATGTCGACCCGCGGCTGATACACCATTTCGAACTCCTGGCCGGCGATGGCACGCCGCAGCTCGGCCTCGCGGTCGAGCCGCTCGCGCAGCGCGTTGTAGAACTTGGCTTCGTAGAACTGGTAACCCGCCTTGCCATGGGTCTTGACCGAATACATGGCGATGTCGGCCTTTTCCAGCAGGGTGGAAGCATCCTGGCCATCGGTGGGAAACAGCGCGATGCCGATCGAGGTGCCGACCGAATGCACGCCCTGGCTCAGCCGGAAGGACTGGCGGAAGGCCTGCTGCACCCGGTCGGCCACATGGGCGGCGTCGATGCGGTGCTCGATGTTCTCGATGATGACCACGAATTCATCGCCGCCAAAGCGCACCACCGTGTCATGCGGCCGCACCGCTTCCTGCAGGCGGTGCGCGGCATGCTTGAGCAGCTCGTCGCCGGCGGCGTGGCCGGCGGTATCGTTGACCTTCTTGAAGCCATCTAGGTCGATGAACAGCAGCGCCAGATGGGAGTCGTTGTCATTGGCATGCTGCAGGGCCTGCGGCAGGAAGGACTGGATCCAGTGGCGGTTGGGCAGGCCGGTCAGCACATCCTCGTTGCCGCGCCGCTTCAGTTCCGCCACATGGGCCTTGGCCTCGCTGATGTCGCGCAGCCGCACCGCCAGGTTGTCGCCGGAACGAATGATCTTGATGTGCGCCCAGCGCAAGCGCAGCGCGGTATTGCCCGGCACGTCGATCTCGTTTTCATACACGCCTTCCTGCGTGGCCTGCATCAGGTAGTCCATGAACATGGCGGTATCGAGGTTGCCGCGAAAGCCGGAGACGGTCTTGCCGATTAGTTCCGACGGCCGGACATTGAAGAATTCTGCGCCCTGCTGATTGCAGTCCAGCACCACGAAATCCAGGATGGCACCATTGCGGTCGAGCACCGGCTGGACGATATAGAAGCCCTCGCTGCCCTCCTCGGTAGCGAGCCGGTAGGTGGCCTGCGCCATGCCCAGACGGTGCTTGCGCCAGGCCAATTCAGCGCTGAGCGCGATGGCCAGCCCAGTCAGCACGGCCAGCGCGGCGCTGGCCCAGGCCGCATACCAGATTGCGGAATGACGGCCGGCATGGAACTGCGCCAGGGTATCGGCCTCGTCCAGCCCGACCAGCGCCGTGATGTCGTAGCCGCGCACCGGATGCCAGCCCAGATAACGGGCCCGCCTATCCTCGAACACCCCGGCGCCATAGTGGCCGCTGCCGCTGGCCGGGTTCAGCGAAGGGTGAGAAGAAAAGGCCGGCATCTCCGGCGGCAGCACGTTGTCGCCGATGCGCACCAGCTCCATCGGCGGATTGGCGCTGACCATCGCCAGCAGCCCCTGCGGGCCGAGGATAGTGGCGTCATAGTTGGCAGTAAAGAAGTCGGTACTAACGGAAACCATCACGATGCCCGCGAACTGGTTACGCTCATCCACCAGCCGGCGCGAAACATGAACCACATTGCGTTGCGACATCCTGCCGAAAATAGGCGGATCGATGACTAGCTGGTCCGTGCCGGCCTCCCTCTGGCGAATGAAATAAGGGCGATCGCCGAGATAGGTCAGTACGCTACCGGGCAGCGTGGTGGTAAAGGCGGTACCGCCGGCGTCGACGAGGGTGACGTAGTACAGTGCCGGTGGCGGGAACATGCCGTCTCTGGCGAGCTGCTCCAAGCGCAGCCGGCCGCCCGAAAGTTGCCACTCAAGCCTGACATGCCGGGTGACCTGGTCGATTGAGTCGAGGCTGCGAGCCAGCCGGTCGGCATGGGTGCGGGCCAGCGCATTGACTTCGCGCAGCGCGCGCTGCTCCACCGCCTGCTGCGCTTCCTTCAGGTTGGCCAGCAGCACGCCCCAACCGATCAGCGCGACCGCCATCGAAAACAGCAGCCAAGCCATGAAGATGGCGGGATTGCGGCGCAGGAAGCCCAGCTTGTCCAGCAGGCTGGCCTGGGTCACCTTTTGATGCAATCTGTCGCTTTGCACTGGCATCCCGCGCGGAACGTGTTTGACATGAAAGCAGTAACAGGTCGCTGCCCGCTGTCGGCGGTGGCTTTAGGCCGCAGCCCTGTGTTTGCTTATTTCCTCTGCCTTTGGTCGGCATGCGCCAGCAGCGCCGCGAGCGCTACCGGATCGGCCGGCTTCACTAGGTAATGATCGAATCCCGCCTGCATTGAACGCAGCCGGTCGAAGCGCTGGCCATAGCCGGTGATGGCTACCAACATTGCACCGCGCGCCTGCGGAAGCGCGCGCAGCCGGCTGGCCAGTTCATTGCCATCGATGCCCGGCAAGCCGATATCGAGCAGGAAGGCATCCACCGGCCCCCGCTCGGCCTGCGCCAGGGCCTCGTGCGGATCATGGTGGACACTGACTTCATGGCCTTCGTTTTCCAGGTACATGGCAAGCATCTGTGCGGCGTCAACGTTGTCATCCACCACCATCACCTTCAGTGCAGCCGGCGCGGCATGGGCATCGGGACTGCCATCCCGGCCCGACGGCGTGGGGTCGAACACACCCAGCCGGGGCAGCGTGGCGACGAATTCGCTGCCGCAGTCCTGCCCCCGGCTCATAGCCCGTACGCTGCCCGCGTGCAGCTCGACCAGGCTCTTGACCAGCGGCAGGCCCAGGCCGAGGCCGCCTTGCGACCGGTCGGACGGCCGCTCGGCCTGCGAAAACAGGTCGAACACATGCGGCAGCAATTCGGCACTGATGCCGATGCCGTTGTCGCTCACATGCAGGCGCGCTTCCTGACCGTCGGCTTCCAACCATAGCGTCAGATGTCCGCCCTCTGGCGTGTATTTGGCGGAATTCGACAGTAGGTTGGCCAGCACCTGCACCAGCCGCTTGGCGTCACCCAGCACCAGCACTTCCTCGGTCGGCGCCTGCATCGACAGATTGTGCCGGCGCGACTCGATCAGGGGCCGCACCTGCTCCACCGCATCGGCCATCACCTGCTGCAGCGGCACACGCTGCCGCTCCAGCACGATCAGGCCACGCGTGACCCGCGACACATCCAGCAGGTCGTTGATCAGGCTGGTCATGTGGCTGACCTGGCGGGTAATCACGTCGCTGGTGCGGCTAATGCGCTCCTCGCTCTGCCGGCCCAGCTTGAGCAGCTGGGCGGCGGTACTGATCGGCGCCAGCGGATTGCGCAGCTCGTGCGCCAACATCGCCAGGAACTCATCCTTGCGGCGGTCGGCCTGACGCAGCGCCTCCTGCGTGCGCAGGCGCTCGATCACGTTCCAGACCCGCTCGACCATGTCTTCCAGCAGTTGCATCTCGTCGTCGCCCCAGTCGCGCGGCTGGTGGTGGCATGCCAGCAGGAAGCAGGTCAAGCCGCCATGGCGCCCTAGCGGTATCGCCACCGCGGCCGCCAGCTCGGGCCAGCCGGCCGGGGCCTGGCGCGCCAGGTCGGCACAGGCCCAGCTGCGCCCTTCCTGCAGCGCCGCCAGCATCGCTGCCGGGAACTGTGCAACGCCGTGCCGGCCGCCCAGTTCCGGCATGGCACCAGCGTTGTAGCCATGGCGGCACAGCACGGTCTGCTGTGCCAGATCGAGTTCGGCGTAGAGCACCTGGGACACGCCCAGGTAACGCCCGGCGATCTCGCTGCTATGGGCATAGATGCGGTCCGGGCTGGGCTGCTGGCGCAACAATTCGGCAATGTCGAGCTGGAATGACTGCCGCTGCTCGGCGCTGCGCAACTGCTGCAGCATGCTGCGCAGGTGGGCGGTATTGCTGATCTCGGTACGCAGGGTGCGCAGGCTTTGCTCGAGCGTCTGCTCAGTCTGCAACTGGCGGGAAATCATCTGCGCCAGCAATTCCAGCGCGCGCAGGGTGCGGGGCTCGGACAGGCGCGCCGGCACCTTGTCCAGTCCGCATAGCGTGCCAAAGTAGTCGCCCGTGCTGGTGTGGAGCGGCATCGAGAAATAACTCTCGAACGCATATATCTGCGGCGTCGGGTGGTTACAATAGTGGGTGTCCTTGCTGACCTGGTCGATGACCACAGCATGGCCTTCGTTGCGCACTTCGCGGCACAGGGTAGTGGCGATATCGAGCTCGTCGCCTGGACGCATGCCGAAGCCCAGCTTGTCCAGCACCGCGCAGGCAGTCCAGGAGGTCTCGGTGACGCGGGCCACGCAGACGAAGCGCAGCGTGGTCAGGTCGCTGACCAGCTCAAGGATGGTGGGAAGGGCGCTAATTGCCTGGATGGCGGCAATGTCGGCGGAATGGTTCATCGAGCTCGAATCTTTCTGTCGCCGCAACGCCTTGGTAGGTCCGGGTCTGGCGTCGCGGCATCACGCTTGCTTGCGTTCTGATGCAAGAAGTGTAAGGCAGGCAGTATAAAAATCCTGCCGTTACGCAGGCCGATACCTGTTTTGGCGCAAGCACAATTCTGCCCGGAAATGCAAATCCGGCAGCTGACAGCATCCTCTTGGCGCGCAAGCAAAACACGCGGAGCGCCTTCTGCCAAGATGGCATTGAACGTGACGGCCACATTCTTTCTTACATGAAAGGCATCCGCATGGATACGAAAAAGCCTCCGCCGATCCAGGTCTTTCTCGATCTCGACGGCGTTTTCGCCGACTTTGATGCGCGCGTGATGCGCCTGACCGGCAAGCATCCGGGCGAACTCAGCCGCAACAATTTATGGAAGGCGGTCAACTGCGACAAGCGCTTCTTCGCCGAACTGGAGCTGATCGAAGGCTGCATGCTGCTGTGGGAAGCCACGCGCGAAATGGAGCCGATCTTCCTCACCGGCGCGCCGTCGTCGCGGGTGTTCCAGGAACAGAAGCGGGAATGGGTGGCGCGCATCTTCGGTTCCGAATTCGCTGTGCATGTGGTGCCAAAGAAGCTCAAGCAGGAATTCAGCGGCCCCGGCAAAGTGCTGATCGACGACACGCCGGCCAATATCGAGCAATGGGAGGCACGCGGCGGACATGGCATCCTGCACACCGGCGACCATGCCTCCACCGTGAAGGCGCTGCAGGAACTGGTGGCGCTGCACATGCAGCGCCAGGAGACATCGTCGTAGGGAGGGAAAGCGCGGAGGGTCAGTCGTTGTTGCAGTGCATTTGTAGGGTGCAATACCCGAAGGGCATTGCGCTATTGGCCGCATACTCGGATATTTTCGTCAGCCTATTTCCCTGATCGACGAATGGTGGAATGCCCCTTCGAGGTATTCCATCCTACTTGCCCGCCGTAGGCAGGACCGTTCCAGCACGATCAACCCAGGTCAGGCCCGCTACCCGGTCATCTTCAGGTATCGAAGAAATCTACAGTCCCATCGTCCAGGTCATAACGGGCCCCCACCACCATCAGCCGCCTGGTCCGCAGCGGCTCCAACAGCAGGGCTTCGGACTTGCGCAGGCGCTCGACGATGCGCATCACGTTCTGCCTTACCGACGCATCCAGCAGGGCCTCATGGGTATAGGGTTCCTTGCCGGCCAGCGCGGCACGGGCCCTGAGCACGGCCGGCACGATGGGTTCCACCATTTGCCCGATGCTGCCGGGAAAGGAGGTATTCTTTTCCACGATCGATACCGCCGCATCCACCGCGCCGCAGCGTTCATGGCCCAGCACCACGATCAATGGCACGCCCAGCTCCGCCACCGCATATTCGATGCTACCCTGGGCTAGCGTGTCGACGGTGTTGCCGGCATTGCGCACGATGAAGAGCTCGCCCAGGCCGCGACCGAACAAGAGCTCGGGCGGCACCCGCGAGTCCGAGCAGCTTACCAGCACCGCCATCGGTGTCTGCCCGCGGGCAATCTCCAAGCGACGCTCGCGCCCCTGTGCCGCGCGCAGTGGGCTGTCGGTGACGAATTTCTCATTACCTTCCTTGAGCAGGGCCAGCGCCTGTGCCGGGGTCAGGTCGGTTTTCTTGCCGGTCGCCGCCTGGACGTTGCCGGCCAGGGCCGCGCCCAATGCGGCGCCGCCGCAGCACAGATGCCTAAAGAAGCGGCGCTTGCTGCCATCGATGTCTGCCATGATTTTCCTTTCCGGTCATGATTGCGGGCCTGCCTGTGGCAGGGGCAGCCATGCTCGCAGACCGGGCTGGATCGGCCAGCCGGAAACGGGCAGGGATTTGGCATGCATCAAACCGGCTTTCCCGGCCGAAACCCGCCTAGATCAGGGAACAGCCTTCTCGTGGCTTGAACTCTTCGCGCTCGTGTCGGCCACCAGCAAACGTAGCCTGGGTGAAGCGCAGCGCAACCCGGGACTGCACCCGTTGTGCAAGAGACGCATTCCGGGCGCCCCTGTGCCATTTTCAAGCCCTGCCCTTTTCGGATCGCTGGCACAGCGGTTGGCTTCAGGGATGGATGGCCCAGGCTGCGCTGCGCTTCACCCAGGCTACGGACTGGTCGGACCGGCTGGGGGCCAGAAGGGTCGGGCCCTTCAATAAATCAAATCGGATTTCCCTGGAGAAACGGGGCGATGCCGGCTTCGCGGCAGCATGCGGCTCAGGGCACCGCCTTTTCATGGTTGCCTGAACTCTTGGCGCTCTTGCCAGCCGGCGGCGCCACTGGCGCCTTGCGCGCCTCAGCCACCAGGCTGGCGCAGGGGCTGTCCTGCTCCGGACCGGTATGAGTCAGCGCCAGCAGGCCAGCCAGCGGCGCCGCCACTGTGCCCAGCGCAACCGCGGCACCGGCGCGCAGCGCAATGGCGGTCTTGTTCACGCCCACGTCCGGATCCTTGAAGGTGCCTTCGACATACAGGGGCGAACGCAGTGACAGCAGCCGCAGGCCCTTGCTGCGCGGCAGGATGTCCAGGTCCAGGGTTTCCTTGGCCAGGTTCACATTGCCTTCCACCTGCACGGTGGCGTCCTCGGTGTCGAGGAGAAAGATCTGCGGCGTCATCACGCCATCCTTGATATTAAGGTCGGTGGCCATGCAGTTAAGCTTGACCTGGCGGTCGCCGAAGAGCTTGGTGACCACCACCCGACCGGCATTGAGGCCAATCGCTTCCATGATGAACTCGCTGACGGTGCCTTCATTGATCACTGCCTTCACTTCGCCATTGGCATGGCCGGCCAGCGCGGCGAAGGAATTGCCGCTCGCGCTCAATTTGGCGTCGCCATTGATCTGGCCCAGGCTGGCCCGCATCGACTCCACCTTGGGAAACAGCTGCTTGAGCTTGATGCCGCGCGCGGCGACGTTCATGTTGGCCTTGGCCGGATCGGCGCTGCCGTCGATCTTTAGCTCGGTGGTCAGGCGTCCGCCGGCCACGCCAAAGTTCAGCGGCGACAGCTGCAGCACGCCCTTGTCGAGCTTGATATGGGTGTTCAAATTATCGATCGGCAGCTTGTCGGAATGGATGATTTCCTTGCCGCTGAACTTCACGTCTGCATTCATCTTGCTCCAGCGGTCGGTCTTGAACGGCGCTACCGGCAGAACCTTGTTCGGCGGCTGCCGCACTTCGCCGGACTTCTGCTTCTTGGGCTCGTCGCCGGCGCCAACCACCGCGCCCAAATCCTTCCATACCAGGCGCTGTGACAGAACCTCGCCGCGCAACGTCGGCTGGCCCGAGGTCTGGTCATATTCCAGCGTGCCGCCGATGTCGCTGGAGCCGACCCGGCCCTTGAAGTTCTCGTACTTCAGGCGCAGGTTGTCGCGGCCCAGGGTGCCGACCACCCGGCCTTCGGTGGAAAACTTGGGCGTCCTCGGCAACAGCACGCCACCCAGCGGGAACAGGTCGGCCATGCTGGCGCCCATGATGTTGAGCTTCACGTCCAGCGCGCTGGGCTGGGCCGGATCGGTCAGCGTGCCGTTGGCGGTGATGGTGGTCTCGCCCACCTTCAGCTCGGCCTCGATCGGATAGGCCACGCCCTTCTGCTGCAGCGACAGCAGCGCGCCGCTATGGGCCTTGCCCGACAGTTGCTCGTCATTGAAGGTGCCCTTAACCTGCCAGCGCATGCTGTTGTCGGGCTCGGTATCGACCCGCGCTGTCAGGTCGGCACGCTTGGCCTCGTCCACATAGCGCAGCGTGCCCTGCGTCATGGCCACGCTCTGTATCTCGAACGACCAGTTGGACTTGCTTTCGCTCTTGGGGAAATCCCAGTTCTTGCGACCCTTGGCATCCTGTTCCAGCACCAGCCGCGGCTCGGTCATGATCAGTGAGTTCACGCTCACCGTTTTGGTCAGCAGCTTAAATGGGTTGATGCTGAAATCGATCTGCGCAATGCGCGCCATCTCGGGGCCGGTCTTTGCCCAGTCGGGGTTGCCCAGCATGATGTCCTTGGCGCGCAGGTGTGGCCACGGTACCAGCCGCCGCCAGCCCTTTTCCTGGCCCGGTCGCTCCCAGCTCAGCGACAGGTCGCCATTCATCGCAAAGCTGCGTCCGGTGGCGGTGCTGACCTTTTCCTCCAGCCAAGGCTTGGCGCGATTGAGATTCACGGTCGACAGCACGACTAGGGCGATGACGATAATGGCGACCAGCGCCGCCAGTACTCCGCCGGTAATTTTGAGCATGCGTTTCATGACAATAAGACATGTTTGCAAGCGCCTAAGTTCGGCAAAAGCCGTGCGGGCAAGCAATAAACTGCGCTGATCTGGCGATCCCATGCGCCAACGCAAAGCCAGCGCGTCAACATAGCCTGGCTATACAAGCGGACGCGCCGCGATGCCATCGCGCTGCTCGGTCAGGCCCGCGAACTCCTCGGCCAGCCTGGCGCTCTCCGCTACGGCGCGGGTCCAGGCGGCGGCACGGCCGGCATGGTCGCGGCCGTAATGCTTGAAGTCACGGCGGTCGGGCAGCTTGCCGTTGGGCAGGGTGCGTATCCATTCCGGGTTCGGCGCCAGCAGCACCACATTCGACAACGCCGGCGTGGCCCGGTGCCGGCGGCGCAGGCCCTTGTCCAGCCACCCCGGCACCACCGTCGGCTGGAAATGCGGATACAGCACCAGCGCGGGCTGGCCATCGCCGGCAACCCGGCCGGCGGCCAGCGTGGCGTATTCCAGGTGCAGGTGGTAGTCGGTGATGCCGCCATCCCAGTAAGCGCCTGTCGGCGCGCCGGGTATGTCGGCCACTGCCCGCAGCCAGAACGGGATCGAGCAGCTGGCCAGGATCGCGGCCCTGAGGTTGCGCTGGTCCAGGCAGACCCGGTGCGTGCGGTAGTCCTGCGCCGGCAATGGCAGCGGATCGCGGCAGTCCGAGAACACCACCCGTTCCAGCCAGCGCGCCATCGCGCGCCGCGAGAGCAGGTTGGCCGCAAAGGCGCCGGCATAGCCGAGCGCGGTACGCATGCGCTGCTCGCGTGACAGCAGGGGATGCACGCCACGGCTGGTGAACACATGCAGCCGATAACGTGGATGCGACAGCACCTGCTGCTCGCGGCCGCCGAAATGCGCCGCCAGGCGGGCGTCGAACACCCGGCTGACATGGTCCGGCGTGGGATTGCGGCCGGAACCATCGTCATAGGTTTCATGGATGTAGTGATGGGCCATCTCGGCCAGCGCCGCATCCGCATCCGGCAGGCAGGCGCTGGCCAGGCGCCAGGCGCCGATCGAGGCGCCGGCCAGGTGCACGACATGGCCAGCGCGGTTGAGCCAGTCGCCGAACAGGAAGCGGTCCAGCGGATTGAGCACCAGCCCTTTCGGACCGCCAGCCGCGCCCGGCACCATGGCCACGTCGACCGGACGCAGGCCATGTTCCCGCAGGTGGCGCAGCGCCATCGGGCCGGCATAGATCTGTAGGGCTTGCATCGGAATGGGTAAGCAATTGGGGAGAGCGGCATTATAGAGGCCCGCGTCGCCGGCGGAGACGGACGCCATGCCGCCGCTGGAGATATACGCATCATGCCGCCGCTGGAGATATACGCATCATGGCGCCGCTGGCGGCGGAACCGCCCGCTCCGCTATGATGGCCGCTTTTTATACGGAGGAAGCCATGAGGCGAGACCTGATGCTGATGGAAGCGATCCTGGGCCAGCTGCTGCAATCTCCCGATCCGCAAATGACCGCCAGCGGCATCGCGCAGCGACTGAATGTGGAGGCGGCGATAGCGCGCCATCATCTGCACCTGCTGCTCGACAAGGGACTGGTGCAGGAAATCGAGGCCGGCGTCTGGCGGCTGAGCAACCAGGGACATGACTACCTGGAAGGCAGCCCCGACCAGGCGATGTCGCTGGCCAGGCCGAGGTAAGGGCGCTCCAGTTGACTACGGCGCATGCGTCAGCTGCCACAGCGAGGCGCCGACGCCGGTGATGCTTTCCCCGGCGATCAGACCGGCCGCCACGGTGATTGCATAGTCCTGGGTCAGCCGCGGCCAGCGCAGGCCGGCCAGCCAGGTCAGCACCGCGCCCAGCGACATCATCAGCGACACCGAGGCCGGCAGCACGAAGGCCAGTCCCAGCGCCGCCGCACTGGGCAGGAAGCGCGCGCTGCGCGCTGGCAACGCTACATCCAGAAGCCCCAGCACCAGCCCGGCCAGGCAGCCGGCAAGAATGGCCCAGCGCACGCTGTCCGACAGGGCCGACAGGCCCGCACCCAGGGTCTGCGCCACCGCCTTCCAGGTCGCCACCGCCGGCGCCGGCCACTGCTCGGTGAGCAGCATCGCCTTCGGATCGGGGATCAGGGCCTTATACACCAGCACGCCGACGATGCTGCCCACGACGATGCCGATGACCTGCGCGGCTACCTGCTTCCATGGCGTGGCGCCGATCGCGCGCCCGACCTTGAAGTCATTCATCAGGTCGGTGCATTGGCCGGCGGCGCCGCCGGCGGTATTGGCGCTCATCAAATTGACTGCCATCTGGCCGGGCGCCAGCACGCCGAAGCTCAGTTGCGACAGCTGGCCGATGGCGCCGATCGGCGCAATGCCGGTGGCGCCCACCACCCTGGCCGCCACCGCTGCCAGAAACAGCGCCAGCGGCACCGTTATCAGCGCCACCGGCAGCGCGATGTCGAACAGGCTGGCCTGCAGCCCCACCACCAGTGCCGCGGCCAGTACCAGGGCCAGCGCTGGCAAGGTGGCCGGCCGGCGCGCGCCGCGCCTGCTGCCCGACAGCAGCACCGCCCGCTGCCGCCACAGGCGTAGCGCCAGCGAGGCCAGGGTAGCCGTCACCATCAGGCTGGCGCCTGGCCACAGCAGCCACTCCACCAGTAACGCGAATTGCGGCCCGGTGGCGGCGGCCCGCAGGCTGACCAGGCCGTGGGACAGCAGCCAGGGCGCAATGCCGCCCCAGGCCAGCAGGGCGCCCAGCAGCAGCGACAGCCCGACCCGGATGCCGATGATGGCGCCGAAGCCTAGCAGCAGCATCGACGGGTCGATGGTGAAGGTCAGCCGTTCCCATTGCATGTTCGGCGACCAGCGCGGCAGGGGCTGATGAAAGGTATCCACCCATTTCACCAGCGCCGAGGCCAGCGCGGCGGCAGCCAAGGCCAGCAGCCGCCGCATCGCTTCTGCCCCATGGCTGTAGGCATGGCGCAGGGTCTCCAGGGTAGCCATGCCTTCAGGGAAAGTCATGCCCGGGTCGTCCATCAGCGAAGGCCGCAGGTACCACGCAATCCAGATGCCCAGGAAGCTGACCGAGAATACCCAGGCCATCATCGGCAGTGCATCCAGCGCATTGCCGGTGAGCAAGGTGTAGGCCGGGATCGGCGCCACCAGGCCGCCGGAAATGATGGAAGCGGCCGCTGAGGCGACCGTCTGGTTGATATTGCTCTCATGCAGCGTCCAGCCGGCAGCCAGCCGGCTGCGCGCCGCCAGGCCCTGCCAGAAGCCGAAGCCGATCAGCAGCGCAATGATGGACATGTTGAATGCCCAGCCTATCTTCAGGCCTGCATATACATTCGACGGCGTCAGCACCACGCCCAGCAGGACGCCGGTCAGCACGGCGCGCAGGCTCAGTTCCTGCTGCGCGGGCGTGTCGATGCCGGCGACGGCGTCACCGGCGGAGGAGATCGTGGCGGAAGGCGGCATGTACCCGGGCGGCTGGTTGTCGAATCGAAGCTAGACCAGCCCTGCCCGCCTTTGGTTGCACCGCCGCCATGCGGATGCGGCGCGCCATGCGCGCGCGCAAGCTACTTCAGCACATAGCTCGCCAGCACGCTCTGCACCTCATAGATGCTTAGACGCTTGTTGAACTGCTTCTGCAGTGGCGCCGGGCTGCCGGAAATCCAGATCTTGAGTTCGGCGTCAAGGGCGAAATGACCGCCGGTCTCGATGCTGAAATGGGTGATGCTCTTGTAGGGCACCGAATGGTATTCCACCTTGCTGCCGGTCACGCCCTGCTTGTCCACCAGCACCAGGCGCTTGTTGGTAAAGACGAAGTAATCGCGGATGAGCTGATAGGCATGCTCCACCTGCTCGCCTTCGGCCAGTACCTGGCTGAACTCTTCCTGAATTTTCGCGGCGTCCATCTTGGACGCATTGCCCAGCATGCCGTCGAGCAGACCCATGGCGTTTCTCCCCTGCAGTGATGGTGATACCGAATGGAAACCAAGCTGATGCCCGCCTCAGACGGCCATTAAGGCGCAATCATGCCATGCCGCATCGCGATCAGCGCCAGCTCAGTCTGGTTGGCCACGGCCAGCTTTTGCTTGATGTTGTACAGATGGGTGCCGGCAGTACGCGGCGAGATATTGAGCAGCTCAGCCACTTGGTTGACGCTCATGCCGCGCGCCAGCTCGATGAAGACCGCGAACTCCCGTTCCGACAGCACTTCCACCGGATTCTGGCCGCCGTCGAAGGCCTGCATCGCCATGCGCTGGGACACATGGGTGTCGAGGAAGCGGCCGCCGGCGGCCACGGTGCGCACCGCCTGCATCAGCTCCTCCGGCGCGCTGCGCTTGGACACATAGCCCAGCGCGCCGGCCTTGAGCATGAAGCGCACATAGCTCGGGTCTTCATGGGACGACAGGCCCAGCACCCTTGCCGCCGGGTCGCGCGCGATGATGCGCCGAGTGGCCTCGACGCCGGTAGCGCCGCCCAGGCCGATGTCCATCAGGATCACATCGGGGCTGCCGGCTTCGAACTGCTGGTAGGCCGACTCGGCCGAGTCGGCCTCGGCCACCACCCGGATATCCGGCGTGGCGTCGAGCAGCATCCGAAAACCAATGCGCACCACCATGTGGTCGTCTACCAGCATCACCCGGATCGGTTTTTTCATACGGTTTCCTCCTGTAGCGGGATCCAGGCCGACACCTGCAGCCCGCCCTGTTCCGCCGGCCCGATGGCCAGCCTGCCGCCGAGCGCCTCGGCGCGTTCGCGCATGCCGCGCACGCCATAGTGGCCGTTCCTCGAAAGCGGCTCGTCTGCGCCGTGGCCATTGTCCGCAATGCACAGGCGCAGCGCGCCATCACGGATGCTCAGCGCGACCCAGGCGGCGCTGGCCTGCGCATGCCGCACCACATTGGTCAGCGCTTCCTGCAGGATGCGATAGGCGCAGGTCTCGGCGTCCACATGCACGGCGTCATGCTGCGCCAGATCCATCTCCAGCGTGATGCGCAGCCCCGGATGGGCCTGCTGCAGCGATGCCACCAGGTCGCGCACCGCATCGCCCAGGCCGATCTCTTCCAGCTGGATCGGGCGCAGCCGCGGTATCAGCCTGTGCATCGCATCGAAGCTGGCGCCGGCGGTCTCAAACAGCAACCGTGCCGCCTCGCCGGCGGGCTTGCCGCGCAGCTCGGGGTTCTGCGCCAGCGCCGCCGAGATGCTGCGCATCGCCGTCAGGGACTGTCCCATTTCGTCATGCAGCTCGCGCGCGATGGCGCGCCGCTCGTCCTCGATGCGCCGGTGCAGCGCCTGGGTGAATTCGCGCTGCGCCGCCAGCCGCGCCTCGGCCTGCGCGATCTGCTGGCGCGAGGCGATGTCGTCCTGCACCGCCTGCGCCATGCGGTTGAAGGCCATGCCCATCTCGCCGGGCTCGCGCCCCGGCAGCGCCGGCAGCCTGACATCGTGCCGGCCGCTGCCGATCTGCAGCAGCGCGCGCCGGATCTGCTCGAACGGCGCGAGCCAGCGCATCAGCATCCATGACAGCAGCAGATAGGCCATGAGCAATGCGACGCTCTGTATCACCATGAAGCTGACCAGGTCATCCCAGCCATCGAGCACCGCGCGGGTGGGATTGGGCACTACCACCAAGGTGCCGGCATTGACGCGGATGACGGTGGCCTTCATCGCCGGCGTGACCAGCGCCGCATACCACTCCGGCGCATAGCGGCCGGCCTTGTACGACGCGGGCGGCGATTCGTACAGCAGCTCGCCGGCATGGTCGTAGAGCCGGATCTCGTTGGCCCTGACCCTGCCGGTCTGGCGCAGCACCTCGGCCAGCGCCACCGGCCCCTGGCGGGAATAGATAGCGGTGATGCGCGCCAGCAGCTGGGTGGCGATGCGGTTGGACGCTTCGATCTCCTCGCGGATGCTGCTGCGGGTGGTCTGGATTTCCTGGGCGCTGAAGATGGCCAGCGCGGCGAAGGCCAGGCTGCCCAGCAGCAGGTTGATCTTCAGCAGCAGGCTCAATGCGCGGCGCGGCTTAACCATGGCGCGCTCCCCAGCCGTCGAAGCTGCCCTGCGCGGCAAAGCCATCCAGCGCCTGGCGCAGCGCCGCCGCCATCGCCGGGTGAAACGGATCATGGCCCGCCCCAGCCACCCTGTGCAGCCGGCTGTCCGGCAGGCAGCGTTGCAGGCGCTGCGCATTGGCCGGCGGGCAAACCCGGTCGGCTTCGCCATGCAGGATCGCCACCGGCATGGCGGGCAAAGCGCCTAGCGCATCGAGCAGCACGTCCGGGTTCAGGAAACAGCCGTACCGCAGATAGTGCGCCTGTATTCGGTAACGCTGCACCAGGGACTCCTCCGGCGGCGCTGTTAGGTCGCCTGTTATACCTTCCAGCGCCTGCTCGTGGCGGCGCCAGGCGCCGGCAATGCGCCTGCAGGCGTGCGCATCGGCCGACGCAAGCTGCCCGGCCAGCCAGGGCAGCAGCCGCCCCGATGCGAGTGCCGACACTGGCGCGACCGGGGCAAACTGCTGCCAGCACTGCGGCGTATCGAAGAAAGCGCCGATCTCGGCCGGCGTGGCCAGGAAGGGCGCGCGCAGCACCAGGCCGCGCAGGCTGTCCCCATGCCGCGCCGCATAAGCCAGCGCCAGCGTGGCGCCCCAGGAGCCGCCGCCCAGCAGCATGCGCTCCACGCCAAGGTGCCGGCGCAGCCGCTCGATATCGTCCACCAGAAGGTCGGTGTGGTTGTCCTCCAGCGCGCCGGCAGGCTGGCTGCGGCCACAGCCGCGCTGGTCCGCCAGCACCAGCCGGTAACACGCCAGATCGACCACCGCGGCATGGCGCGGGCTGGTGCCGCTGCCCGGGCCACCATGCAGCCAGAACAACGGCAGGCCCTGGGGATTGCCGTATTGCGCATACCATAGGCGATGTCCATCGCCGGTGGCGAGCTGGCCTTCATCGAAAGCCGGGGTCATGATGCAGCCTTGTCTCCTGTTCTTATCCCCCGATTCTAACCACCCCGGCGCGCTCAGCAGAATCTGCAGCCCAAAATCATGAAAATCATGAGCGCGCATTCATGGATTTGCCGCTGCCATTCTGCCCGGAGCAGGTCGCACAATGGGATATCCGGGTTCGGTACCGGCCCGGATATCCATCCAACCTTGAAGGAGATCATCATGACCTGGGAAAAACCGCAAGCAAGCGACATGCGCTGGGGATTTGAAATCACGATGTATATCGCCAATCGTTAAACGCAGTACGGCTGCCGGGGACCATGATGAAACTACGTGTGCTCGGCTCCGCTGCCGGCGGCGGTTTTCCACAATGGAACTGCAATTGCGCCAACTGCGACGGCGTGCGCCGCGGCACCATCGATGCCCGGCCGCGCACCCAGTCGTCGATTGCGGTTACCGAAGACGAACAGGACTGGGTCCTAATCAACGCCTCGCCCGACCTCTTGGCCCAGATCAAGGCCACGCCCGCACTGCAGCCGGCGCGCGCCGTGCGCGACAGCGGCATCGCCGCGGTGCTGCTGATGGATGCCCAGATCGACCATGTGACCGGCTTGCTGATGCTGCGCGAACGCGGCACGCCATTGCCGCTGTATGCTACCGCCCAGGTGATGGCCGACCTGAAGGATGGCCTGAACATCGCCAGCGCGCTGGCCCATTACTGCCAGCTGGACTGGCGCGAGATCGCGCCCGGCGACCATGCCTTTTCCATCGCCCCGCTGGCCCATACCCGCTTCTCCGCGCTGACCCTGGACAGCAAGGCGCCACCCTATTCGCCACACCGCAACGACCCGCATCCGGGCGACAACATCGGCGTGACCATCACTAACACCCGCAACGGCCGCTCGGCTTTTTATGCGCCGGGCCTGGGCGCGCTGTCGCCCGCGGTCACGCAGGCGATGCAAGCCGCCGACGTGCTGCTGGTGGACGGCACCTTCTGGAGCGCCGATGAAATGATCCGCCTCGGCCTGTCGGCCAAGACCGCGGCCGACATGGGCCACCTGCCGCAGGACGGGCCGGGCGGCATGATTACCACGCTCGACAGCATGTCGGCGGCGCGCAAGATACTCATCCATATCAACAACAGCAACCCCATCCTGCGCGAGGACAGCGCCGAGCGCGCCGTGCTGGCGCGGCATGGCATCGAGGTTGCGCATGATGGCATGGAGATCGACCTGTGATGTATGCCACCACCGCCGCCACCGACCACGGCCTGCCGTGGGACCGCGCCGAGTTTGAATCCCGGCTGCGCAACAAGGACCGCAACTACCATATCCACCACCCGTTCAACATCCGCATGAACAGCGGCGGCTGCTCACCGGCGCAGATCCGCGGCTGGGTGGCCAACCGCTTCTACTACCAGTGGATCATCCCGCAGAAGGATGCTGCCATCCTGTCCAACTGCGACGACCGCGAAACCCGCAGGCTGTGGGTCACCCGTATCCTCGACCATGACGGCCATGGCAACTATGAAGGCGGTGCGGCCGGCGGCCTGGAAGCCTGGACCCAGCTCGGCATCGCGGTCGGCATACCGCGCGAGGAACTGTGGTCGCTGCAGCATGTGCTGCCCGGCGTGCGTTTCGCCTGCGACGCCTACCTGAACTTCGCCCGCCGCGCGCCGTGGCAGGAAGCAGTCTGCTCGTCGCTTACGGAGATGTTCGCGCCGCAGATCCACAAGGACAGGCTGGCGACCTGGCCCGACCACTATCCCTGGATTGCTGCGTCAGGCCTGCATTACTTTCGCAGCCGCATTCCGCTGGCCCAGCGCGACGTGGACCATGGCCTGGCGGTCACGCTGGCGCACTTCACCACCCGCGCCCAGCAGCAGCGCGCGCTGGAGATCCTCCAGTTCAAGCTCGACATCCTGTGGACCATGCTGGACGCCATCGAGAAAGCCTATACCGAATGAATGCCCTGCCTGAAAAGCCGCTGCTGAACCGCCGCTTCCGGATGCAGTACGAGCCCGCGCAGCAGGCCCATGTGCTGCTCTACCCGGAAGGCATGGTGCGCCTGAACCAGAGCGCCGCCGAGATCCTGAAGCGCTGCGATGGCAGCGCCACCGTCGATGAGATCATCGCGCAGCTGGAAGCGGCCTTCAACGCCACCGGCCTGCGCGACGACGTGCTGGGCATGCTGTCGCATGCGCAGGAAAAGGACTGGATACGATGACCGCCGCCCCGCCGTCCCCGCCCTACTGGCTGCTCGCCGAGCTGACCTACCGCTGCCCGCTGCACTGCGCCTTCTGCTACAACCCGGTGGATTATGCGGCCGTGCGCGACGAGCTCGATACCGAAGCCTGGTTCAGGGTAATGCGCGAAGCGCGCGAGATGGGCGCAGTGCAACTGGGCTTTTCCGGTGGCGAGCCGCTGGTGCGCGACGACCTGGAACTGCTGGTGGCCGAGGCGCACCGGCTCGGCTTCTACACCAACCTGATCACCTCCGGCGTCGGCCTGACCGAGACCCGGATCGCGGCGCTGAAGGAAGCAGGGCTAGACCATATCCAACTGTCCTTCCAGGATTCCACCCGCGAACTCAACGATTTCCTGTCCAGCACCAAGACCTTCGACCTGAAGAAGCGGGTGGCTGCGCTGATCAAGAAATACGATTACCCGATGGTAATGAACTGCGTGCTGCACCGGCATAACCTGCCGCATGTGGACAAGATCATCGACATGGCGCTCGAACTGGATGCCGAGTACCTGGAGCTGGCCAATACCCAGTACTACGGCTGGGCGATGAAGAACCAGCAGCAGCTCATGCCCACGCTGGAACAGGTGCGCCAGGCCGAGCAGGTGGTCAACGATTACCGTGCCCGTATCGGCAATCGCTGCAAGCTGCTGTTCGTCGTGCCCGATTATTACGAGGACCGGCCCAAGGCCTGCATGAATGGCTGGGGCGCGGTGTTCCTCGCTGTGGCGCCCGACGGCGCAGCCCTGCCCTGCCACAATGCGCGCAGCCTGCCGGGCCTGGCCCTACCCAGCGTGAAGGACGCCAGCCTGCGCTGGATCTGGGAAGACAGCCCGGCCTTCAACCTGTTTCGCGGGGACAGCTGGATGCAGGAGCCATGCCGCAGCTGTCCGGAAAAGGAAAAGGATTTCGGCGGCTGCCGCTGCCAGGCCTACATGCTGGCCGGGGAAGCCAGCGCGACCGACCCGGTCTGCGCCAAGTCGCCGCAGCGGGACCGGGTGGACGCGATCATCTTCCAAGCTGCCCATCCGGAAAAGCGGGAAATCAGGGCCGAACCCATCTTGTTTCGCACCGACGCCAATTCACGGCAGCTGTGCCAGCAGCCGGACCAACAAAACCAGCCGGCTCAGGCCATGCCGGGACAAGCAGCCATTCTTTGACATTCAGTCATTAAAAGCGCATCGAATGCGGCATCCAGGCCACAGTCACCACAAGACCTGCGGCCTGCGATACAAACTGTCACACCTGCGCAAGTGCGGCGCACCTATACTGCGACCGAACCTTCTTCCAGGAAGCATGATGAACAAGTGCATAGTCCTCCCACTTGATCCCAGCAAGCGACGCGCGATCCGGCATGACGAGCCTCCGGCCTGGTCGGCCATAATGGCCGACGGTGTGATGGCATTTCCGGTCGAGCGCCGTGAAGCCGCCATCCATGACTGCGATGAATTGCAGGAGCGGCGCCAGCGCCGTCAGGCACGCCAGGCCTGACCTCGACCCTTACATCTATCCCAGCGGGTCTACCATGAAGGCCGGCATCGCCTCGCCGCTCGGCGCGGTGGCGAGGAAGCGCTCGGCCACATCGAGCGCCTCGGCGATGGTGACGTGCATGTCTAAGTAGCGGTAGGTGCCCAGCCGGCCGACGAAGGTGATATTGCGTTCCTGCCGCGCCTTCTCGATGTACTGCCGCAGCTGCGACTTTTCCTTGGCAAGGCGGATCGGATAGTAAGGCGTGTCGTTTTCCTCGCAGTAGCGGCTGTACTCCTTGAAGATCAGCGTCTTCTCATGGCTTTCCCATGGCGAGAAATGCTTGTGCTCCGAGATCCGGGTATAAGGCACGTCCACGTCACCGTAGTTGATCACCGGATTGCCCTGATAGTCGCCTTCGTGCCGCTCAGCGGCGAAGTCCAGCGTGCGGTAGCCTAAGCGGCCCTCGCTGTAGTTGAACCAGGCATCGATCGGCCCGCTGTAGAACACATGGTCATAGCCGGCGGCGTCGCTGCGGCCGAGCTTGGTGTTGAGATGCAGCGTGATGTTCGGATGGTCCAGCATCTTCTCGACGATGGCGGTATAGCCATTCCTGGGCATGCCCTGAAAGGTGCTGGCATAGTAGTTGTCGTCATAGTTGAAGCGCACCGGCAGGCGGCGCAATATGCTGGCCGGCAGTTCCGAAGGATGCATGCCCCACTGCTTGGTGGTGTAGCCCTTGAAGAAGGCTTCGTACAGTTCGCGGCCGACGAAGCGCAGCGCCTGCTCCTCGAAGGTCTGCGGATCCTTAATGCTCTGGTCGCCGATCGAGGCTAGGAAGGCTTCCGCCTCGCGCGGGTTGAAGGTCTTGCCAAAGAACTGGTTGATCGTCAGCAGGTTGATGGGCAGGGTAAACACGCGCCCGCCGGTGATGGTTTTCACGCGGTTGACGAAGGGCATGAATTCGTCAAACTGGCGGATGTAATTCCATACCTTTTCATTGCTGGTATGGAAAATATGCGGCCCGTAGGCATGCACCATCACATTAGTCTCTGCATCGCGCTCGGTGTGGCAATTGCCCGCCACATGCGGCCGGGCGTCGAACACTTCCAGTTGGTAGCCTGCCTTGGCCGCCTCATGCGCAATCACGGCACCGGAGAAGCCCGCTCCAATCACAGCAATTTTCTTCACATGTCGCCCTTATCTTGATCGTGGAAAAGCCAGGCGGCACGGCGGCCGCCAGATGGTCTGGTTTCCGATTCTATGGGCCGGGCCTGTCCGCCGGATTGATGCGAAACATGGGCCCGGCGCCTGGCAATTTGGCCTCTTGACACTGCTTGCGCCGCGTCAAGCTTGCGGCAGGGCCATGATGCCGCTGACACATCTGGTAACGCCGCTTACGCCTCCACGCTAGCTCCAGTGCCCTTCCCGCGGTGTAATAAAGGCGTTTCCACATGGAGGTGCATATGAAAAACCCAGTCATGTTCATTGCAGGCATCCTCGCCGGCGCAACCATGCTGCTCTCAGCACCCGTCGCAATGGCCCACACCGTACGGGATGCCCACGGCCACTACCGCGCTCACCGCCACGTGCAGCCGCATCATGTGGCGCCGGTGCGGCATGCATACCGTCATGACTATCGCTATTCGCAACGCGTGCTTCCGGCCCGCGCACAGCGCGACCGCGACGGCGACGGCGTGCCCAACCGCTTTGACGCGCGCCCCAACAATCCGCGCCGCTATTGATCCCGGCTTCATCAATCAACGGAGAATCCGATGCGCAAGCTGATCCTGCCGCTCGCCGCCGCTAGCATCCTGTTGTCCGGCTGCGTGGTGGCGCCTTACGATCCGGTCGGCCCGGGTTATTACCGCCATCCGAATCATGGTTACTATGGCTCGCCGGGCCGCGGCTACTATCGCGACCGCGATGGCGACGGCATACCCAACCGTTATGACCGGGCGCCGGGCAATCCTTACCGCTACTGAGCCGCTGCCGGATTGCACATGCTGCGGTAAGCTGTCGTCCTCTTCATCAGGCACACAGAGGACGCAATGCGCATGACCATCCTGCCTTCGGGCGAAGCGGTGCCGGCGCTGGGGCAGGGCACCTGGTACATGGGCGATCTGCCTGCACGTCGCGCAGCCGAGTTGGCGGCGCTGCGCGCTGGCATGGACCTTGGCATGAGGCTCATCGATACGGCCGAGATGTATGGCGACGGCGCCGCCGAACGCCTGGTCGGCGCAGCCATTGCGGGCCGGCGCGACCAGGCATTCATCGTCAGCAAGGTGCTGCCGCATCATGCCACCCGGCGCGGCACCGCGACGGCATGCGAAGCCAGCCTGAAGCGGCTAGCGACCGATCACATCGATCTCTACCTACTGCACTGGCGTGGCGGCGTGCCGCTGGAAGACACTCTGGCCGGATTCGCCGACCTGCAGCGGGCCGGAAAGATACGCCACTGGGGCGTGAGCAATTTCGATGGGGATGACATGGACGAACTGAGTGCGCTTGCCGGCGGCAGCGCCGTGGCGGCCAATCAGGTGCTTTACAACCTGACACGGCGCGGCATCGAGTTCGACTTGCTGCCGCAGTGCGCGGCCGCTGGCGTGCCGCTGATGGCCTATTCCCCAATCGAGCAGGGACGGCTGCTGCGCGATCCGGTGCTGGGTGATATCGCTAGCCGCCACCAGGCCACGCCGGCTGCCGTTGCATTGGCCTGGGTGCTGCGCCAGCCGGGGATGATCGCCATTCCCAAGGCATCGACGGCCGCGCATGTGGCGCAGAACCATGCGGCTTTTAATATCAGCCTCGATGATGGGGATCTTGCCGCGCTGGACCGGGCCTTTGCGCCGCCGCGTTCGAAGCAGCCATTGGAAATGATTTGAACATCCATTTCATGCACCCAGGAAATTTAAACGAGGTTGCTTACGCGCAACATTGGTGCTTTTCTGCCCAATTCCGGTGAATTTGGTTCCTGAGCGAAAGAAAAGACCCGATATTTGCGCTATACCTATAAAAACATGCAAATTGGTGATTTGCCATTTACATTGAATGTGCCATTATGCTGCGTATCGAATTGACCAAGCTTTTGGGATTTCGGTAAAGCAGAATGTGCAGGGCGATCTAGACCGGCATTTTCGTATTTTATATCTTTGGAATGTGGACGCAATTATGGCAACAGGTACTGTGAAGTGGTTTAACGACGCAAAGGGCTTTGGTTTCATCACCCCGGACGCAGGCGGCGAGGATTTGTTCGCGCATTTCTCCGCAATCAATGCATCGGGCTTCAAATCCCTGCAAGAAGGCCAGAAAGTAAGCTTCGAAGTCACCCAAGGCCCAAAAGGCAAGCAAGCTTCGAACATCCAGCCAGTGTAATTCCCATCACCAGCGTCATTGCGACGCAGTGATGCTCAAAGCCTGCACCGACCCGGTTAGCGGGCTTTTTTTATGGGCGTAGGGTTTGGCTCAGATGCATTTTGGCTCCAATGTCAGTCAGCCGCCCATATTCGGCACCACGCCGGGAGACGCGGGAACATGCTCAATGTCGCCGTCGCGCACTGCCAGGTCCAGCCTGTCGATGATCCCGGCAGCCTGAGCGCCTTCGACCTCAGGCCGGCTTGCCTGCAGGCGCGCAACCAGTTCTTCCCGCGATGAACACAATGAGCGGTCCCTGTGGCCGAAGTCGATGACGGCCGCATTGCCATAACCGGAAATCTGCGCCAATAGCTGCTGAGCCTCGCCGGCCTGCAGTTGCAAGGCATCAGCCAGCATGCCGGCCTTGCGCTCGAATTCATCACGATTGAGATACGGGGTATGCATCGCTACAGTCCTTATGATGGCGCCCGACGGCAGACCGGACCAACATAGCGGATCAGTGTGCGCCGCCCCGGGATTTCCACGCCTGCTCTTGAAATTTCTCAACAACCCAGCTTTCCGGTCCTGCTGCGCCCGAAGTTTGGATGGCAGAGGAACGAAGGCCGCGGCTCGATGCCAAACCGAAATCACGACTCACCAACAGGATCGCCATGCCAGGCATGCTGCCAAAAGCGCCGCTGTTTCCTTCTTCGCTCACCCAGGGCCTGCCAGCCTGCGAACTGGTGCTGCCACCCTCGGCGCCGCGCCATGCGGATGTCAACCGGGTGGCCCGTTACCTGCCGCCCGGCATGCCGGACCGGCTGGAGGTCAACATTACCCGCGCTGCCAACGGTAGCGAGCGCTGCACCGCAGCCTGGTACGGCAAGCGCGCCTACCTGATCCATCTGGCATTGCTGCCGGCTGAAAGCTGAGTGGGTCGAGAACCGGCGCTGACCGCATCATGCGGGTTCAGCGCAACGCGCCCGATCCGCCACGCGGCGTGCGGGCACGTGCCCCCGCTCCGGCGCTAGAGCCTGACAGGCCGCCCGGAACACCTGCGCTGGCCGGCATCACCGTCGAGATCGCATGCTTGAACACGATCTGCGTCACATCGCCATGCACCGCCAGTACATAATTGTCGAATGACTCGATGGTCCCATGCAGCTTGATGCCATTGACCAGAAAGATAAATACCGGGGTGCGCTGGTCGCGCAGGTTCTCGAGGAATGCGGCTTGTAATAATTGCGGGTTACGTTCCACGGCACTTCCTTCAAAGGACAGGTTGGAGCGGCAGGCTTCGTTCGGCGCAGGGCTACGCGCGCAAAAGGTGAACTGGCAGCATCGGTTCAGCTTAGTCCACAGCTTCGCGCCAAGGTTCGGTATCCGGTCTTGAAAAAGCGCCATCCCATGATTTGGCCGGCGTTGTACCGTCAACACAGTGCATCAGCCCTGCGGGATGCGTCGCGCCGTTGGCGTGATCAGTTAACCGAAATCCAGAACGCCTTGATACAATGTTTCTCCAAAGAATCCTTGTGATGCCGATCGGGTCTTCATCGTTAACCTGCTGTTCCAAGGTGCTGCCTTAACGTGATGCTCACGGCGCGATTCGATTACCTAACCTGTTGAGGTGGCCTGGCCGTGATTGCAGCATGAAAACTATTCCCAGCAGTGTGCCCACCCACGCTGGCACCAGCACCGGTGACCAGCACGCGAATCAGGTCAAGACGCTGGTGTGGATGACCGACAGCAACGATGTGATCGTCTACCTGAGCCGCAGCATTGCCCATCTGTTCGAGCTGGGCAATGTGCTATCGGTCGACATGTATGTGCGCTTCATCCATCCCGACGACCAGGCGCGCGTGCGGCAGATTTTCAGCCATGCGAAGGCGGCGCACAAGGAATGCCAGGCGGATTACCGGGTGGCCTCGCCTGATGGTTCAGTGCGCTGGGTGACCGGCTCGGGCGCGCCGCGCTTTGCTGACAATGGCGACTTCCTCGGCTATGCCGGCGCCCTGATCGACGTCACCGAGCAGTACACGGCGCTGGAACAGCTGGCAAAGAGCGAAGCCAGCCATCGCCTGCTGACGGAAAACAGCCAGGACCTGATCAGCCATCATGAAGCCCACACCGGGGTCTATCGCTACGCCTCGCCGTCATTCGAGCGGGTGCTGGGCTATGCGCCGGCGGAGCTGGTCGGCAAGGTCAGCATCTATCATCAGGTGCATCCCGACGACATTGACGTGATCAGGCAGGAGATTGCGCGCCAGGCCGACAGCGACGGCGACAGCCGACTGATCGAATTCCGCGTGCGCCACAAGAACGGCCACATGGTGTGGATGGGCACCAACGTGAAGCTGATGGTGCAAGCGGCGGCCAGGAAAAACATCGGCTCGATTGCGGTCTCGCGTGATATCAGCAAGGAAGTGGAGATTGCGGAGAAGCTGGCCCAGCTGGCTGAGGAAAACAAGGCCTTGGTGGAAAACTCGCTCGACATCATTGCCCTGCTGGACCGCGACGGCCGCTTCCTGCGCCTGAACGCGGCGGCCCATGACATCCTGGGCTATGCGCCGCAGGAACTGATCGGCCGCTCCTACCTGGAATTGCTCGACCACGATGAAGTGGCCCGGATGGAATCGGTCGATGCCAGCCTTCGCAGCAGCCAGAACACCGCCAGAGATCTGGAAACCCGGTTTCGCCGCAAGGATGGCCGCATCATCTACCTGTCGCTTGGCATGCGCTGGTCCGAGCACAAGCAAGTGATGTATGCGACTGCGCGCGACGTCACCGAGCGCTACCGGGCGCAGGATGAATTGCGCAAGTCTAAGGAACGGGTCGACGCGATGCTGGAAAGCATAGGCGACGCCTTCTTCGCGCTCGACCGCGACTGGCGCGTCACCTACGCCAACCGCAAGGCATGCGCCTTCGCCGCCGTCGAGCCGGCCAAGGCGATCGGCAGGCCGCTGGCTGAGCTGGTGCCGTCCATGCAGGCCTGGCCTTCGCTGCCGCATTACCGCAATGCAATGGAGCTGCGCCAGAGCGCCTTCTTCGAAGCCTACTGGGAACCCAGGTGTGCCTGGGTCGAGGTGCGGATCTATCCGAACGAGGATGGCATCTCGGTCTATTTCCATGACATCACCGACAAGCGTGTGGCGGAGAATGCGTTGCGCAAGAGCGAGAAGCGGTTCCGCAACCTGTTCGACCAGGCCGGCGACAGCATCATCATCGCTGACGACAGGCTGCGCATCCACGATGCCAACAAGCGCGCCTGCGAAGCGCTGGGCCTGGACCGCGACGCACTGCTGCGCCTGACGGTGGGCGACGTGGCGCCGCGCTTCGATGCCGAGCCGGCCTTCTGGGACCGGCTGCGGGCCGGCCAGACCCGGCTGGTGCAGAGCACGGTCAGCCATGCCGGCGGCACCACCTTCCCGGCCGAGATCCATGTGTCGCGCTTTGAGGAAGACGGCAATGAATACTTGCAGGCGATCGCGCGCGACGTGACCGAGCGGGTCGAGGCCCAGAAGAAGATCAGCGCCAGCGAGCAGCGCTTCCGCGAAGTGCTGGAAATGACGCCGGCTGGCTATCTGGTCGCCGACGGCGAAGCCAGGATCACCGATGTCAACCCGGCGCTGTGCCTGATCGCCGGCTATGCGCGGGAAGAACTGATGGGCCGCACGCTCGACATGCTGTTTGTCTACTGCCCCTGGGAGGGCGTGGCCTTTGCGCCTGGCGGGCCGACATCGACCCACGGCGCCGAAGCCGTGATCCGGCACCGCAACGGCAGCCATGTCTATGTGCTGTTCAACGGCAGCATCCGGCGCGACGCCGAAGGCCGGGCCCTTTCGATGACGGGCCTTCTGACCGACATCACGGCGCGCAAGGAAGCCGAGAGCCGGCTGGAACGGCTGGCTACCCACGACACCTTGACCGGCCTACCTAACCGCAGCCTGCTCAACGACCGGGTGCAGCAGATGCTGGAAGCCGGCCCGCGCAACATGCCGGTGGCGGTGATGTTCATCGACCTCGACCGCTTCAAGGAAGTCAATGACTCCTTCGGCCACGAGCCGGGCGACGTGCTGCTGCGGGAAGTGGCCGGTCGCCTGGCACGCGCGCTGCGGCCCAGCGATGTCATCGCCCGGCTGGGCGGCGATGAATTCGTGGTCGCCGCCTACTGCTCCACCGGCGCGCCGGCCGCGGCTGCCATTGCCGAAAAACTGTTGGCCACGCTGGCCGCGCCGATTGATATCGGCCACCAGGAAGTGATCATCGGCGCCTCGATCGGCATCAGCATGTTCCCCGACCATGCGCGCACCAAGGAGCTGCTGTTCCAGAGCGCCGACACCGCGATGTACCGCGCCAAGGCGGCAGGCCGCAACGGCTACCGTTTCTTCGAGGCGGAAATGACCGTGGAGGCGCGCACCCGCATGACGCTGGAACTGTCGCTGCGCCATGCGCTGGCACGCCAGGAATTCGAGCTGCACTACCAGCCGCGCATCGACCTGCGGTCCATGTCCATCGTCGGCATGGAAGCGCTGATCCGCTGGAACCATCCGGAACTCGGTCTGGTGTCGCCGATGCAGTTCATACCGATTGCCGAGGAAACCGGACTGATCGAAGGCATCGGCCAGTGGGTGCTGCAAGAGGCCTGCCTGCAGAGCCGGCGGCTGATGGACAAATTCGGCCGTGCGCTGTGCGTGTCGGTGAACATGTCAGCGCGCCAGCTCAAATGCCGGGCCATCGTCGACCAGGTCGCGGCGGCGCTGCAGCTAGCCGGGCTGGAGCCGGCGTTGCTGGAATTGGAGCTGACAGAAAGCGCGCTGATCGAGAACATCGAGCATACGGCGCGGTTGCTGAAGGAATTGAAGGGACTGGGCGTGCGCATTGCGGTGGACGACTTCGGCACTGGCTATTCCGGCCTGGCCTATCTGCGCCGCTTCCAACTGGATGTACTAAAGCTGGACCGCTCCTTCGTGCATCAGCAGGACGAGGACGACCAGAACTTCGATTTCATCAAGGCCTTCGTCGACATGGCCCATGCGCTGAAGCTGTCGGTCGTGGCCGAGGGCGTGGAGACCAGCGAAACCCTGCAGTTCCTGCGCAAGGCGGCCTGCGACGAGGCACAGGGCTATTTCCTGGCCAAGCCGCTGTCGCTGGCCGAGTTCGAGGCGTACCTGTCGCGACTGCCGGCGCCGGGCCGGCCGAATTGACGAGCTGAGGGCCTGACAACCGCCGGCCCGGCCGCATGCATTGGGCCGGGCCGGTCGTGGCTTACTGCGCGAAGGAGCAGGCCTTCACTACGCCATACAGCGGATCGCCGAAGGTGGTGTTGTCGCAGGCAATGCCATCGGTCGAGGAGCGGTAGGCATAGATGCCATTGGCGCCGTAGCGTACCTGGCGGGTGCCGCTGAAGCTGCAGCTGCCGTTCTCGCTGGCGCACTGGGCCCAGTTGGGCTCGCTGCCGGTGGCGACGCTGGTAGCGGCCGTAGTGACCGCAGTGGTCACGGCCGAGACCGTGCCGGCCACGAGAGTCTGCAGCGTGCCGCCCGCTTCATAGGCGCCGATATCGATGATGCCGTTGGCGGGCCGGGGTGCAGTGCCGACTGGAAAGCGGTATTGCAGGGTGGGCGACAGCGACAAACCGCCAGACGACGAGCCGACCGCCGCGCCGGCATCGATCATGGCTGCGCCCAGTGCCGGAATCAGGTCGAATGCGGCACGGTTGATGAAAGATGGCGACAGCGAACGATAGTTGTTGCGGTCGATCGCGCTGGCCTGGTTGGTGGCATTGCCGGTGCCGGAGAAGATGTTGTTCTGCAGCAGCGCGGGTGTGCCGACCTGGTCGCTGATCATCACGAAGGTACCGCGCACGCTGTCGTCATTGAGGAAGGTGTTGTTGACCACGTAGAGTTCACGGCCGGGATTGCTGGCGCCCTCCATGCCATAGGCCAGCATGGTGGCGGCCTGGTTGGCGCTGGGCTGCTGCAGCACGTTGCCAATCACGTAGGCATTGCCGGCGTTGGGCAGGTCGATCTCGTAGCTGGGCTGGTTGGTCGATGCCGAGAAGCGGCTGTAGACGATGGTGTTGGTGCGGGCCCGTGACTTTAGGTTGTGGCCGACATTGGCATCATGCGAATAGCTGCCGCGGAAGACCAGGCTGTTGATGTTGCCGATGTAGAGATTGTGGGTGTAACCGGTGCCACGGCCATTGAAGGCGAATTCAGTGTCCTCGATCACCACGTCGGAAGCGGCGTCGTTGTTGGTCAGGATGCCGTTCTCGTTATCGTGCAGATAGCTGTTCTTGAGCGTAAGGCCGCGCGCGTCGAGGCGGATCGCCGCGCCGTTCTGGTCAGGCACTGCGGCGCCGTACATCTCGACATTGTCAATGGTGGTGTCGTTGCCGTAGAGCACCCAGGTGCCCTTGCCGACGGCGTTCTGGCCGGCGGCATTGATCTTCGGGCGGCCGTTGACGCCGCGTATCGTCAGGTTGCTGGCGTAGATCACGCATACGTCGCCGTCATAGTTGGCCGAGCCTTCAATTTCGATGGTGTCGCCGGCGGCGGCGACTGCAATTGCCTTGCAGGGCGAAGAAAAGGTCTTGCCCGGCCCCACTGACAGCGTGGCGGCAGAGGCGCCAGCCGACACGGACAGGGCGCACAAGGCGGCGAGGGAAAACAGCGGGCGTGGCGAGATCAGTGGAAATCTGGTCATGGATGAGTGCATCTTTCTTCACAAGGGTTAGCGTCAGTACCAGCGGTTAAAACAGTCCACACTGACCTTCGGAAAGTTTGGATAGTTCATAGCCTGGCGGAAACCCCGAATTGACACGAAGAAATTTACTCAACAATAAAACGTGGATGCCGTAGATGCCACAAGGAATGTAGGAAGGAGATTGCGTTGTCGGAAGAAAAGACTGTTATTGGCGAAAATATTGCAGAGCAATTTTTTTGCTGAAATTGTGGTTTTTATTGTTTCTAAGAAATTTAAATTTACGTTGATCAATCAAATTCTTACTGCATGGAAATTAAAATGATTTCTTCATTGAAATAGTCCAAAAAAGTCGTCCACCATTTTTTGCATGCGCTGCCAGTGGCTTTCCACTGCCCGGATGGTGTCTCGCACGTTACTTATGGTTTCCTGCAACCGGCCCAGCCATGACAGGTCGGCATGCTCCTCCCTGGGCGGCACCGGCCTGGGTGGCTGCGGTGGCGTCGCCGCGCCCAGCAAGTCACGCAGCCAGTCGACCAGCGGCCCCCAGATTTCCGCGCCTGGCCAGGCATCGCGCGCTTTCGGAAATTGGGCGCTGGCGTCGATCATGCGACGGCTGGCGGCCTGCCGCAGGAAATCGCTGGACAGCAACAGCGCGTTATGGGCGCCCTGCCCCCAGTAACTACTGCGCATGGTGATGCGGGCATCGTTGAAGCCGACCCAGGAGCCGGTCACCAGACGCGGATGCATCAGGATGAACCAGCCGTCGGTGTTGTCCTGGGTGGTGCCTGTCTTGCCGGCAACATCGAGCTGGATGCCAAACTGCCTGCGCACGCCCTGCCCGGTGCCGCGGTCGACCACGCCGCGCAGCATCTCGACCAACTCTTCCGAGACGTCGCGCGACCACACCTTTTTGGCGCGACCGGAAAACTCCACCAGCACCCGGCCAGAGCTGTCCTCGACCCGGGTCACCATCATCGGCGCCCGGTATTGCCCGCCGCTGGCGATCGTGCCGTAGGCCGATGTCATTTCCAGCAGGGTGACCGGGCTGGTGCCCAGGGCCAACGACGGCACTTCCTTCAACTGGCTCTGGCGCACGCCGGCACGGCGCGCGAAGTCGGCGGCCCGGGCCGGGCCAACCGCCTCCATCACCTGCGCCGTCACCGTGTTCTTCGAATAGATCAGGCCGTCGCGCATGCTGACCGGGCGTCCGCTTGGCGCCGATTCGTCTTCCGGACGCCAGACCGTGCCGTCGTTCATCCGGATCTCGCGCACCTGGTCGATGAACTGGCGGTCCGGTTCCATGCCCTGCTCCAGCGCCGCGCCATACACGAATGGCTTGAAGGTGGACCCGGGCTGGCGCTGCGCGCGTGCCACATGGTCGTACTGGTCGGCATCGAAACTGGTGCTGCCGACCCAGGCCTTGACATCGCCGGTGGTGGGATCGATGGCCACCAGTCCTGCCTGCAGCCGGGTTTTCTCGGCGCGCAGTCGGGCCATGAACTCGCCATCCTGCCTAAGCGCGGCCAGCGCCGCCGCCGGCTCGGTGCCGGCCGCCACCGCATTGCGATAGGGGCCGGACTCGCGGATAAAGGCATCCACCAGCGCAGTCTTGCTGCGCCAGAAATACTCGAACGGCGGCGCCTGCTGCTGGGCGCTGACATAGGCGCCGGTGCTTTTAGATAGCAGCCGCTCGCTGCTGCTGGCCCATTCCACATCGGCCACCGCCTGCAGCGCATCCATCTGGCGCTTCACCGACTGGTTGGCGGCCGCCTGCAGGCGGGAATCGATGGTGGTGTAGACCTTCAGGCCGTCGGAATAGATGTTGTAGTCATTGCGGTCGGCCCAGTCGACCAGCCATTTGCGGATATGCTCAGCGAAATGCGGCGCCGCGCCGCGCGCTTCCAGCTGGCGCTCGAAGTCGAGCTGGATCGTCCGGCCCTTCAGTGCATCGAAGCTGGCCTGGCTCAGCACGCCGCGCCTGACCATCTGCGACAGGACCACATTGCGCCGGGCCGTGGCCCGCGCCTTGTTCTGCACCGGGTTGTAATAGCTGTTTCCCTTCAGCATGCCGATCAGAGTGGCGCTTTCAAGCACGCTCAGCTTGGCGGCCGGCTTGTCGAAGTAGGTCCGCGCGGCCATTTCGATGCCAAAGGCGTTGTAGAGAAACGGCACGGTGTTGAGATAGTTTTCCAGGATCTCCTGCTTGGTGAAGGTGTGCTCTAGCTTCAACGCCGTGATGGTTTCCTTGAGTTTTCTGGTAATCGAGCGCTTGCGGCCGATTTCCTCGGGATAGAGGTTGCGTGCTAGCTGCTGGGTGATGGTGGAGCCGCCCTGAACGCTGCCGCCCAGGGTACGCACCAGCGCGCCGGCGGTGCGGTAGAAGTCGATGCCGTGATGCTCGTAGAAACGATGGTCCTCGGTGGCGATCAGCGCCTTCGGCACGCTGGGCGCAATGCGCGAGAGCGGCACCCATTCCCGGTTGAAGCGCTTGTAAGTCGCCAGCAGCTGGCCATCGACTGAGATCAGCGTGCTGGGCTGCTCGTTGCGGGTCTTGCGCAGGTCGGTCATGCTGGGCGTAAACGGAATCAGCAGCAGCGTATAGAGGAACAGCAGCAGCGCGCCGGCCATGGCCAGCAATGCCAGCGCCTTGCCTGCGGCCACGCTGCGGCCGCCCCAGCCCAGATCGGGCTGGATCAGCGCCCGGAACGGGCTGGCAATGCGCCGCCATCGCCCCTGCGGCCTGGCCGTTGTGTTTTCCGTATCGTCCAAATTATTTCCTGAATGACGCGCCCTCCGATAGAGGGTTCCTTCGAGGATAGTGGCTGGACACCGGCAGCGCTTGCGTGGATTCAACCGTAGCGTATCCGGACGGCGCTGCAGCAATGGTGATTGATGAGACGCATGCGGCTGGGGATAGCAGAATTGCACTATGTAAATAAATGGTGCGCTGTTGCCCCAGGGTTTGCGTCGAGGCAAGACGTGCCAGGCGAAATTGGCGTACAAGCTTGGCAAACATTCTCAAAGCACTAGATGGTTACTGGAAGCGGAAAGAACGACGGCGGCAAGCCGATCGACGAACAAGGCGGCGGCCAGAGCGCCGGGGTGCCGGCCGACGGTGAGGTCGAAGGCAATAGCTACAGTCCGCTGGGCCGGCCCGGCATCCGCTACTGGCAAGCCAGCTACATCACCGAGCCCGGCCTGAACGACCGCAGCAGCGTGTTTTTCGCTGCCGTGGAAATGACCCGCATGCCCATGGTGGTGACCGACCCCAACCAGGACGACAATCCCATCGTCTTCGTCAACCGCGCCTTCCTCGACATGACGGGCTACGAGGAAGAAGCTGTGCTCGGCCGCAACTGCCGCCTCTTGCAGGGTCCGGAGACGGACCGCGACACGGTGCGGGAAGTGCGTGAAGCTGTTGCCGAACAGCGCGCTGTCGCGGTCGACCTGCTTAATTACAAGGCGGATGGCAAGCCGTTCTGGAATGCGCTGTTTCTCGGACCCATCTTCGACAAGGACGGCAAGATCCTGTATTTCTTTGCCTCGCAAATGGATATCACCCGGCGCTGGGTGTCCGAACAGTCCTTCCGCCAGGCGCAAAAGATGGAAGCCATCGGCCAGCTCACCGCCGGCCTGGCGCATGACTTCAACAACCTGCTGCAGGTCATCACTGGAAACCTGGAGGTGGCGGCCCTGCATTGCGGCGACAACCGCTCCCTGCGCACGGCGATCGAGCAGGCCGAAATGGCGGCCGCCAAGGGCGGCAAGCTGACCCAGCAACTGCTGACCTTCGCCCGCAAGCAGCGGCTAGACCCGAAGCGCATCAGCCTCAATGCGTTGGTGGTGGAATTCAGCGAGATGCTGGTGCGCACGCTGGGCGAAAGCATTGACCTGCGGCTCGACCTCAAGCCCGGCCTGCCGTTCTGCACGCTGGATCCGACCCACATGGAGATGGCGCTGTTAAATGTGCTGATCAATGCGCGCGACGCGCTGCCCGACGGCGGCCGGGTCACGATTGCCACCGCCATCATCACCGAGGGCAACCGGGGCGCGGCGCACCATCTACCGCCCGGGCCGTATGTGGTGCTGTGCGTGATCGACGAAGGCGAAGGCATGCCAGCCGAGGTGCTGCAGCGCGCGACCGAACCGTTCTTCACCACCAAGGGGATGGGCACTGGCCTCGGGCTGGCCATGGTACATGGCTTCGTCCAGCAGTCGCAGGGCAGGCTGGAGATCGATAGCAAGCCGGGCGAAGGCACCACGGTGCGCATGATCTTTCCGCTGGCGTCCGACCGCGATGCGGCCAGGAGCGAGCCCGAAAGGGCCGAGAAAGACCTGGAAACTTCGAATGGCGTGCCGGCGGCAACACAGACCATTCTGCTGGCCGAAGACAGCGAGGACGTGCGCCAGGTTGCCGCCAACTACCTGCGCAGCCTGGGCTACCGGGTGCTGGCGGCGCACAGCGGCGAGGAAGCTCTGGTGCTGCTGGAGCGCCATGGAAAGGTGGACCTGCTGTTTACCGACCTGATCATGCCGGGCGGCATGAATGGCCTGGTACTAGCCGAGCGGGTGCGCCAGAACCAGCCCGAGTTGCCGGTGCTGCTGACCACCGGCTTCATGGATGAACTGGTGCGCCGGGGGTCGGGCGCCTTCGGCAAGGACATCCTGACCAAGCCCTACCGGCGCAGCGAACTCGCCGAACGGGTGCGCGCGGCGCTGGCCAAGCGACATCCCGGCCAGCCGCCGGCTACTCCGGACTTCCGCCATGAGGGTTGAGCGCGCGCCGCATGTGCTGGTAGTCGATGATGAAACGGCGCTGGCCGATATCATCGGTGCCTACCTGGAAGCCAGCGGCTACCGCATCACCGTAGCCAATGACGGCTGGCAGGCGCTGGCGCTGTATGAGCGCGACCCGGCCGACGCCGTCATCACCGACTTTGCCATGCCGGGCATGAACGGCCGCGACTTGGTGGCCGACCTGCGGCGGCGCCGGCCGGACCTGCCCGCCATCATGGTCTCAGGCTATGTCAGCATGCAGCAGCTTGATCTGGACCCGCTACTGCTGCTCAACAAGCCGGTCAGCCTGGCCACCCTTACCCGCCATCTGCGCGACCTGCTGGGCAATACCGGTTCCGGGCAATAAGCGGCGCTGGCGACGCAGTCGCGGAGAACAGGCCGGCAATTCGGCCTGCATGCAAGCTGAAAATGCCTTGGACCACCATCGGAAAGGCTATACTACGCGCCACCTTCCCTTGCCCAGAACCATGCCATGCGACTTTTCGCCATCCTGCTCTCCAGCGCCCTGATTGTTCCGATGGCCTTCGCCGCCAACGATACCGAAACCCTGCCATCCGGCGTCACCATCCAGAAGCAGAACAAGACCAGCGGCGCCCAGCCCAAGGCCAGCGACCAGGTCAAGGTGCACTATCGCGGCACGCTGGAAAATGGCACCGAGTTCGACAGTTCCTACAAACGCGGCGAGCCGGCCCGGTTTCCGCTCTCCCGCGTGATTCCCTGCTGGACCCAGGCGGTGCAGAAGCTGCATGTGGGTGAAAAGGCCAAGCTGGTCTGCCCGGCCGGCACGGCCTACGGCGCAGCCGGCATCCCCGGCATCATCCCACCCAACAGCACGCTGAACTTCGATGTCGAACTGATCTCGATCGAGTAACTACCAACCAGCGGGTGGCAGCCGGCAGGTGCCGCCCGCGCCCCGCCGTCAGGCGCGAGATTGACGGCGCGCATTCTTTCTCCGACCATTGCGTCATGCCCCCTCTATCCGCTTTTATCCCCGTTCTGTTCATCGTCTCGCTGGCGCTTCTGCTGAGGCACTTCCTGGGCGCGCTGGCCTGGGCTTTTCTGCTGGCCGTGATCACCTGGCCGCTGCATGAAAAACTGCTGCGCCGCGGCTGGTCGCCGCTGGGCAGCGCGGCCACGCTGCTGTCGGTACTGGTGCTCAGTTTCAGCGGACCGTCGATCTTCCTGTTCAATGCACTCGGCAACGAGGTGTCGACCGTCGAGCGGCTGCTTGGACAACTGAACCAGACCGGCGTGCCGGCGCCGCCCTGGCTGGCCAAGCTGCCGGTGGTTGCCAAGCCAGTGCTGACTTGGTGGCAGGAACACCTGGCGGTGCCGGGCGGTCTGGCGACCCTGATCCGCACCACCGCCGGCGACCTGATTCCGCATGTGACCAGCACGATTAGTACGCTTGGGCCCACCATCCTGGCCAATGCGCTGTACCTGTTCCTAGCCATGCTGACGCTGTTCGTGATCTATGTGCAGGGACACACCGTGGTTAGCTATGTCGACCGCGCCGGCATGCGCATCGCGCCTGCCTACTATCCAGTACTGCGTCGGCTGTTCCCGCTGTCGGTGCGCGGCACCGCGCTCGGCCTGTGCTCGGTGGCGCTGCTGGAAGGCGTGGTCCTGGGTTTCGCCTACGCCATCGCCGGTGCGCCGGCGCCGGTGCTGCTGGCGGTGATTACCGGCTATATGGCGCTGATACCGGGTGGTGCGCCGCTGTCGTTCTCCCTGGTGTCCTTGCTGCTGCTGGGCCAGGGCCATGCCGGCGCGGCGCTGGGCCTGTTCTGCTGGGGCGCGTTCGAACTGTTCCTGGTCGACAAGTTCGTCCGGCCCAAGCTGATCGGCCGACGCGTCGAACTGCCTTTCCTGGCGGTGCTGTTCGGACTGCTGGGTGGCGTGTCCACGATGGGCGTATTGGGCCTGTTCGTCGGGCCCTTCATGATGGCGGTACTGTTCTGGTGGCTGCGCGGCGGCCGGGTGGACGCCATGGTGGCTACTGAAAAACCGGCCAAAACGGACGAAGTGGCGTTGTAAGCGACTCGGGATCTGCAAACTTCTTCATCCCAAGTGCGAAATTTGCAAGGCTATACGAAATTCGGCGAACTTTCTGAATTTGCACGCGATCAGATTACGATTTGACAATCCTGGGCCAACTGTATGAAACAAGTCTCCGTCGATAACGTCGTCAATACCTACCGTTTTTACGCTCCACTTTACGACCGCATGTTCGGCGCGATCTTTGATCCGGGCCGGCGGGCGCTGGCCGAAGCGGCCTGTGCCATACGTCCGGCCTCGCTCCTCGAAGTCGGCGTCGGCACCGGCCTCACGCTGGCGCAATATCCCGCCAGCAGCGAGATCGTCGGCATCGATGTCTCCAGCGACATGCTCGACATCGCCCGCTACCGGGCCGAGCAGCTGGCCGAGCACAACATCCAGTTGAGCCTGATGAATGCGGAAAGCATGGACTTCCCCGACGGCTATTTCGACTGCGTGGCCCTGCCCTATGTGCTGTCCGTTACGCCCAACCCGGACAAGCTGGTGGCCGAGATCCGCCGGGTCTGCCGCAAGGGGGGCACCATCTTGATCCTGAACCACTTCAGTGGTAGCCGCTTCTGGTGGCTGCTCGAACGCGCGGTGCGCTCGCTGGCCGACCGCATCGGCTTCCGTTCTGACTTCTGCTACAAGGAGCAGATCTTGCGCCACGACTGGGAAGTGCAGTCGGTCAGGAATGTGAATTTCCTTGGCCTGTCCAAGCTGGTGACGATCAAAAACCTCTGATTCCGCCGCGTTTCGCGGCGTTTTACTTGCCTGCAGCCTCGCAGCGCCCTGCTTGATTAAGGGCGCTGCCTGATGCATTGTGCGTGCGCAATTTCTGCTTAATGGGAAAGCCGATGCGCGCGGCGCGTGCGCGACCCATTCAATGAAGGTCGGCGTCCTCGATATCGCCACACCGCCCCATCACGCTGCCACGGCAGCCTCGTTCATGTCTGAGCCCAATCAGGCGATCAGCGCAGACTGTCGCTGATAGGCCCACCCTCGGCCGGTTGAACCCTTCCATGCCACATCGTACTTATGCCGGCTCCGGCTCCGGAGTAAGCACCCAGCACAAGCAATCCGACACCGCTACGCGGGAGCGGGCGTTGGCGCAGGTATTGGACAAGTGTTACCGCAGCGGGGAAGTGTTTGAGCAAATGCGGCATGACAGAGCACTCTCCGACAATGAAAAAGCGTTCCACTGGTTGCTGAACCGCCAGCTCGACCTGGTCAATGCATGCCATAAAAGGGAGCTTGGGACGGGCACTCAGTAACCCATGCCGGCGTTGGCGCATGGCGACGCCACGTACGCCATTTCCATGATTTCGGTAACCCGCTCGCGCCGTGAGGTGTGCCGGCAACAAGCTACGCTCGATCCTCTCCACAATTTGATCTGCGACAGCAAGTGCGACAGGCATCCGGGGCTAACTGGAGTGACGACAGCAAGCGATATGCGGATCAATACTAGTGCATCCCAATTCGACCAAGGCACGGTAATTGCAAGCGCAAGCCTGTTTCGGATCGCATGGCTGCTATGGCGGAAAAGCGCACCAGCGTGAGGCATGAGCAAGCCCGGCATGTATCACCGCCATGCAGTCCACGCAGCATCTTGAGGAGGAAAACCATGAACAGCATCAGCAGCAAGCTTATCGCCGAACAACTTTGCACGCTGGCCACGTTGCTGGAAGCTGAAGCCTTGCGCTGCAAGGCCTATGGCGCGCCGAATGCCAGGGATGTATCGAGGCAGGCACGCGTCGTGCGTACGATGGCCGACCAGCTATGGGATGCCAATGTCGCAGTGCCGGTCGGACGCCAGCCGGAGCAGCGCGGTCAGGCCAAGGATGGCAAGCCGACGCGCCCGAACCGGCCGGCGCTGGATATGCAGCGTGCCATCGGCAGCTTGGTGCTTTAATCCTTTCACCCTTTAATCCTTTAACAAATTCGATCTGGTGGGCCGGCCGGCCAGATCCACTAGATGATCACGCCCTAGAATGCCTGCCTGGCGCCAGCCATTGCGGCGGCGCAGCGCTCGAAAGGCATGGATCTGGCATTCTGGCTGTCGCTGGCCGCATTCATCGCAGTCAGTGCGGTGTCCGTCGACGTTGCGCTGGGCTGGCGCCGCATCACCCACCTGAAGGATGTCGCCGTGCCGGCCGGCGCCCACCAGCCGCGGGTCTCGCTGATCGTGTCAGCACTGAATGAAGCCGGCACCATCGAGCCGGCGCTGCGCTCGCTGCTGGCCATCGACTACCCCGACCTGGAACTGATCGTCATCGACGACCGCTCCACCGACGCCACCGGCGAGATCATCGACAGGCTGGCGGCCCGCCAGCCGCGCCTGCGAGCTCTCCACCTGCGCGAATTGCCGCCCGGCTGGCTGGGGAAGAACCATGCGCTTTCGAAGGGCGCGGCCGCGGCCAGCGGCGACTACCTGCTCTTTACCGATGCCGACGCGGTGTTTGCGCCGAGCGCGGTGGCGCGCGCGGTCGCCTGGTGCGAAGCCAGGCGGGTCGACCACCTGACGCTGTTCTTCGACCTAGTGGCCCGGCCGCTGCTGTTGCGGCTGATGGTGATCAGCTTCGCCGCCGCCTTCATGGGCCGCTTCCGCCCCTGGAAAACCGCCAGCTCGGCGCGCCACCATATCGGCATTGGCGGCTTCAACCTGGTGCGGCGTACGGCCTATGAAACCGTCGGCGGCCATGGCGCGATACCGCTGGCGGTGCTGGACGACATGGAACTGGGTCGCCTACTCAAGGGCGCCGGCCATGTGCAGCATGTGTTGTCGGGCGAGGACATGGTATTCATCGAGTGGTACCGCAGCACGCCGGAACTGATGCGCGGCCTGGAAAAGAATGTGTTCGCCGGCTTTGACTACCGGCTCAGCATGCTGGCCGGCGTCACTGTGCTGGTGCTCATTACCCGGGTCTGGCCATGGCTGGCGCTGCTGACCACCAGCGGCCCTGCCTGGTGGCTCAGCCTGGCTACCGTGACCGTCGGGCTGGCGCTGTACCTGGACTTGCTGCGTGCCCGCAAATGGCCGCTGCGCTGCCTGCTGTTTGCGCCGCGGGTGCCGGCCATCGAGCTGGCCATCTGGTGGCGCGCCTGCCTGTTGACCCTGCTGCGCGACGGCGTGACTTGGCGCGGCACCCACTACCCGCTTGCGCAGCTGAGGGCCGCGCACCGCGCCATGGCCGCACGCGGCAAGTGACACCGATTGCGGCCACATCGCCGATAATGGCGTCTTTTTGCGCAGCCGCTTATGAGCTTTTCTTCCCTCGGTCTGATCGACCCCCTGCTGCGCGCCCTGGATACGCTGGAATATCGCCAACCCACGCCGGTGCAGTCGCAAGCCATCCCGGCAATCCTAGCAGGGCGCGACCTGATGGCTGCCGCCCAGACCGGCACCGGCAAGACGGCCGGCTTTGCGCTGCCGCTGCTGCAGCGGCTGACCATGCAAGGTCCGCAGGTAGCGGCCAATTCGGTGCGCGCGCTGGTGCTGGTGCCCACCCGCGAGCTCGCTGTCCAGGTCCATGACAGCTTCATTGCCTATGGCCAGAACCTGCCGCTGCGCATGGCGATTGCCTATGGCGGCGTCAGCATCAATCCGCAAATGATGAAGCTGCGCCGCGGCGCGGATGTGCTGGTGGCCACGCCCGGCCGCCTGCTCGACCTGCACCGCCAGAATGCGGTCAAGTTCAGCCAGCTGGAAACCCTAGTGCTGGACGAAGCCGACCGCATGCTCGACCTCGGCTTTGCCCGTGAGCTCGACGCCGTGTTTGCCGCCCTGCCGAAACAGCGCCAGACCCTGCTGTTTTCCGCCACTTTCTCTGACGCGATCCGCGAGATGGCCGGCAGGCTGTTGCACAAGCCGGTGTCAGTCGAGGCGACGCCGCGCAATACCGCGGCCAAGGGCGTGAAGCAGTGGATGGTGCCTGTCGACAAGAAGCGCAAGACCGAGCTGTTCCTGCACCTGATGAAGACAAAGCGCTGGAAGCAGGTGCTGGTATTCGTCAAAACCAAGAAAGGCGCCGACGAGTTGGCCACTGCGCTGTCGGCGCACGGCATTGCCGCCGACGCAATTCACGGCGACCGGCCGCAGCCGGCCCGGCTGCGCGCGCTGGAGCGCTTCAAGAGCGCCGAGGTGCGGGTGCTGGCCGCCACCGATGTCGCCGCCCGCGGCCTGGATATCGACGACCTGCCGCAGGTGGTCAACTTCGACCTGCCCATTGTCGCCGAGGATTACATCCACCGTATCGGCCGCACCGGCCGCGCCGGCGCCCGCGGCGATGCCTGCTCGCTGGTGGCGGCCGACGAAGTGCAGCAGCTGGCGGCGATTGAAGCGCTGATTAAGTCGCCGCTGCAGCGCATCGAGGAGCCTGGCTTCGTGCCCGATCACCGCGTGCCCGCCACCGGCGCCGGCGGGCGCGTGGTCAAAAAACCGAAGAAGCCCAAGAAACCCAAGGCGCGTACGCCACGCGCCTGATATCGATGAGGCCGCTGGCATGACCAACCAAAAGCCTTGTTGATTTCCGTCACAGCCGGGACTGTTGCAGCCGAGTTGATGCATAGCATAATGTCACTGCTC
Source organism: Noviherbaspirillum sp. L7-7A (assembly GCF_019052805.1). NCBI lineage: Bacteria > Pseudomonadati > Pseudomonadota > Betaproteobacteria > Burkholderiales > Oxalobacteraceae > Noviherbaspirillum > Noviherbaspirillum sp. L7-7A. Next base: position 571,512 of record NZ_JAHQRJ010000002.1, read on the forward strand.
AAATGATGACATTCCGACAAAACCGGCGCTCCCGCCGGATCACCAGGCTGGACAGTATTTATGACGAAGAGCGGCACGTTCGGCGACGACGCCGACGCAATGGCATCCCAGCACGGGGAATTCCTGGCGGGCGTTTTGGCGATGGCGCGCATCTCGCGTCTCACCGTGGCGCTGGAGTCGGGCACCGATGCCGGACTGGAGCTGCTGGAAGCGGCCAGGCTGACCGGGCATGCCGAAACCTGTCTGCTGTTCGAGGACTGGGAAGACGAGCCGCTGGCGGCACTGCTGGCGGCGGCAGCGCAGGCAGCGGTCGATGACGTGCCGGTCAGCTTGCCCGATGCCGGCAATGAAGCGCTGGCATTGCAGCAGCTGTTCCACCAGGCCCAGGCGCGCCGTCGCCGTTCCTTCCTGCTGATCCTGAACCGCATGGAGCGCCTGCTTGCCCGGCCAACGCATGATCCGCAGTACCAGGCCTTCGAGCAGGCGCTGGTCGCGCTGGCGGACGACCGCGAACTCGATTTGCATCTGTTGCTGGTGATGGATGAATCCGCGGAATTTCTGCTGACCCGTCTCGAGCACCGCATGCCGGGCATAGGCGACGGCTGCCTGCGCATTCCCGCTCCCAGCCATCCAGTGCCCGGCGCTGAAGCCGGAAGGATGCGCCGCCACGAACTGCCGGCACAGGGCGCTGCCGCAACCGCATCGACTGTCAGCGCGAGCCGCGACCGCTCGTTCGGCATGCTGCTGGAGCGGCTTACCGCGAAACTGCCGCCTGAACAGGCCGGGGACGGCACGGAGCCCATGCGTCAACACCGGCCGGACCCAACCCATGGCGACGTGCATGGCATCGACCCACATGTCGCCTTTGCGGACACGGTGACGCCGCAGCCAGCCGCTGACGATGCGATCGCCGATCCGCCCCCGCCTGTTCATGCTGCCTTGCCTGCCGTTGCGGAAATTCCGCAAGCGCCGCATCCGGCATGGCAGGAGGCGCCAGTGCCGCAACGTGGCGCCAGCCAGCAGGAAGAAAGTACGCAGGACAAGGGCGCGATGCAGGCGACTTCCGGGCATACCCCCGCCGCCAGCGCGATGTCCGGGCATGACATGCTTGACATGCCTGACATGCGTTCGACCGTTCCACCCCGTCGCCGCGCATGGCCGTTGGCGCTGGGGCTGCTGCTGGTAACTGGTGCCAGCATGCTGGCATGGCACGGGCTGCCAGCATCCGACAGCCGCAGCACTGGCCCAACGCCGGCGGCAACGCAGGCAGCAGCGCCATCCTCCACATTGCAGGCACAGCCCGCGCCGGCAGCAGATGAGAAGCTTGCCGTGGCAAGACAGCCAGACCTTCCTGCAACGTCGACGGCTTCGAAGCCGCCGGACCCGGTGCCCCCGTCAGCGACGCCCTCTGCTTCGGATAAGCCGGCCAGCGCGGCAGCATCCGGGAACACCGCCAGCGCCTCCACACCAGCAGCTGCGTCGGCGTCTACGCCTGCCGTGGTATACGTCCACGTGCGGGACGCCCGCGAGCGCGACAAGGTGCAGGCACAGCGTCGCGCCCTTGGCGCGCAGGGAATACGGCTAATGGAAGTAAAGGTTACGAGCAAGGGACCGAGCGTTGCCGACCTGCGCTACTTCCATGATGAAGACCGCAACGAGGCGCTTGCCGTGCAGAAGGCGCTGCTGGCTGCCGGCGTGCCGGTCGGCAGGCTCAGCCGCATGAACGGCTTTGAAGGCAGCACCCGCCGGCGCCAGTATGAAGCGTGGCTGGCGGGACCGACCCAGCCAGCCGCGACCCGGCGCTGAGTCAGGCTGAGCAGAGCCGAACGCGCTTGCTGCCACGGATTTCACGGGCAGCGAAGGCGCACGCCGCTTGTTCCTTTCCTTATCGCACCGCCACACCTCTGGTGCGAAAGCGATTGATCTCTATAATGGCGCGGGCGTACCATCCGGCATGCCTTGAGCAGGTTTGCTCTAACCAGGCGCCGGCCAGCACGGTAGCGCCACCACATGGCCCGCCACCTGTCCAGAATTCACCAGCCAGCGCCAGCAAGCGGCAAACACCGCATGGCGCCTGTCCGGCACGCTGCCTCGTGCAGCATCCTCATCGGAGAACACGATTTATGGCTGCACCCAATGACAACATCAGCATGGCCCTGTACTGCGACTTCGAAAACGTCGCGCTCGGCGTGCGCGATGCGAAATACGACAAATTCAACATCCGGCCGGTGCTGGAACGGCTGCTGCTCAAGGGCAGCATCGTGGTTAAAAAAGCCTATTGCGACTGGGACCGCTACAAGGAATTCAAGCCGCAGATGCATGAGGCATCCTTCGAACTGATCGAGATACCCCATGTGCGCATGTCCGGCAAGAACTCGGCCGACATCCGCCTGGTGGTCGATGCGCTCGACCTCTGCTACACCAAGTCGCATGTGAACACCTTCGTCATCATCAGCGGCGACTCCGACTTCTCGCCCCTGGTTTCCAAGCTGCGCGAGAACGCGAAATACGTGATCGGCGTTGGCGTCAAGGATTCCACCTCCGACCTGCTGGTGGCCAACTGCGACGAGTTCATCTTCATTGACGACCTGGTGCGTGAAAGTCGGCGCGCCGCCGCCAGCCGCGAAACCCGCCAGTCTCCGGCCGCCGGACGCCGTCCGGCGCCGGTGGAAGACGAGCACAAGCCCAAGGAAAGTCTGGAAGTGCGCAAGAACCGCGCAGTCGACCTGGCCTCGGAAACCTTCGAGGCCCTGATGGCCGAGCGCGGCGACAATGGCAAGATCTGGGCATCCGCGCTGAAGCAGGCAATCAAGCGCAGGAAGCCCGACTTCAACGAGGTGTACTTCGGCTTTCGCACCTTTGGCAATCTTCTGGAAGAGTTGCAGTCGCGCGGCATGCTGGAGATCGGCCGCGATGACAAGTCGGGTTCCTATGTCTACCGCAGCAGCCGCGCCCTGGCCGAGGCCGCGAACCTGATTCCCGTAGCCGCGGTCGAGGCAACAAGCGCCGAGAAGCCGGAAGCCCCGGGCCGTGGGCGCCGCAATGACCGTGATCAGCGCCCTCGTTCCCAGCGCGAGGAACCGGCGGAAGCCGCAGCGCCGGCGCCAGCCTGGTATGAGCCTGGTGCGCAACTGGAACCGCAGGCAGCACAGCTGCCTGACGACCAGTCGCCAGAAGGCACGCAGCACGACACGGCAACGGAAACAGCCGAGGCGCAGTCCGCATTTGCTGCCCCTGACGAGGCAGGCAGGGAACAGGGACGTCGGCGCGGCGCCCGCAAGTCCGCGCGTGGCCGGCAAGGTGCAGGCCAGGCGGATTCGACGGATGCCATGCCAGCAGCAGCTGCTGAACCAGAGACCATTCCAGAGCCAGCCGCGGTCGCCGATGCCATCGACTCGCCGGCGCTTCCGGCCACGCCAGAGCCTGCATTGGCTTCAGGCATCGATTTGCCGGTTAGCAACGCACAGCGCCGCGCCATGCGCAACAGCCGGATGCCTGCACGCGCCAGAAAAGCAGGCGAAGTCAAGCCTGCCGCCCCGGAAGCTGTACTGGCAGCTGCGAACAGCGCTTTACCAGGCGCACCTGCCGATGTTGCCGATGCTGCCGGAAACGATGGCAGCAACGGGCAGCGCCGCGGCGGCCGTCGCACCAAGTCAGGCGCCCAGGCCAAGCCGGACACGGCGATTGATGCCATGCCGCGACTGGACACGCCGCAAGTTCAGGAAGAAAGCAGTGCGGCTGGAGACGCGCAGCAGCCGACGCCGGCAAAGAAACGCAGCAGCCGCTCAACCCGTGCCCGCAAGCCTAAAGCGGACGCAGCGGCCGAATAGACCGGACTGCTTGGCAAACGCGTCGACTGGGAACAATGCTGCATCCAACCGGTCGAAGGGTTCTTTAGCGGGGTTGCCATGCCACAGACCGTGTCATTCAAGGGCTATACCGTGTCAGGCAGTGCCCGTCCCTCCCAGGGCCGCTGGCAAGTCTCGTTCATCATTGAAAAGGACAGCCGGCTGATACAGAAGGCTGCCTTCATGCTGTCGGCTTGCGCCGTATCGGCAGCCGAAGAGGCTGCCATCTTGCGTGGACTGCAGCGCGTCAATGAATGGGACGAGGACTAGCGCGTAACGTGTGACCCATTCACTGCGCACGCCTGCTGCCGGCATGCGCGATCATGCCGGCATGCCATCGTTCAGCGCGCCGTGCCGGAACCGGAACCCGATGTGCCGCCCGAACCGGCGCTGGTCGTGCCGCCCAGCTTGCCGCTGCCGTTGTCCGCGCCCACCGTCGCCGACGTCGAGCCGCCGGATGTCGAACCAGTGGCGGTGCCGGTGCTGTTGCCCGGTCCGCCCGAAGCGCTGGAATTGGCATCGCCCTTATTGCATGCAGTAATCGACAAAGCGATGACGGCAACGGCTAGCAGCCGCGTGCCCGTGCTGGAAAATGTTTGCATAAAACCTCCTTGATATGGTCATGATTAAGCCGCTCGCCCGGCCCGCCGCATGCCGGGACCAACGCGGCCCCTCGCAATGGTCAGTCCTGCGCACCTGCCCCGCCGGCGCCCTGATCCGGCCCCGGTTTCGGCATGGTGCCGGCATGGTAGACCGTCTTGATGTTGACGAATTCCTGGATGCCGAACCAGGACAGCTCGCGTCCGTAACCCGACTGCTTGACGCCGCCAAACGGCAGGCGCGGGTCGGATTTGACCAGCGCATTCACAAACACGCTCCCTGCCTGCAGCTCACGCGCAATCCGGTCGGCACGCGCCTTGTCGGCTGTGAAGACCGCTGCGCCGAGGCCAAACACCGACTGGTTTGCCAGAGCGACCGCATGCTGCTCGTCCTCTGCTTCAATCAAAGCCGCCACCGGCCCGAAGATTTCGTCATCGAAGGCAGTCATGCCCGGTCGCACATCCGACAGCACCGTAGGTGGATAATAGGCGCCGGACCCCTCCGGCACCACGCCACCGGTCAACAGCCGGGCGCCCTGCTGTACGCTCTGCATGACCTGCTCATGCACCTGATCGCGCAGATCGGCTCGCGCCATCGGCCCGATATCGGTGGCCGCATCCATCGGGTCGCCAAAGCGGATCGCCTGAAATTTTTCCAGATAGCGCTGCTCGAATTGCCGAAACAACGGCTTGACGACAATGAAGCGTTTTGCGGCGATGCAGCTTTGGCCCGCATTGATCAGGCGGCTCTTCACGCAGGTTTCCACCGCCATGTCGAGGTCGGCGTCTTCCAAAACCAGGTAGGCGTCGCTGCCGCCAAGTTCCAACACGGTTTTTTTCAATTCTGACCCGGCGATGCCGGCCACCGATCTGCCGGCTGGCGTACTTCCCGTCAGAGTCACCGCGCTGATTAGCGAATGGCGTATCAACCGCTCCACCCGCGCGCTCTCAACGAGCAGCACGGTGAATGCATGCTCGGGAAAACCGGCGTCCCTGAAAATATCCTGAATGGCCAGCGCGCAGCCCGATACATTGGATGCATGTTTGAGGACACCCACATTGCCTGCCATTAAGGCAGGCGCGGCAAACCGGAACACTTGCCAGAATGGAAAATTCCAGGGCATTACTGCCAGCACCACGCCTAGCGGATCGTAAGCAACGTAACTTTCCTCTGCATCGCTTTCCACTACTTGCTTTTGTAGAAAGCGATAGGCATTTTCGGCATAAAAATCACAGCAATCAGCACATTTCTCCACTTCGGCGACGCCGTCCCGTAATACCTTGCCCATTTCCTGCGCCATCAATTCAGCCAGCGTATTTTTTCTTTCACGCAAAAGCGCAGCCGCACTGCGCACCAACTTGGCGCGGTCAGCAAAAGAAGATTTACGCCAATTGAGGAATGTGTCAGCAGCCCGCTGCAACAACTGGTCACTAACTTGATCGCTCTGCGTTTCAAAAGATCTGATTTTCAGCCCGGTGTGCGGGTTTATGCTTTCCATTTTGCATCCTTTGATGGATCAAGAATTGTTCCGAATGGCAGATTGAAAAGAGAACTTCAGGAATCAAGCAGTCAGTTGAATACTCTTCGACATTCTGCCAAGCCAGTCTTCAGAATACGACCATTCTCGTCTAAAGACGTTCAGCGAGAAAATTGATCCTTTTTCTATAACAATTTTCGTTCGTTTAAACACCTGGATTTCAAGGCCTTAAATCAAGAACGGAAATCGCGGCAGTGCCTGCACGTTGCATGGCGGTCTGATGCAAAGGAAATCCGATACACCCGGTCGTAAGTGCCTTGCTTGCTCCATAAGCGCCAGCGCATCGTTCCATTGAAATGAGAGTAATCCCAGCTTTCAAGACCATTGGCTTTTAAAAGCGTTACTGACAACGGCTCAGCAACCAATGATTTATTAGCAACTTTTTAAAGAGTTAGTGATCGAAGTGTAAAAAGTCTTTTTGACTGACTTTCAATTCGACTTTAAAGGTGATTAATATCAAACCTGCCGTTTTCACAGTTGAAATAATCAGTTAATTAATATACGCTTCGGTCGCCATCAATATACGGCAGTGCTTAACCAATTACAGGGATCTATATGGCCACTTATAAAGAAATACAAGCGAAGATCGAAGACCTGCAAAAACAGGCAGCTGCACAGCGTGAAAGCGAATTGGGCGCAGCGATTCAGCGCATCAAGGAAATGATGTCGGAATATGGCATTACGGTAGCGGATCTCCAGTCTTCGAAAAAGAGCGGTTCGAAAAAGTCCAGCGTTGTTCAATTCCGCAATAGCGAAACTGGCGACACCTGGAGCGGACGCGGCAGAATGCCGAACTGGCTGTCCGGCAAAGACAAGGAACAGTTCCGCGTCTGACGCAAGACTGGGCCCGGCTTGACGTCGCGGCCTGCCAGCACAAATGCACCGCCCTGCGATTCGGCCAGGGCTCATTTGTGCCGGCTAACCCGTGCCATCTGGAATAGCAGGTGGACGTTGAACCGGAAGCAGACCTGCTTTCCTGCCTCCACGCTTTTTCCCGAAATCAATTCAGCAAAGCAATTAATAGCGCAGTCAGGTACGCCCGCGCATAGGTCGTTATACTTGAGGCATTCATTTTGGGGAAACGCATGAAGAAGCAACTGCTCATTACACTGCTGGCCGGTCTCACCGTGGCGGCACAAGCCGCGCCATTGGCGCCGGCACAGCAACAGGCGCAGGCGGCCAATCTTTCCGCGCAGATTCTCACCCGCCATCACTACCGGGCAGTACCGCTGGATGATGCGATGTCCCAGAAGATCTTCGATCGCTACCTGAAGATGCTGGATCCGGAGCATCTGTTCTTCCTGCAGACCGACCTGGCGCAGTTTGCCTCGTTGCGCTCACGGCTGGACGATGCGATCTTTCAGGAAGACCTGAAGGTACCATTTGATATCTTCAATCTCTACCAGCAACGCGTGAGCGAGCGGCTTGGCTACGCCCGTGAACTGCTGAAGCAGGATTTCGATTTCTCCCAGAACGAGGTCTACCAGTACCAGCGCGACAAGGAACCATGGCCCGCGAGCCAGGAAGAAATGCGCGACCTGTGGCGCAAGCGGGTCAAAGGTGACTGGCTGCGCCTGAAACTGGCCGGCAAAGATGACAAGTTCATCCGTTCCACGCTCGATAAGCGCTATGCAAGCAATATCGCGCGCGTGGAAAAATACAAGGCCGAAGACGTGTTTCAGGTCTTCATGGATTCGTATGCCACCTCCATCGAGCCGCATACCGACTATATGAGCCCGACGGCATCGGCCGACTTTGACATCGCCATGAGCCTGTCGCTGGTCGGCATTGGCGCGGTGCTGCAGGAGCGGGAGGAATACACCACCATCCGCGACCTTGTCCCTGGCGGCCCGGCAGCGCTGTCGAGCAAGCTCAAGGTGGGCGACCGCATCGTAGCCGTTGGGCAAGGCGCCGATGGCGCAATGACAGACATCGTTGGCTGGCGCGTCAACGACGTGGTTGGCCTGATCCGCGGCGCCAAGGACACCACCGTACGGCTCGATGTGCTGCCAGCGGACGCCGGCCCCGATGCCAAGACCCGTCGCATTGCCCTGACACGCAACAAGATCAGCCTGGAGCGCCAGGCCGCGAAGAAGTCGGTGATCCAGGTCAAGGAAGGAACGGCCACGCGCCAAGTCGGCGTGATCACCCTGCCGATGTTTTACCAGGACATCGAAGCCCGCCGACGTGGCGACAAGGAATTCAAGAGCGCTGCGCGCGACGTTGCCCGCCTGCTCGACGAACTGAAGAAGGACAAGATAGACAGCGTGCTGATCGACCTGCGCAACAATGGCGGCGGCTCGCTCGATGAAGCCATCGAGCTGACCAGCATCTTCACCGGCGTCGGCCCTGTGCTGCAGGAGCGCAATTCGCGCGGCGACATCAAGGTCGACAGCGCCAAGGCGCCGCGCGCGGTCTGGAACGGCACCATGGGCGTGCTGATCAACCGTGGCTCGGCGTCGGCCTCGGAGATCTTCGCCGCTGCGATCCAGGACTACGGACGCGGCGTGGTAATCGGGGAACCCAGCTTCGGCAAGGGCACGGTGCAGACCGTGATCAATCTCGACCAGATGGCGCGCAATGAAAAGCCGCAGTTCGGCGAACTGAAAATGACGATCGCCCAGTTCTTCCGTATCAATGGCGGCACTACTCAGCTGCGCGGCGTGGTGCCGGACATCAAGTTCCCCACCGTCTCCGACACTGAGCAGTTCGGCGAGTCCAGCTACGACAACGCACTACCGTGGACCCAGATCAAGCCGGCTGGCTACACACCTTTGGGCGACCTGTCGCGGCTGCTGCCGGTGCTGGAAAGCCGTCACGCCAACCGGATTGCCAAGGACAAGGACTTCCAGTACCTGCTGGAAGACCTGCGCGAAGTGCAGGAGCAGCGCGGCAAGCGCCAGCTTTCCCTGAATGAAGCGGAGCGCCGCCGCGAACGTGAAGTGCGCGAGGCGCGCCTGAAGCAGCGCGAGGAGGGCAAGGACGCCGAAGCCGCGTCCAAGGGCGGCAAGACCGCCCGCCAGGCCGCTGCCAGAAAGATCGTCCCGCAGGATGCGGGTCTGCAGGCTGGCGAACGCAGCCTCAGCGAAGAACTGGCGGACGAAAAGGCGCAGAAGGAAGCCAAGGACGTGTGGCTCGATGAAGCTGCCCGGATCGTCGGCGACACCGCCGCGCTGCTAAAGGCGGAACCAAAACTGGCTGCGCGCAACAGCCCTTCAGGCAGCTCTCCTGGCATTGCGGAAACGGGCAAGCGTTAAACCTGCAACGCCATTTTCGCTTAGTCATCCAGGCCGATACGGCCAAGCACGGCAGTGCCGGGTACCTGGACATACTCCAGCACGGTATCGGCTACTGCCTGCGCCGTACCGTGCTGCTGGCGGAAAACGGTCTGCCCAAGCAGTTCCGACAAGTTCAGGGAAACACCGGCGTACAGGCTGCGTGTGCCGACCTCTACCAGACGGCCGCCAACGTCGGAATAGCCGCGCGCCCGATAGCCTACCGCCACTTCGACATAGCGCAGAACCGGGTGATGACGCAGCGCCTCCACGCCGCTTGCCTTGGCAACCAGCAGATAGGTCTGACCTGAATAATCGCCAAAGGGCTCGAACCGACGGCCATTCTCCCTAGAGGGCTGGTACAGAATCCGTAGGTCGATGAGCTTGTCCAGCCCGGGCCGTGACTCCATCAGCACGCCGGCGGCCACGCCTGCTGCATTGATCAACGCATCCTCCTTGCTGAAGTGCCATTTCTTCGCATAGCCATCCAGCACCTCGACCCCCGTGAAAATGCCCAGTGTCAGCCATGCCGCCATATCGAGCGACGTGGCGGGATCATTCCCAACCCAGTTAAATGCCTTGGTCATCAGCCGCGTGCCAGCATAGTTCATGAAGAAATGGCCCAGCTTGTCGGCACCTCCGGCATAGGTTTGCCGGCCGAACCAGTGCTCGTTTCGGGAATTGAAGTGGCTGCTGAAGCCATTGCCCCACCATTTCTTCCATCCATACAAGCCAACTGACAGGCTGCTTGCAACGATTAATGCGAGATTGCGTCGTCGCAGTTGCTCGCTGTCAATTTCCGGAGGCCCGCTCCGGCTTCCGGTGCCGTCCACCGCCACACAGGCAGCCGTGCGGCGCGCGCAGTCTTGCTGTAGGTTGCTCGGCCGCCAGCGTAGGTCCGGCTCGAGCGACACAGGCTCCTGGGCATGGGCAGAACATGCCGCCAGCCAGACAAGCGCAACAGCAAGGGACAGGCGAAAGCAGGAAAGCGCCCCGGGTGAAGCAGAATGATGCATTGGTAAGCGCTCTGGGAACGCCGTAAATACGAAAGCCATCAATCTCTTGCCGCCTTCAAAATAAATTCGTCAAATGCAATGTATCGCGTGGCAGCCGTTATTCCTTGATACCCATTAAGGGAAGCCACCAATCACTTATCACCGTGTGGCTTTGCCGCATGCTGCGAATATGCATCGGCGAACAAAAAATTTCTGCTGCCGTTATGGCTAGATCTGCCAAAGAAGCGCATGATAGGACGTCCGTGGAAAAGTAAAATCCTGAAGTCGAAACAGTGAAATGAAGAACGGTTCCGGAAGTGAAAAGCAGGATATGAGCGCGTCTCCGAATTCCCTTGAAAGTCTGCTGCTGCAGAGTTGCATCCAGCCGGCGGCCACACAGTCGGCAATAGATGATCCCGGTGGCTTGCAAGGCCAGATCAATCTTGTTCTTAAGTTCATGCAGGCCTGCATTGCCCAGGCCCGGCTCGACAACGGCTTGCATGCGCTGGAAGTACAACAAGTCCTCACCCATTTCCAGGCAGTTCAGCCATTGCTGCAACGAGTGCCTGCCATGCTGGACCTGCTGCTCAAGGCCGGCATCGAGATCAATGGCAATCCCTTCCTTGACGAAGACACGACATTGCACGCGCTGCGCCAGTTTCTCCGTTCAAGCAGCATCAAGCCCGTGCTATCGCAGGTCGTCTACGACCTGGAGCCGGATCAGGTGGAAATTGTCGAGGACTTGCTGGATATCGATCCGGAACATGACCTCGGCGAAGACGCAATTAATGGCGGCTTCTTCCCCGCGGCCGAAATCCACAAGACCGGCTCTTTCCCGCTATCTGAACTGGTAGGCCCGCGCGGCCAGGCAGACGGTTGCAGGGAATGGGACTGGGTATGCACCAACAGCGGCCTGACGCGGCACACCGCAGGGGATAGGCGTATTGCAGGGTTCGTGCTCGACCTCAATCGCGCCCTGCCCGAGATCCCGGCCAGGCTGCGCCCGATGCTGGCCGAAGCCAGGCGCAAGGGTCTGGGTTACCTGATCTTTTATTAAGGGCCCCGAGATTCCTGGCCGCCTGTTTCCGTGGCGACTGGACGCTGGAAAAAGCATGCATCTGGTCAACGCAGATTGTTCAAAACAATATCAAGGCCTTTGAAACGCAACTAGTCACCGCGCCCTCTCTCTCATAGCCACAGCCAGCCGGGGCTCGGGCAATTTGCCCGGCTGCCAACCTGGACAAGGAGAGTTGAGATGGCAAGAATCCAGCAATCGGTTGATATCAGCGTGCCGGCGCGCGTCGCCTATAACCAGCTGACCCAGTTCGAGGACTATCCCCGCTTCATGCAGGAGGTCGAATCAGCGCAGCAAGTCGACGACACCCATGTGCGCTGGACCACCCGTGTAGGCCAGCAAAAGCGTGATTGGAATTCCGAAATCATCGAGCAGCAGCCTGACCAGTGCATCGCATGGCGCAACCTGGACGGACCGATCAACACCGGCCGGGTCGATGTCGAAGCACTGGGCGAGAACGGCGCCCGCGTAACCTTCACCTTGGAAGCCGATGGCGCACATTCCGGCACCGAAGGTGATCATGCGATGGCGAAACAGGTGCAGGAAGACCTGCAGCGCCTGAAACAGATGATGGAAGGCCAGGGCCATGAAACCGGCGCCTGGCGCGGCGAAGTGCATGGCGGCCAAGTCACCGGCGGCGAAAGCGGCGCTGCGGCAGGCCCAGCCGGGTCAGGCAGTTTGTCGGAAAATGCATTGTCGAAAGAGATGGACCGGAATAATGCCGATGGCCGTTTCAATGTCGCGGAAGAGGTCAACCTCGATCAGCAGTCCGATGCTGTCCGCCATGCAGGCAACCTGCCGCATCAAAGCACGGAAGGCTATGGCGACATGGGCACGAACGAGGCAATGAAGAATGCGTTGCAGGGAGAGGGAACACCTGCCGCCGACAAGGAGAAGCTGGACGATTCGATCAAACGCGCAGTGCCGCCCTCCAATTGATCAGAAACCAGGCACTGCTTGGAATAGCGCCGCGCCAACAGGACAGCGGCGCTTGACGGTCAGGGCATTTGATGCGGGCCTTACAATTTAGGCCCGCACCAGTGCAGGCGTGGCAGCAAAGCGGCCGGCGTCATTGGCGGCAATATGTGCGCAAGACTGTGTGGTGCTGCCCAGGTTTTTTTCACGGCCCAGCCTGGCTAGCAATGCCTGCATTGCCACCGCCATACGCTGATTTGGGGTCAGTTGCGGTTGCTTAAGGCTTGCATGGCGCAGCGCGCTGCTCCATAGCGTTTCAACATCCTCGTCTGTCAAGCCGGCTTTACGGGCCAGCCATGGTAATACTTTTGGCGTTTTCATTTTTTACCTGCTATTACTGTTTCCGGCGAGACACGTCTATGGCACAACGACGGCACTTGCTTCAGTCGCGCTACCATCGCGCCCACCCTTTCCTTTGTCTTTGACGAACTGGACCAGACTGGCTCCGCGTTTCATCTTCTACCGGGAATATAGGGGTGCCGGCTGCAATGACGCCATTTTCATTGTGGATACCGGCTATCCATCACGTGAATGGATGAGGTGGTTATCCGCAATTCCAGACAGGGCGATTTCGCGGTCTTACCGTCAGCAGCACTGAAACACGAGCATCAACCAAGGCTTTGTTAACGCAGCTTGAGTGCATTGTCGCTTTACCACATAGTGCATGCCCGCCGGTGGGTTCACCGAGGATCCTACCGGCGGTATTCATCCAATCGTTGCAGGTCATTTCGACGCACCGGCGCTGGCGGCTCTTTCGCTGGAGCCGGCGGCGGAAGGTCCGGTTCGCTGACAGGTGGATGATCCGAACGATTCGGGCGTGGCCCGGGTATAGGAATACCTTCTGGAATAAACGGCTCGTCCGGTGCTTTATGCAGTATCGTGGTTGCTCTCTCGGCTTGCAATCTCATGCTCGCTCCTGCTGGCTAAGGTTGTCACTTCGCGAAGTAAAGCGGTAAGAATAAAAGCGCAGCCAGACCCAGCGCAGCCAGAAAGGTCATGATCGTTACGACAAAGCGGGCGATCCTGTCTGCCTTTTCCGGCTGCCCGGCTTTTACGGAAACCGGCGGTTTTATCGGTGTACGGTCCATTTCCTACAAAAGGCATCCAGACAGCGGTTCTGCGCAGGTCACAGCAAACAGGGTGCCGCAAATTCGGTGCCGGATCGTGCCACGCGTGCTTGGACTGCGACAGATCCGGTATTGTTCGCCTTTATGAGTCTTGTACTGGCGGGAAACCGGATTCTGGCCCTATCGCAAAGGGATTTCAAGCGGTTGTGGCTTATGGTTACCTTGCTGCTAGATTGCTGATCCACGCTTCTCAGATGGTTCTTGTCTCTCGGGCCCGGAAGTCCGACCAGAATGAAATGCATCAGCACCAGATTTTTCCCGGCTGCCGCCGACACAATGAGGCCGATATTCTCCGGGCATGTATGGGCTATGGCTACCTGTTCAGGTGCGAAAACTCTTTCTTATTTCCACCTATGTTGTCCTCGGCCAAGTTCGTTGTGCCGACCAGTATTGCCCTCGCTTGGTAACGTAACTCGGAAAGCACCTCAACAGCATGTCATCGGGGAGAACAAGACCGGCGCAACCGGAGACCTTGCATCGAAAGCGGTGGCAAAAGCGCTGGGGGACCGGTCGACTTGGCTAGTAACGCCTTCCCCTGTACTGATGCTCGTACCGTATGCAGTGTTCAGGACACACTATGATCTGTTGTGCGACATGGTGCAGGTCGCGCGACTGGCTTTATTTAACTATGGATTCGCCATCGACACCGGCAGCAACTTCATGACGCTCATACAGGACATCGGGCCGCTAAAGGTAAACGAGGAATTGGGCGGCTCCGGAACGCCGGAGTGCATCTGACGCCGCATTTCATCGCTATGATTCTGGCGCACAATAATGGCAGCCTGAAGGGCTCGAATGCAAAAACCTTGCGGATGCATCTGATGGATGCCCTAGGACTGCCGGGTGCATTGAAACGGGTGCTTGCTCTTAGAGAGGTCTTGAATGGTGGTCCCATTATCAACTAAAAGCCTGCCCGGATCGCATCTTGCCAGCTGCCTTGCCTAAGTGCCTGCGTGCGGTTACCTACAGACGCATAAGCACACCCGATTCGGGAATCGCAAAGAGTCAGACGCCCTTTCGAAATCGGAGCTGGCATAGTCGAGTCAGCGGAATCTGCTGTTGAGCGACGACCACTAGCGGTTGTAAGGATGTTGCAAGCAGAGACGTTAGATGGCCACCAATACCGTGTCGATGGCTTTTGCCTGAAACGGGTAAGATGGACCTCGCACTCGACGGCATGTACGAAAGGAAGGGAGTAATCAGCCTGTCATTTGAACGGCTATAAATACCCTCGCCCCAAAGCAAAAACCCCCGATGCCTGCTGGCGCCGGGGGTTTTCTAATAACAGCCTGACGATGACCTACTTTCACACTGGTTGCAGCACTATCATCGGCGCAAAGTCGTTTCACGGTCCTGTTCGGGATGGGAAGGGGTGGTACCAACTCGCTATGGTCATCAGGCATGACTTGTCGGTTGTCTGTCGCGCTGCCGGCTCCTCGCCTGGCATGCGCCACATCCAACCCAAAGGGAAGAAGCAGCCGCATCGCTCCTGCACCACGCAGGCAAACGATGCAACGATCAATGTCTTGTCTTGCAGGTTGTGAGTATCGGAACGTCACGCACCACACAGCGCCGCTATGCACCATCAAGGTTATAGGGACAAGCCGCACGGGCAATTAGTACTGGTTAGCTTAACGCATTACTGCGCTTCCACACCCAGCCTATCAACGTCCTGGTCTCGAACGACCCTTCAGGGGAGTCAAGCTCCCGGGAAGTCTCATCTCAAGGCGAGTTTCCCGCTTAGATGCTTTCAGCGGTTATCTCTTCCGAACTTAGCTACCCGGCAATGCCACTGGCGTGACAACCGGTACACCAGAGGTTCGTCCACTCCGGTCCTCTCGTACTAGGAGCAGCCCCCTTCAAACTTCCAACGCCCACGGCAGATAGGGACCAAACTGTCTCACGACGTTTTAAACCCAGCTCACGTACCACTTTAAATGGCGAACAGCCATACCCTTGGGACCGGCTACAGCCCCAGGATGTGATGAGCCGACATCGAGGTGCCAAACTCCCCCGTCGATATGAACTCTTGGGAGGAATCAGCCTGTTATCCCCAGAGTACCTTTTATCCGTTGAGCGATGGCCCTTCCATACAGAACCACCGGATCACTATGTCCTACTTTCGTACCTGCTCGACTTGTCAGTCTCGCAGTTAAGCACGCTTATGCCATTGCACTATGAGCACGATGTCCGACCGTACCTAGCGTACCTTCGAACTCCTCCGTTACACTTTGGGAGGAGACCGCCCCAGTCAAACTGCCTACCATGCACTGTCCCCGATCCGGATAACGGACCAAGGTTAGAACCTCAAACAAACCAGGGTGGTATTTCAAGGTTGGCTCCACCGCAGCTGGCGCCACGGTTTCATCGCCTCCCACCTATCCTACACAGATTGGTTCAAAGTCCAATGCAAAGCTACAGTAAAGGTTCATGGGGTCTTTCCGTCTAGCCGCGGGTAGATTGCATCATCACAAACATTTCAACTTCGCTGAGTCTCGGGAGGAGACAGTGTGGCCATCGTTACGCCATTCGTGCAGGTCGGAACTTACCCGACAAGGAATTTCGCTACCTTAGGACCGTTATAGTTACGGCCGCCGTTTACTGGGACTTCAATCAAGAGCTTGCACCCCATCATTTAATCTTCCAGCACCGGGCAGGCGTCACACCCTATACGTCCACTTTCGTGTTTGCAGAGTGCTGTGTTTTTATTAAACAGTCGCAGCCACCAGTTTATTGCAACCCCGTCACCCTTCTGGCGCAGGCCAGTCAAGCTACCAGGGCGTACCTTATCCCGAAGTTACGGTACCAATTTGCCGAGTTCCTTCTCCCGAGTTCTCTCAAGCGCCTTAGAATACTCATCTCGCCCACCTGTGTCGGTTTGCGGTACGGTCTCGTGTGACTGAAGCTTAGAGGCTTTTCTTGGAACCACTTCCGATTGCTTCGCAGCTTAAAGCCGCTGGTCTCGACCCCTTGAATTACGCCCCCGGATTTGCCTAAGGGCCTTCTACAAGTCAAGAACCGGGACATCCAACACCCGGACAACCATTCGCGATCCGTCCCCCCATCGCATCACACGACGGTGCAGGAATATTAACCTGCTTCCCATCAGCTACGCATCTCTGCCTCGCCTTAGGGGCCGACTCACCCTGCTCCGATGAACGTTGAACAGGAAACCTTGGGCTTACGGCGTGGGGGCTTTTCACCCCCATTATCGCTACTCATGTCAGCATTCGCACTTCTGATACCTCCAGCATCCTTTACAAGACACCTTCGCAGGCTTACAGAACGCTCTCCTACCATATGACGTAATGAATTACGTCATATCCGCAGCTTCGGTGACTGGCTTAGCCCCGTTACATCTTCCGCGCAGGACGACTCGATCAGTGAGCTATTACGCTTTCTTTAAAGGGTGGCTGCTTCTAAGCCAACCTCCTGACTGTTTTAGCCTTCCCACTTCGTTTTCCACTTAGCCAATCTTTGGGACCTTAGCTGGCGGTCTGGGTTGTTTCCCTCTTGACGCCGGACGTTAGCACCCGACGTCTGTCTCCCAAGCTCGCACTCATCGGTATTCGGAGTTTGCAATGGGTTGGTAAGTCGCGATGACCCCCTAGCCATAACAGTGCTCTACCCCCGATGGTGATACTTGAGGCACTACCTAAATAGTTTTCGGAGAGAACCAGCTATTTCCAAGTTTGTTTAGCCTTTCACCCCTACCCACAGCTCATCCCCTAATTTTTCAACATTAGTGGGTTCGGACCTCCAGTACCTGTTACGGCACCTTCATCCTGGCCATGAGTAGATCACTTGGTTTCGGGTCTACACCCAGCGACTGTCGCCCTGTTCGGACTCGATTTCTCTACGGCTTCCCTATGCGGTTAACCTTGCCACTGAATGTAAGTCGCTGACCCATTATACAAAAGGTACGCCGTCACCCCACGAAGGGGCTCCGACTGTTTGTATGCACACGGTTTCAGGATCTATTTCACTCCCCTTCCGGGGTTCTTTTCGCCTTTCCCTCACGGTACTGGTTCACTATCGGTCGATTACGAGTATTTAGCCTTGGAGGATGGTCCCCCCATGTTCAGACAGGATTTCACGTGTCCCGCCCTACTTGTCGCAAGCCTGGTTCCACAATCATGATTTCGCGTACGGGGCTATCACCCGCTACGGCTGCACTTTCCAGAGCATTCCACTATCACGACTGCTAAATCTTGCTGGCTGGTCCCATTTCGCTCGCCACTACTTTGGGAATCTCGGTTGATTTCTTTTCCTGCAGCTACTTAGATGTTTCAGTTCGCCGCGTTCGCTTCACACACCTATGTATTCAGTGAGTGATGACCCTTGCGGGCCGGGTTTCCCCATTCGGACATCTGCGGATCAAAGCTTGTTTGCCAGCTCCCCGCAGCTTATCGCAAGCTACTGCGTCCTTCATCGCCTGTAATCGCCAAGGCATCCACCATGTGCACTTAGTCACTTGTCCCTATAACGTTGACCTCTGGAGTCACCTCCAAAGACGTCACAGGCAAGCGCTGTGTTTCATTTGATGCATGTTTGTTTCGATACAATCACAACCCGGCAATGCTGCTTACAATGAACATGACTGCTCACTGTCTTCGCATTGCGAATTACATTGATCTTTACTACTTCTTCCACTTTGTTAAAGAACGAATACAGCCTTGTTGATTGCAATGATCAAACCTAAGTCCCGCAACGCTGTTGCTGACTTACGTTTGTACCTTGCCACAGTGTGATCAGGATAATGGTGGAGGTTGACGGGATCGAACCGACGACCCCCTGCTTGCAAAGCAGGTGCTCTCCCAGCTGAGCTAAACCCCCAGGGACTTGCCAACTTCTCGCTATGACTTCAGCGCTGCTGCCAACTGGTGGGTCTGGTTGGGCTCGAACCAACGACCCCCGCGTTATCAACACGGTGCTCTAACCAGCTGAGCTACAGACCCCGCACACGATGCGACGCCCCTGCTGCAGCGCCTTGTGTACCGATCACTTCATGACCTTGACTGTGTTTTGACTGTTCTCGTTTTGCCGAACAACCGATAAGTGTGGACACCCAACTATGTGCATATCTCTAGAAAGGAGGTGATCCAGCCGCACCTTCCGATACGGCTACCTTGTTACGACTTCACCCCAGTCACGAATCCTACCGTGGTAAGCGCCCTCCTTGCGGTTAAGCTACCTACTTCTGGTAAAACCCGCTCCCATGGTGTGACGGGCGGTGTGTACAAGACCCGGGAACGTATTCACCGCGACATGCTGATCCGCGATTACTAGCGATTCCAACTTCATGGAGTCGAGTTGCAGACTCCAATCCGGACTACGATACACTTTCTGGGATTAGCTCCCCCTCGCGGGTTGGCGGCCCTCTGTATGTACCATTGTATGACGTGTGAAGCCCTACCCATAAGGGCCATGAGGACTTGACGTCATCCCCACCTTCCTCCGGTTTGTCACCGGCAGTCTCATTAGAGTGCCCTTTCGTAGCAACTAATGACAAGGGTTGCGCTCGTTGCGGGACTTAACCCAACATCTCACGACACGAGCTGACGACAGCCATGCAGCACCTGTGTGCAGGTTCTCTTTCGAGCACTCCCTGATCTCTCAGGGATTCCTGCCATGTCAAGGGTAGGTAAGGTTTTTCGCGTTGCATCGAATTAATCCACATCATCCACCGCTTGTGCGGGTCCCCGTCAATTCCTTTGAGTTTTAATCTTGCGACCGTACTCCCCAGGCGGTCAACTTCACGCGTTAGCTGCGTTACCAAGTCAATTAAGACCCGACAACTAGTTGACATCGTTTAGGGCGTGGACTACCAGGGTATCTAATCCTGTTTGCTCCCCACGCTTTCGTGCATGAGCGTCAGTGTTATCCCAGGGGGCTGCCTTCGCCATCGGTATTCCTCCACATCTCTACGCATTTCACTGCTACACGTGGAATTCTACCCCCCTCTGACACACTCTAGCCGTGCAGTCACAAATGCAATTCCCAGGTTGAGCCCGGGGATTTCACATCTGTCTTGCACAACCGCCTGCGCACGCTTTACGCCCAGTAATTCCGATTAACGCTTGCACCCTACGTATTACCGCGGCTGCTGGCACGTAGTTAGCCGGTGCTTATTCTTCAGGTACCGTCATTAGCCCCGGGTATTAGCCAGAACCGTTTCTTCCCTGACAAAAGAGCTTTACAACCCGAAGGCCTTCTTCACTCACGCGGCATTGCTGGATCAGGGTTGCCCCCATTGTCCAAAATTCCCCACTGCTGCCTCCCGTAGGAGTCTGGGCCGTGTCTCAGTCCCAGTGTGGCTGGTCGTCCTCTCAGACCAGCTACTGATCGATGCCTTGGTAGGCTTTTACCCTACCAACTAGCTAATCAGATATCGGCCGCTCCACGAGCATGAGGTCTTGCGATCCCCCACTTTCATCCGTAGATCGTATGCGGTATTAGCTAGTCTTTCGACTAGTTATCCCCCACTCCAGGGCACGTTCCGATATGTTACTCACCCGTTCGCCACTCGCCACCAGACCGAAGTCCGTGCTGCCGTTCGACTTGCATGTGTAAGGCATGCCGCCAGCGTTCAATCTGAGCCAGGATCAAACTCTTCAGTTCAATCTCTGTTTTGTGCCATTGCTGGCAGGTTCCGAAGAACCGTCGCTCACTCAAAATACTGACAGACCGATTCTTGCGAATCGTTCTACTTCTTTGTTGTGAGCACTTGCTTAATAATTTGAGCATCCGGCGTTGCCGCCGGCGCACTTCATCAAGTGCCCA
Organism: Noviherbaspirillum sp. L7-7A; assembly: GCF_019052805.1. NCBI lineage: Bacteria > Pseudomonadati > Pseudomonadota > Betaproteobacteria > Burkholderiales > Oxalobacteraceae > Noviherbaspirillum > Noviherbaspirillum sp. L7-7A. Next base: position 591,727 of record NZ_JAHQRJ010000002.1, read on the forward strand.
CACTTATCGGTTGTTGGTTGTTAAAGAACCGGGCAATTCGGTCTGCTGCCGGCCGCCCCGTGGGACTTGCCGGCTGCTGCGAAGCGTTGTGTTCGTCAGCAGCAGAGAGGCGAGATTATGTGGCATTTGCTGTTTGGCGTCAACAGTTTTTTTCGCTTCGCTTCAAAAAACCGGACCAGCATGTTGCCTTTTCCTGCCCCCGCCGCGCTGTTCTGCAGCGGGAGGCGAACTATAGCAAAGCCCGGTTTTGGAATGCAAGGGGTGGCGCTAAAATTTTTTCCTACAGCGCAGATTTTCTTTTGAGAGGTGTCGTCATATGGGCCCTTTAACTAAATCATCTACCGCAACCTTCTCAATTGGCGCCCAATGCCAATTTAAGACCATGGTCTTGGCAAACTCGACGTTTCGTAACATTGCTCGTTGTCAAACAAATTGCACAATTGCTTTTATGGCAATTTCTTTGGTGCTAGGATGGTTTCCCAAAACAAGGGAGTGGACCATGATAATCAAGATGCTGCTCGAGGAAGGCGGTCAGTTCTTTTATTGCGAAGCCAGAAAAGCGGCTCCTCATTCCTTTGAAGGAATTGTGCACTTTTTGCATAAAGTAGGCGATGGCAATGCTTTCGTCCGCGATAAAAGTTATGCAGTAGGCGAAAAATTCGAGACACGTACTGATGCACTGACAGCAGCAGAACGGTACGGAAAGCAGATTGCCACGCAGCGCGAGCGGTTACCTGCAGGGGTAGACGAGCAGTCGGATTATTGCAATAACTTGCCGTCACAGAGCCGACCGAGCGGCCCGAATCTGGAAAAAGCTGCCCGCTAAGCGCGTATCGCTACGCTAGCCTGGCGGGCGCGTACAGGTCACGGCTTCATTTGCATGCGCACTTCACCACCAGGATGGGCGGCACTATGAACGTTGACATAGAGGCCGCCGTTCATATAGGCAGCATACTGCGTATCGTTCAGTCGTGAGCCAGCGGGTACTGTGAAGGTGGTCACCGATGTTTTGGTCAGCGGAATGATTACGGGGCCATTGCTCCCCGCAGCGCCCTGATGAATATGCGCGGCCGTGCCTTCCATACCCGTCACAATAACGGAACCGCTCACGGTCCGGTCTGCTCCCACGGTAATTGTGCTTCGTCCCGACGCGGCAGTCGAAACTGGAGGCACTTCTTGTGCGCCGGTCAATGGAGCGCTGGTCTTTTCAACGATGCCACCGCCTGTGCCTTGCAGCGCAGAACAGGCTGACAGCAGTATGGCCGTTGCGACGAAAGCAGCCCTGGATTTCAAAGCGAGATAAATCATGTCATGTCTCCGGTGTGGGTATTCTTAATTTGCTTCGAAACACATCAGTACATTAAAACCATCGAGCCGGTATCGATATCTACTCGACCACTCATTGTCGTACATAAAGCAGTTTGCCGTCGAGCAGCTCATGCTCACCTGCATCTATTAGTGTATGCGAGCACAAGCGCAGGCTGGCTAGTTGGCTTTTCCGAATCCGCCGCTGCCGGGCGTTTCAATGACGAACACATCTTCAGGGTGCATTTCTACCCTGGCGACGACGCCATGACGCCCAGCGCGCCATACACCCGGGACGTCGGTGCGTTTCAAAATGTTGTCTGGATTTTTTCTGCCGCGGTATTTTTCCGACATAAAACGTGCATGATTTTTTAGATACTTTATCAATAAAACTTTTTTGTTAAGATTTGATCTGTTGGTTTGATATTGGACGGGATAATTGCGTCGGTACTCGGATGATGAGGTTCACAGAACTTCTCACCTGTCACTGCCGAGTCCTACTGAAGGCTTTGGCTCCGACTGGTGCGAAGGGATAAATGCCTTCCTGATGAGCAGGCTGTCTCACGGGATGGCATTGCTGCCAAGGCATTTCGGCGACGGGATTGGCCGAATCGCGGTAACAGACATGTGTGAACTAGCCTCAATGCCGGCAGACAGCGGGCGTATTCAGTCGGGCTTGCTCAACAACATGGTGTAGAACAAACAGGAGTCAGGGATCATGGCCAAGGAAAAAACCGCTGCAAGTCACAGTCCGAGGGCAGGCGACAGGGCGCCGGCGCAACTGGCGCCGTCCGCTAAAACACCGATCGTCTCCTCCGCGCCTCTTGCTTCCGGCCGTAACGCCGAATTAAGCGAGTTCGAATTCGGCATGATCATTGCCAGCAATGCATTCAATCGCTGGGCCGTACGCTGCATGACGGCGGCTGGCGTGTCCGATTTGACCATTACCGATGTGCTGGTGCTGCACCACATCAACCATCGGGCACGGGAAAAAAAGCTGGCCGACATTGCCTTCATCCTGAATATCGAAGACACCCATGTCGTCAACTATTCCCTTAAAAAACTGCAGGGCCTCGGACTGGTCAGGACGGAGAAGCGCGGCAAGGAAGTGCTTTATTCGACGAATGAGCAGGGCCAGGCGCTGTGCCAGCGTTATCACGAGATCCGCGGACAGGTACTGGTTTCCGGGCTTACCGGAAGTGGTACCGAGGGGTTTGAACTGAGCGAACTGGCGCGCTTTCTGCGCGTGCTGTCGGGACTGTACGAGCAGGCCGCGCGCGCTGCAGCGTCGCTGTAGCTAATAGCTAACCCGCTGGTGGCAGGCGACTCGCATTGCCTTGGCCTGCATCCTGCAACAGGCATTCCAGTCCGGATGGGAATGCCATCCGGACGCCTCGAAAAGATGGCCCAGCTCAGTGCGCGTCTACGCCTGCGCTATGGCAAAGTAGGCGCCATGCTGCCGCCAGGCGTCATTCGAATACGATGACGCCGCGCGCGGCATTGCGGCCGGCCTGCATGTCGGCGAAGGCCTGCGGCGCCTCGTCTATCGTGTAGGTGCGGCTGATGAGCTCATCGAGCTTGAGCCTGTGGTTGCGGTAAAGGCCGATCAGGCGCGGGAAGTCCTCGCGTGGACGGGCCGAGCCGAAGTAGCTGCCGGTCAGGGTCTTTTCGCCAAAGGTCAAGGTGGCGGTGCGAATCGAGGTGATGTCCTTCTGTCCGGCCACGCCAACCACCACCGCGGTGCCGCCCTTGCGTAGAACACCGTAAGCCTGGGCTGCGATCTCGCCCAGGCCGACGCATTCGAAGGCATAGTCGGCGCCGCCTTCGGTCAGCTTCAGGATGGACTTGACCACGTTCTCCTGGCCAGCGCTGTTGACGACATGGGTTGCGCCGAATTGCCGGGCGGCTTCCAGCTTGGCATCGGAGGTGTCGACTGCGACGATCATCCGGGCACCAGCGATGGCGCATCCCTGGATCGCATTCAGGCCCACGCCACCACAGCCAAAGATGACCGTGACCGACCCCGCATCCACTCGCGCGGTGTTGACGGCAGCGCCATAACCTGTCATGACGCCGCAACCGATCAGGGCTGCCTTATCGAGCGGCATCTGCTGATCCACCTTGACCACGTTATCAATGTGCAGGGTTGCGTATTCGGCCATTACGCCGCAGCCAGAAAAGACATGCAGGCGGTTGCCCGCCAAGTCACGAGTGCGGCTGGTGCCGTCGGGCAGGCTGATGGCCGCCTTCGCGGCTTGGTCGCATAGCTGCGGCCGGCCGGTCTGGCAGTAGCGACATTTGCCGCACATGCTGACGAAGGAACTGACCACATGGTCGCCAACCTTGTAATCGGCTACGCCTTCGCCTACTGCGACGATGCGACCGGCGCCTTCATGTCCCAGTACCACTGGCGGCGGAAACGGGATGGTGCCGTTGGTGGCCGACAGGTCGCTGTGGCAGACGCCGCAGGCAGCCAGCTTGATCATCACCTCGCCGTGGCGTGGTGGCTCGACAATGATTTCCTCCACCGTCACCGGTTGATTGATTTCACGGCAGATCACCGCTTTCGCACGCTGTTCCATGTCCTGTCTCCCTTGGTGTGAATGCTTCAGGCCGCCGACCTTAAAGGCAAGCGGCCGTGCTTGTCAATCCGCTTGCCCTGCCCGGCGGCGTCGGCCATGACGACCCGGCCCGGTCATGCAATGTCGAAACTACCTGGACCGTACTGAACTTTCGCCGCGTTGTCAGTCCAACTTTTTCTGGGCGCGGCTCGCCTGATTTCGGATGCGGATATGGCAGGAAATTCTTCATGGATCATCCCGGCGCTCGCGCTGACTCTGCTGGCTGCTTGCGGCGGTGGTGGCGGTTCCGATAACGCGTCGGCACAGGGCTCAACACCTGTTGCCCCAGCAGCCGCCGGGCCGGCTTCCGACGCCGATACCACTTCCGGCAACCAGCCTGCCCTGCCCGATCCCCTGTATGCCAACCAGTGGCACCTGAAAAATACCGGCCAGGCGGCCGACGCGGGGCCGGCGGCCACGGCTGGCCAGGATCTGAACGTCGAACCGGTATGGAATGGCTGCAACGACAACGGCACCTGCCAGGGTGAAGGCATTGCCATCGCGGTGGTCGACCGCGGCATGGAGATTGCGCACCGCGACCTCCAGCGGAATGTCTCCACCTCGCTTGCCGGCCGGGTGTATTCGCTGAACAGGGCGCCGGCCAATGGCGACCCGACGCCAGCGCAAACCGATCGCGAGAATGCGCATGGGACGGCGGTGGCCGGCATCGTCGCCGCGCGCGACAACAATGGGCTGGGCGGGCGCGGGGTGGCGCCACGCGCCACGCTGACGGGCTATGCGCTGTTGCAGGCCAGCACCAACAGCAACGAGGCGGATGCGATGGCCTTTCAAGCGAAGGATGTGGCCGTTTCCAACAACAGCTGGGGTCCGGCGGATGGCAATGGCCACCTCAGCGATGCCAACTCGCTATGGCGCGATGCGATCGAATTCGGGCTGGCCAGCGGCCGCAATGGCCTGGGCACGATTTACGTGTGGGCCGCCGGCAATGGCTATACCAGCGGTTTCAATGAGCGCTCGACCTATGACGGCTATGCCAGCTACCGCGGCGTGATCGCAGTCGGCGCGCTCACTGCGCAGGGGCATCGGGCTTCCTACTCTGAACCAGGGGCCAATGTCTGGGTCAGCGCGCCGGGCGGCGAGCAGTGCGCCAACAGCCTAGCCATTATTACCACCGACCTGTCCGGCGCAAAGGGATACAACACTGGCGCGGGCACTCCCGAGCTCGGCGACGCCGACTACACCCGCTGCATGAATGGCACGTCGGCGGCGGTGCCCTCGGTGTCCGGGGTGATGGCGCTTATGCTGCAGGCTAACCCGGCGCTGGGCTGGCGCGATGCGCGCGCGGCGCTTGCCCGGAGCGCGCGCCAGACCGATGCGGCCGATGCGTCCTGGAAGACCAATGGCGCAGGCCGCCGCATCAGCGAAGTCTATGGCTTCGGCGCTGTCGATGCCAAGGCGGCGGTGGATGCGGCCCGCGGCTGGGTCAATCTGCCGCCGCAAAAGGTTTACCGTTCGCCGTCCCAGGCGGTGAACCTGCCGATACCCGACAACGCGCCAACCGGCGTATCAAGCACGCTGACAGTCGCCGGCAGCAACATCGCAAAAATCGAGTGGGTGGACCTGGTCTTCAATGCCGCCAGCCATCCCTATTCAGGCGACCTGCGCATCGTGCTGACCTCGCCATCCGGCACTGAGCTGGTGCTGGCCGATACCCATCTCTGCGACGGCCGCTGCGTGCCCTATGACGGCTGGCGCTTTGGCATTGCCCACCTGCTCGATGAAGCCGCGGACGGCGTATGGAAGATCAGCGTGAAGGACGGCGCGGTGGATGATCTCGGCAATGTCGACAGCTGGCAACTGACGGTGTATGGCCATTGAGCGTGGCTCAACGCGTAGCCAAGAAAAGACGAGACAGGAAAAGCAATGATGAAGCTTTCACGATATGTGACGATCCTGGCCCTGGCCGCTTTCGCGACCCAGGCCTGCGCCCAGGTCAAGGCCGCCCCTGGGAACTATGTCTGGTATGACGGCGGCAAGCCACGTCAGCTGCAACTCGACAGCACGGTGGTGGCGGAATTCGGCGACCGGGCGGAAGCCGGCGGCGAACCACTCATGCGCGGCAATGGTGTTCGCATCTGGCGTCAGCAGGACCAGGCGGCGACCCGGGCGGCGGCGGGCGGTGCGGCGTCGCCGGTGTTTCGCGACAGCCAGGGCAGCGCCATGCGCGCCTTGCCCGGTAATGTGATCGTGCGGCTCGACCCATCGTGGAGCGGGCAGCAGGTTGATGACTGGCTCCGGGAAAACCGGCTGTCCGAAGTGCGCCGCTTGCCTATCGGCGGCAATGTGCTGGTGCTGTCGTCGCCGCCCGGACTGGCCGCGCTAGAACTGGCGAACCGGCTGCAGCAGTCCGGCCAGGTGCTATCGGCGCAACCGGAGTGGTGGGAGCAGCGCAGCACGCGCTAGGATCAGGGATGGTTTGACAGCGCCTGGCGGCCCGTGGATACTCGCCTGCTCGGTGAGCTGCCACGGATATGAGAAGCATGTCAGAAGCGCCTGTTTTCCCGATACGCAATCCCTGCCCTCCCGGCGCCTGCCAGTGCGACCGCGATCGGCTGCTGGACGACCCCCATGCCGACAAGCGCATACTGCAGCTCACCAAGGAAGAGGAAAAACGGCTGTTGGCGCGGATCGAAGCCGTCTCCACCTATCATGACCTGAAGCGCATCGTGCACCGCATGGATCAGTTGCTGGGCCTGGACGTGCGCATCGAGCCGGGTCCGAATGAAGTGCGCTCAGCACGCGGCTTTCAGATCCAGCTGACGGAGCGTCCCGGCCTGTGCCGCAAGACCCGGCAGGCCATTCCGGCGGCAATCCGCCGCTGCCTGGAAAGCCATCCCGAACTGGCCTATGCCATCCTCGATGAACGAGGCCTGTTCGGCGCAGGCTAGCGGTAGTTTGTTAAAGACGGAGATGAAGGTTGATTCCGTCGTTCCCAATAAGGAATTTCACCAAAGCAGCCAGTTCGGCAGGCGGGGGCTTGGCGAAGCAGGCATGCCAGCAGCGCGTGAGCCAGTGCAGCGGTGTCAACCATGCCCGTACCGAACGCAGCAGGCGGGGCCAGCGACATCGCATTGGCAGACGGACGGCTTGGCTTTTTTTTCCGCACCGGGGAAGTGTCCGGATTGTGCAGTCGCGCTTGCTGCGCTTCCTGCCACCAGCAAAAAGCAAAGGCACAGCACACTAGCACCCAGTGGCGGCGAATCGCCCGGTCACTGCGCACCATGAAGTCTGCCCAGCCAAGCTGATCCTTCATTTGCTTGTAGCCTTGCTCAACCCAGTGCCGCAGGCCGTACAACCGCACCACTTCTGCCAAAGGAGCCGCCTTGAGCGGCAGGTTGGTCGTCAGGTACCAGGTCGACGGCTCCGGTAACGTGCTGCGGTCGGTAGTGGCGCAAATGGCGCGCACCGGCTTGCCAGGGCCATACCCCAGGAAGGTCAGTTCCGCAGCCCACCATTGTTCGACATGGCCGTCCCGGAAGTGGCGCGTCACCTTGTGCCAGTCGCGTGAATGCAGTTCCTCGATCGCTTCGTCGAAGGAGTGGGCAACATCGGCAGGTGCCCAACCACGTCCTACTGTGCCGCGGTGTGACAGCACAAAGGGCAGGCGGCGTTGCCGCAACGTTGCCACGAGTTCGCGATGGTCGCCGTAAAAGCAGTCGGCCACAATGGCCTTGAAGGCAATGCCAGCAGCCAATGCCCGCTCCACCAAAGCCAGGGCAATTTGTGGCTTGCTACGGAAGGCAGGATCTTTCTTGCCGTCTTCCAGTCGGCTTTCCGGGGTGTACGGGGCGACATGCAGAGGATAATACCGCTGCTCATTGGCCCATAAGGTCGTGACCGCGACGATGCCGTTATCGACCTTGCCAACCGAACCCAGGTACTGACGTGCTACATGGTCGGTGGCATAGCCATCCTTACGGTCGCCAGTGTCATCAATGACAAGAACCCCATCAGCATCACTTGCTGTAAGCGGATCGTCCCCCAGCAACTGCAATGTCCGCATCGTGATGAGGTCGGCATCCCAACAGGACTCGGAGAGGAAGAACTGCAGTTGCTGTACGGGCGCTGTCTGCGCCTCGACGAGCGGCTCGGCACCGGCTAATGCCGTGAGCGTCTTGGGCCGGTCGCGCGGTGCCAGCAGACCAGCAAGATAAGTGCGAAAGTGATGACGTTGCGCCAGCGAATGAAACAAGGGATCGAAGTGCGTTGCGTAATCTTCGAGTGGACCGGGTGCTGGCGGGCAAGGACGGCGGGCAGTCATGGCAGCATACCTCCTGCCACCAGCCTAGACCATCAGTCCACTCCTTTCAACAAACTACCGCTAGAGCGTTTTCATTCTGACTGGCCGTAGCCCGCATGGTGGATATAGCGCTCGCATTCTTCACGAGGGAATCGATCAAGTAAATTGCCGATAGTTGCCCACAGTGTGTCGACAGTGCGCCTGGCTGCCTTCCTGAGCAGCGTTTTGAGCTTGGCAAAGACCTGCTCGATCGGGTTGTAATCAGGGCTGTAATACCAATCCCAAGGTTAAAGAACGGTGAGCTGAGGTAGGTGTCTGAGGAGGACGATATTCTCGGGCGGAGGGCGACATGTTGGCTCCAGAAACGTTGCTGCAACTGCAGAAATACAATTTCGATCTGTTGGCACACCAGGAGCCGAGTGGACGGCGGCGATTGCGCTACATTGCCCTGGCACATATTAAAGACGGCAAGACCCCAACTGAGACGGCGTTGGCTTTGCGTGTGACACCACGTGCCGTCACACGCTGGTTAAAATGGTTTATCGATGAAGGGCTCGACCGCGTGGCCGGTATCCCGCATTACTGGAGTACGCAGCGGCTTCCCGTGTCACAGGAAGAAGCCTTTCGCCAGGCGGTCGAGCAGTTGCAGCATCGTCGTGGTGGCGGCCGCGTGCGCGGAGAAGATGTCCGGCAGCTGCTGGTGCAGCAGTTTGGCGTGGACTATACCCTCAACGGCGTCTACGAATTACTCAAGCGGCTCGATATGGCCTGGATATCGGCCCGCTCGGTCAGCCCGAACGCCAATGCTGCCAGGCAAGCAGAATTCAAAAAAAAAATCTATCCCAAGAGGTACAGGCCGTTCTACCCCCTGAGGTCAAGCTGGAGCAAGTCGATGTCTGGTTTCAGGACGAAATGCGCATTGGCCAGCGCGGCACCCAGACCCGGATCTGGGCACGTCGGGGCACCCGGCCGCGGGTCGTGCGGCAGCAGCAATCGGAATCGGCTTATCTCTTTGGCGCCGTGTGCGCGCAGCGCGATGCGGCTGTGGGTCTGGTGCTCCCATTTGCCAATACCAAGACCATGGCGCTTCACTTGCAGGAAATTAGCCAGGCTGTTCCACCGGGGCGGCATGCCTTGCTGATACTGGATCAGGCGGGATGGCATACCACGCCGAAGCTGCCGCAGCTGGCCAATATCACGCTGTTGCCGCTGCCGGCCGGCTCACCCGAGTTGAATCCTGCTGAACAAGTCTGGCAACAACTGCGTGAGCGTAGCCTGGCAAATCGGTGCTATGACAGCTATGAGGACATCGTCGACGCCTGCTGTGAGGCCTGGAACAAATTCACGCAAATCCCCGGCGCCATTCGCTCATTGTGCACGCGTACCTGGGCCCGCTTGACGTCCGAACTTAGGAACAAATGACATGGGATTGGTATAAGGCGGCAAGTAACGCAACTGGGCGCCGGCAGCCTGCACCGCTTCGGCAATACCTGTGACCTTGTGCGAGCCCAGATTGTCCAGCACCACAATATCGCCGGGCTGCAGTTCGGGAACCAGCATCTGTTCTACCCACGCCCGGAAGGCCGGGCCATTGATCGGGCCATCCAGTACCAGCGGTGCAACCAAGCCTGTGGTGCGCAAGGCGCACACAAACGTCGTGGTTTTCCAGTGCCCGTACGGTGCCCGCCCCAGACAGCGCTTGCCAATCGGCGAGCGACCGCGGGTCGGCGTCATGTTCGTACTGGCCCAGGTCTCGTCAAGAAAGACCAAACGGCCCACTGGCATGTCAGGCTGGCTGGCCTGCCATGCCGCTCTTGCCTGCGCTACGTCCGGGCGCGCTTGCTCACTGGCATGGAGTGACTTTTTTTCAGACTCAGGCCAAGCCGTGCCAAGGTCTTCCACATGGTGCTCACCCCGACTTGGATGCCATGTTCGGCATGAACCCATTCGCGTAATTGCTGCAGAGTCCAATCGTTCACAGCGGCCACCTGATTGGCCAAGGCTTGTTCCAGGCCACTGAGTTTGAGCGGCACATGGTTGCATTGCATCCCAGGGGTATCTTCGCCGTGGCGGCGTCGACGCGAACGGGCTCTGGCGACATACGACTTACTCACGCCAAAGCGCGCTGCTACTTCCTGAATGCTGCCTTTGGCATTCAATACCCGGTCACGCAAATCTTGCCCGTAGGCTTGTCCTATATGCCAGACCATCGCCGTACTCCTCTGCCTGAGTACTGCTTTGACTTTCCCACAAGCCTGCGCGTTTCTAATCTTTAATGACGCAGGTCAGAACATATGCGCTCTAGCTGGGGAACAGGCCTCTGCTTGCCGCAAGGCAGGCCTGAATCTCATCCGTTTGCGGAACCAAGCTTTCCGGCGCCGCATCGAATAGGAGCGGCCCGCATGCCGCAATCAGTCAGGGGAAGCAAATGAAATGGAATCTCACCAGCGGCATCGCCGCCGTGGTCGGCGTGGCGACCGTGGCCGGCTTTTTCTATCTCACCAGGACGCAGCGCAGCCCGGACGATACGGCCCGCGCGCCCGCCGTGGTGGCCGAAGCGCCGGCGCCGCCGGCCGAGCCTGCCATCCGGTATCCGGTGCCGCCCGAAACCGAAGCCGTGCCGCAACCCTTGCCGCCACTGGACAAGAGCGACAAGGCGGTGAACGATGCGCTGGTCGAGTATTTTGGGCGTCAGTCGGTGCAGCAGTTGTTCGGCCTGGACAGCATCATCCGGCATATCGTGGTCACGGTAGACAACCTGCCGCGTGAGACGGTCGCTACGCGGCTGCTGCCGACCAAGCCGGTGCGCGGCGCCTTTTTGGTGAAGAAAAGCGCCGACGGCATGACGATCGCGCCATCCAATTCGGCACGCTACCTGCCTTACGTCGAACTGGCGCGGCGCACCAACGCTGCCCAAGTGGCGCGCATCTATGCCGGCTTTTACCCGCTGTTCCAGAAAGCCTATGAGGAACTCGGCTATCCGAAGGGTTACTTCAACGACCGCGTGGTTGCGGTGATTGACCACATGCTGGCGGCGCCGGAGCCGGAAGGCCCGATGAGGCTGACGCAGCCGCACATCCTTTACAAATATGCCGACCCGGCCCTGGAAAATGCCTCGGCCGGTCACAAGATCATGCTGCGCATGGGCCGTGACAATGAAGCGGTGGTCAAGGCCAAGCTGCGCGAGCTGCGCGCCGAACTCACGCGGCATGCGCCGGCCAGGCAGTAAGGCCGGCAGTCTTTACACGCGCTTGAGATCGGAAGCGCCCAGCACGATCCGGTTCCAGGTCGGACTGATCACGATCTCGTTGATGCAGGCATGGGCCGGCATCTCGGCGATGAAGCGGATGGTGCGGCCGAGGTCGTCGGGCTGGAGCATCTTGGCCCGGTCCTCGGCCGAAGGCGGCACCGGACGCTTGTCCATGATGGGCGTGGCTACTTCGGCCGGGCAGACCGCGCAGGCGCGGATGCCATTGACGCATTCTTCCTGGTTCAGATGCGCCGTCATGGCGACCACGCCATGCTTGGCGGCATTGTAGGCCGGCCCGGTCATGTAGGTATCGTATCTGCCGGACCAGGAAGAGATGTTGATCACTAGCCCGGACTTCCTGGCACGCATGGATGGCAGCACCGCAGCAATGCAGTAATAGCTGCCGTCGAGATTGACGCGGATGACTTCGTTCCAGCCGGCCGTGGTCTGGTTGCTCCAGAAACGACCGGGCACATTCAGGCCGGCACTGTTGACCAGGATATCGACCTGGCCATGGCGGGCCAGAATGGCCTCGGCAACCCTGCCAACCGCATCAGCGTCGCTAACGTCGAGCACTTCCACTTCCGCGCGGCCGCCGGCGGCGCTGATTGCGTCGGCCTGCGTCTGCAGCGCCTCGCGGCGCCGGCCCGACATGATGACCGTCGCGCCCGCCTGCGCCAGCGCCAGCGCGCCCGCCAACCCGATGCCCGAAGCGGCGCCGGTAACCCATGCTACCTGTCCTTGCAGTGATGTCATGCTGCTGTCTCCATTGATGGTTTTTATGCGGCAATGCCGGCCTATTGTAGCCGGGCTGGACAGGCTCATGGCGCATCACTGCCGGCGCTAGCGGCATGCCGGCTGCGTTCAGGCCGCCGGGTCAGGATGTTCGCATTGCTCGCTGGATAGCCATTGTTCCAGTTCCGACAGCGCGGCGGCATTGAGGCTGCGCTCGCATGCAGCCAGCCTGCGCAGATGGCCGCTTTGCAGCGCCTGTGCGACTTCCTCGCGGCTGTTGAATTCCAGCCAGCGCAGGCAATTGGCCAGCCTCTGGTTCAGGCCATCGGTCCATGCGGGTTTCCTGCCGGCCCGGCGGCCGTGGGCACGCAGATAGAGGTTGCGGGTGCGCGATGGCGTCAGGCCAAGCGCCTCGCCCACTGCCTTGAAGGTCATGCCATTGTCGCGCAGCGCCAGGATGCGGTCTTCCAGCGCGGGGCAATCCTCCATCTCGCCGCATGGACGCGGCAATGTGGTCGTCAGGGTCATGAGGCCCCGCCGTCATGATGGTTGAGCGGGCCGTCCTTTCTGTCCTCGAACCGGACCCAGGCTACCCTGTCGCCGTTTTCCAGCTGGAAGACGCCCATGCGCGCGGCTTGGTCAGCATCACGCTTCACCGCTTCGGCAACCTGAAGGGCAACGGCATGATCGTCGACATAGACAGCAATGGATTCTAGGATCCAGCGACGGCGGCCCGCAGACGCAGCAAAACTCATGTTCAGGCTCGTATGCGTTTAGGAAGGTTGCATTGTGTAAGGCCGCAATAAGCTCGTCTGTAACATTGCTTACATATCGAGGCGCTGCTGTACACATTCGTGCCTGAACGCCTGCCAGTAAGCCTCGCCGGCGTTGCTGATGGATAGAATTACCCACTGAAGGAAAGTGGCGAGTTGCGAAGACGCGCAGCCTGTCGCCCTGTACGGGCCACAGGCCGGAACGACCTTAGTGGGAGGAGAGGGAGATGGGGGAATCTGGCAGCTTGTCTTCGGCTGGCGCATAACGCTTGTCAGCCGCTGGCACTTCAAGCTCGCAATACTTCACACCGACGGTAGCGACGCATTCCTCGAATTCGGTAGCATCGGCCGTGTCGGCAAAAACATAGATGATGTCGCCTGCCTGGACTTCAGTCGGCGATATTCGCATGGTGACCATTGCATTGCCTCGTGATGGGTGACGGACGAGAAAGTCTAGCATGGTCGGCCAGCGGTTTCCTGTGGTACATCAAGCCCGCCTAGCGGAACCAGCCTGGCGGTAAAGATAGTCATCGGGCAGGCCCATGCGCCGGCAGGCGCGCACCGGCGGGCAAGTGCGCAGCACCAGCCGGTCGGCATCGGCGCCGGCACGCAGCAGCAGCATGCGTTCCCAGGGCCGCAGGCCCCAGTGGCTATCCAGACCGAGCCGTTCACGGACCCAGGCAGGCAGCAGTGCCACCGCAGCCCGGATCAGCAGGCCCTGGGCCATGCGCAGCGGGCCGGGCAGCAGGGGCGCATTGCGCATGATGCCGAGAAACTCGAAAACGACGGGGGAAGGTTCGAGGATGCCGCACATCGACTGCATCGTCTGCTCGAACTGGCCCTGGCTGGCTGGCGCGCCAAGGGCGCCGTACAACAGTGCCGATGCGCGTCCTTCGCCATAGAAACTGTCGCGCTGCGCCGCGTCGAGCGGCCTGACATAGGCGTGGAATGCCTCCAGAAAACCAAAGCTGGCGGTGGCATGTACCCAGTCAAGCAGCTGCTGCTCGTCAGCCCGGAAGGCCATGCCGCCCGGCGTGACGCCGTGGATAGTTGCATGGCGTCGATTGATGGCGGCGATCATTCCCTCCGCCTTGCTGCGCGGACCATAGACCGTGACCATGGCGGCCAGTCCGGTACTGCGCAGCCGCCTGGCCGGATCGGTCCTAAAGCTGGTGGCATGCCAGACGCCGGTGCGCACCCTCGGCTCGGCCAGTTCTAGCAGCACCGCGGTCACGCCGCCGACAAACAGTGCCAGCGGGTTCTTGAAGACCTGCCAGGAAACGGAATCGGGCGCGGTCAGCGCGGGTTCGCCGGCTGGCGTGCTGAAGTCGATGCCAGCGCCGTCTGGGGCGGCGAAATAGTCACTGGCAATGGCTTCGACGCGGCGCTGAAGCGGCGTCCACAGTAGCAGAGGGCCATGCCGGCGCAAGAGTCGCATCCCAAGGTTCCTTTGCATGTTGAGAGCGCCGGCATGGCTTGCCCGGTCCGTGCAAGATATCAGGAAAAAGGGCGGATGCAAGCGGCAGCTTGGCTGCTAGCCCGGGCAGGCGCTAATGAACGGCGTGCATGCCCGACTGCGCCGGGTTGCGCATGTCGGGATGGTAGAAGCGAAAGCACTCGCGGCCATCCTGCTTGGCGCGGTACAGCGCGCAGTCGGCGTCCTGCAGCAGGCGTTCCGGATGGACGCCATCCTGCGGGCAGATGCTGATGCCGATCGATGCGCTCGGCCTGATGCTGTGGCTGCCAAGCACGAACGGCGCGTTCAGTGCGACAAGCAGCTTGCCGGCAATGGCCGACGCCGCGGCGATATCCTGCCCGCAGTCGGCCAGGATCACGAACTCATCGCCGCCCAGGCGCGCCACCGTGTCATCGGGCCGCACGCAGTGCCTCAGGCGGCGGGCGATTTCGGCCAGCAGCAGGTCGCCGGCCTTGTGGCCCAGTGTGTCGTTGACCTGCTTGAAGCGGTCGAGGTCGATGAAGAGGATGGCATGCATGCCATTGGCGCGCCGGTCCTGGGCACGCTGCCTGAGCCGGGTTTCCAGCAGCGCCCGGTTGCACAGGCCAGTCAGGGAATCATGCGTGGCCATGTGCTCCAGCGCCTTGGCATTGCGCACTTCTCTGGTCACGTCGCGGGTGGCGCCGCGATAACCGTGGAACACACCGTCCTCGAAGATGGGCTCGCCAGAAATCCGGATATAGCGCACTACGCCAGGATAGCCTTCCAGGCCAACGGAATAGACCGCATCCCGGAACGGCCGGCGCGCGGCGACACTGCTCTGGCAAGCCAGGAAACCCGGCTCGCTGGTATCGAGCGCGCAGTCTTCGAGACTAGTGCCCAGCAGTTGGCGTGGCTCGAGCCCCAGGCGGGACTGGATGCCATCGGATAGGAAACGGAAGCGGCCTTCGGCATCGGTTTCCCAGTACCAGTCCGAGGACAGGGATGTCAGGCTGCGGAACTGCTGCTCGCGCCTGGCCAGTTCGCGCTGGGCTTCCATCTGGGCAGTGATATCGCGGCCGACAGCCACGAAGCCGGTGCTGTGCCGGCTGTCCGGATCGCGCAGCGTACGGCTGTTAATGCCGAGCCAGACCCAGTGACCCGCCTTGTGCCTGACCCGCATGTTGTACATGGCGGAGCGGTCGTCGGCGGCATCGCTGCTGCGGGCAGCATGCATGGCCGCCAGGTCAGCCGGATGCAGATAGTCAAATACATTAGTGCCTACCATGTCCTCCGGACGGTAGCCCAGTATCTCCTGGTGCGACGGAGACACATACTGGTAGATGTTGTCGGCATCGCTGTAGGCGATCAGGTCGCGCACATGTTGCGTCAGCAGGCGGTGCTCGGCCTCGCCCCAAGCCAGCCGGGCGCGCGACCGCACCTGCTCGGTAATATCGCTGAATGCGCCCGCATAGCCAACCGGCTGCCCGGACCGCAGACGCGGCACGGCTGTCTCGCGGACATAGCGGTACTGGCCATCCCTGCCTGTCACCCGGTATTCCAGCTCGAAACGCTGGTTTGCCTGCCGGGCTTGCCGGCGCAGCTGCACAACCTGTGCGGCGTCGTCGGGATGCATGGCGGCATCCCAGCCGGCGAGCGTGGTATCGCTGCCGTCGGGCAGTTGCCAGGCGCCGCCATGGTCGAAGAAGATGAAGCGGTCGCCATCATCTAGTTCCCAGAGAATGACGCTGCCGCCGGCAGAATGCTGCAAGTTGTTTTCCATATCGAAGCCGAAATGCTGGGGAACGGCGCCTTGCCAGGAGGCGCTGTTCCTATGAGGCAGCCGTCAGTCATCGCCTCTTGCTTTGCGGGGCGGCCGTGATTGCCAAAAGAAACGCATAATTGTTGCGTCATGGTAACTGCTTTCCGCTCTTATTTCCAAGTGTAATTATTTTGTTGGTGCGATCGTTGTCCAGGCACGCCATCCCGGAAACTGAATTACCCTGCCCCGCCTGTGTTTTTGACTATTCCCTTGCACACGAACAAAGGCCGACTGCGGGCTAGAGCGAAAATTGTCAACACCTGTTTTTCACGGCCAGACACAAAGGAATGCCATGCCTACCTTCACCCTAAACGGTCAGAGCACGACGCTCGACCTTCCCGATGACATGCCGCTGCTCTGGGCAATACGGGACGTCGCCGGCCTGACCGGCACCAAATTCGGCTGCGGCATCGCCCAGTGCGGCGCCTGCACGGTCCACCTCGACGGCGAGGCGGTGCGTTCCTGCGTCACGCCGCTGTCGGCGGTGGCCGGCAAGAAAGTGGTCACCATCGAAGCCATGGCACAGGACCCGGTAGGCCAGAAGGTACAGGCCGCCTGGCGGGAAATCGATGTGGTCCAGTGCGGCTACTGCCAGTCCGGGCAGGTGATGTCGGCCACCGCGCTGCTGCGCGCCAAGCCAGCGCCCACCGATGCCGACATCGATACCGCGATGGCGGGCAATATCTGCCGCTGCGGCACCTATGGCCGCATCCGTACCGCCATCAAGCTGGCTGCCGGCCAGCCGACCAAGGAGCCACGGTCATGAACGACGACATTTTTTCCGCCACCCCACAATCGCCAGGGCGCCGCCGTTTCCTGCGGGTTGGCGCCGCCGCTGGCGGCGGCCTGCTGATCGGCTTCGGCCTGGGCGCGTGCGGGCGCGAGCAGCGCAACGAAGTGCCGGCCGAAGCCGCGGTGGGCAATGCCGCCACCAAGACCTCGGGCGATGCGCCGGGACTGGCGCACAACGCCTTCATCCGCATCGACCGTGAAGGTCTGGTCACGCTCATCGTGCACAAGGTGGAAATGGGCCAGGGTACTTATACCGCCATGCCGATGCTGCTGGCCGAGGAGCTGGAAGTCGATCTTTTCAAGGTCAAGCTGGAACAGGCGCCGGCTGACAACAACCTTTACAGCGACCCGCTGCTGGGCGGCCAGGTCACTGGCGGCTCGACCTCGGTACGCGCATCCTGGGAGCCCCTGCGCCAGGCCGGCGCGGCGGCGCGGCTGATGCTGGTGGAGGCGGCGGCGCAGGCCTGGAAGGTCGATGCTGCGGGCTGCACTGCGAAGAACGGCATGGTGACCCATGGCGCCAGCGGCCGCACCATGCATTACGGCGAACTGGTCGATGCGGCGGCGAAGCTGCCGGCGCCCAAGGCCATTGTGCTGAAGAAGCCGGCCGACTTCACCCTGATCGGCAAGAAGCACCAGCGGCTCGATTCGGGCGACAAGGTCAATGGCCAAGCCAAGTTCGGCATCGACGCGCGGCTACCCAACATGCTGGTGGCCACGGTGGCGGCCTCGCCGGTGCCGGGCGGCGCGCTGCAGTCGGTCGACGAAGCCGCCGCAATGGCGGTCAAGGGCGTGCGCCAGGTGCTCAAGATCGACAATGCGGTAGCGGTGGTGGGCGAGCATATGTGGGCCGCCAAGCAGGGCCTAGCCGCGCTCAAGCCCAAATGGTCGGACGGCGCGCATGCCGACATGACCACCGCTTCCATCGTGGCCGACATGAAGGCGGCCGCTGAGAGCGGCAAGGGCGCGGCGGTGGCCCGCAAGGACGGCGACGTTGGCAAGGAAGCGCCCAAGGGCGGGCAGGTACTGGAAGCGGTCTATGAGATGCCTTTCCTCGCCCATGCCACTATGGAGCCGATGAACTGCACGGTCGATCTGCGGGAAGACGGCTGCGACCTCTACGTCGGCACCCAGGTGCCGACCTTCGCGCAGGGCGCGGCCGCCAAGATCGCCGGCCTGCCGCCGGAGAAGGTGAAAGTCCACAATCATTTCCTGGGCGGCGGTTTCGGACGCCGGCTTGAAGTGGACTTCATTGTGCAGGCGGTGGCGTTTGCCAAGCAGCTGAAGCAGCCGGTCAAGTTTGTCTGGACCCGCGAGGAAGACGTGCAGCATGACATGTACCGGCCCTACTACTACGATCGCCTGGCCGCCACGCTGGACGAGAAGGGCAAGCCGCTGTCCTGGTCGCACCGGATTACCGGCTCGTCCATCATGTCGCGCTTTGCGCCGCCGGCAGTGAAGAATGGCGTCGATCCGGATGCGGTGGAAGGCGCTAAGGACATGCCCTACGCGATTCCGAATGTGATGGTCGACTATGTGCGGCACGAGCCGCCGGTGCCGACCGCATTCTGGCGCGGCGTCGGTCCGACCCACAATATCTTCGTGGTGGAAAGCTTCATCGATGAACTGGCGGCCGCGGCCAAGCAAGATCCGCTGGTCTACCGGCGCGATCTGCTGGACAAGTCGCCCAGGATGCGGGCGGTGCTGAACCTGGCCGCTGAAAAAGCCGGATGGGACCAGCCGCTGGCGCCCATTGCCGGGCGTCGCGTCGGCCGCGGCCTGTCGACCCAGTTCGCCTTCGGCAGCTACATGGCGCAGGTGGCTGAAGTCTCGGTCGGCGCCGATGGCGAGGTGCGGGTGCACCGAGTGGTGTGCGCGGTTGATTGCGGACAGGTGGTCAACCCCGACACCGTGGTCGCGCAAATCGAGAGCGGCGTGGTCTTCGGCCTGACGGCGGCGCTATGGAACGAGATCACTTTCGACAAGGGCCGGGTGCAGCAGTCCAACTTCCATGACTACCGGATGATGCGCATCAACGAGGCGCCGCGCATCGAAGTGTTTATTGCTCAGAGCAGCGATGCGCCGGGCGGCATCGGCGAGCCGGGCACCTCGGCCACTGCGCCAGCCCTGGCCAACGCGATTTTCGCCGCGACCGGCAAGCGCTTGCGCAAGTTGCCGGTGGCAGGCGACGCACTGAAGACCGCATGAAAAAGCCTCGGCCTGCTGGCCGGGGCTTTCAGGATGTGAGGTAGCAGCCGAGTCAGGCGCTTGCTGTCTGCGGCTGGCCCTTCACCGCGTTGCGGTATTTGGCGCGGGCCTCCGCGCGCTTGACCGCCTCGCGGGCGCGATTGGCTTCCTTCATTTCCTTGCGTTCCTGCTTGCCGCGCAGCTGGGCGACATTCTTGTTTCCGACGCGGTTGGTCATTGCCTGTTCCTCCTGCTTGTTGATGTCCGGCTTATCGTAGAGCCATTTGGTCAGACTACCTATAGGACGGCAGGAGAAAGGCTTGTAGGAATCGACGCACTGGCCAGCGGAGCGACCTTGCAAAGCCATAGCGGACAGGAGCGACGCAACTGCCGATATAGTCCTACCTCATCATCAGCACTTGTCCTACCTTGTGAAATGCTGCTTTGGGTCTATTCTCCAGACACAAGCCGCATGCGCGGTTTGACACCTCAATATAAAGGAGATCGCCATGAACAAGGACCAGGTAAAGGGCGCAGTCAAGGACGCCGCCGGCAAGGTACAGCGCAAGGCAGGCGAGGCCATGGGCAGCAACAAGCAGCAGGCCAAGGGCATGGCGAAACAGGCCGAGGGCAAAGTGCAAAAGGCTGCCGGCGACATGAAGGATAGCGCCGTGAAGAGCGGCAGCAGAAACCGCTAGACGACGCTGTCTGACCAGAAAACGGCGGCTTGAAGCCGCCGTTTTTGCGTCCGGAGCGCTCTGACTACAGCAACGTGTCGGCCCAGATATTGCGGGCCCAGTCCATCGCATAGCGACCCTCCAGCGCATTGGGCGCCGCCGAAAGCCCGCCGCTGCCGGGCACGGCGATCAGGGTCTTTTTCGCTTCGTCATAGCTGTGGACCGATGCCACATGGATCACGTCCTGGTCGGAGACGAAGCTATAGCAGGTATTGGTCAGAAGCGGATGCGCCGGCGGCGGACGGTCGGCAAGCAGTTCGATGATGGCTGCCGCGCAGACCTTGGCATGCTGGTTGGCCATATGGGCTGACTTTGGCATCAGCGGCGCGACCTGGATCGCATCGCCCAGCACATGGATATGGCGAGCCTGAGTGGATTCGAAGCTCAGGAAATCGACTTCGCACCAGCGCCGGTTGGCATTGGCCAGGCCGGCGCCCGCAGCGATGCTGCCGGCAGCCTGGGGCGGCAGTAGATTGATCACCGCGCCACTGACTTCCTCCCCCAGTTCGGACACCACCGTCCGCGTCTTGGCGTTCACATCCACCGTGTTGAAGCTGGGCCGGTAATCGACCATGCCCGGATAGCGTTCGGCCCATACCTTCTTGAACAGCGCGCCCTTCGATACCACGTCCTCGTTGCCATCAAGCAGGATGACGCGCGATTTCGGCTTGACCTGCTTGAAGTAGTGCGCCACTTGGCAGGCGCGCTCATAGGGACCAGGCGGACAGCGGTAAGGCGCCTGCGGAATCGAGATCAGGAAAGTTTCGCCGTCTTCCATCGCTTCCAGCTGGCGACGCAGCCCAAGCGTCTGCTCCCCCGCCTTCCAGGCATGCAGGATGCGCTCGCGGGCGCCGGGCTGGCGCATGCCGGGCAGCCGGTCATACAGGAAGTCGATGCCTGGCGACAGGATCAGCCGGTCATAGCGCAAGGCCTTGCCATTGCCCAGCGTGACCGTGCGCTTGTCCGGATCGATGCCGGTGGCAAGCTCGCGCACCATGGTGATGCCGCTGCGGCTGGCCAGCTCGCCGTAGCTGATGGTCAGGTCTTCCAGACGGCGCGATCCGCCCAGCACCAGGTTGGACAGCGGGCAGGAGATGAAGGCCGGATTGGGCTCGACCAGGGTGATATCGATGCTGCCGGCGCTCCACAGGGACAGATAACGGGCAGCAGTGGCGCCGCCGTAACCGGCGCCGACTACCACCACTCTGGGACGCGTTTGACCGGCGCCGCTGGCGCGGCTGGCAACAGCCCCGAGCGCCGCGCCCATGCCCAGCGCCTGAAGAAACTGACGACGTTTCATGCTGTTGGCTCCCCTATTTTTTCAGTTGTGCCAGATAGCCCGCAATCAGGTCGATCTGCTCGCTGCTATAACCCTTGGCCAGTTGCTGCATGATGGTGGAGGGCCGGCTGCCATCCTGGAAGGCCTTCATGCTGGCCACCAGTGCATCCCGGCTCTGCCCTGCCAACGGCGGCAGGCTGCTGCCGGGCGCCGTCCTTCCTCCGGTGCCGTGGCAGCCGGCGCAGCTGGCATAGAGCCTTCGGCCGGCATCCTCGGTTAACTTCGTCTCGGCCTGCGCCGTGGCCGGGCACTGCGCTGCGAACACGGCAAGCATGATCGCAAGGCGTGCGTTTGCAATAAGGGTTGATGTCATTCCTGTCCTTCCGTGAGGCACTGTACTTCCAAAGCCGGCACCTGGTGTGCAGGTCCTATGGCCGCACCGCCGGCGCTTCCATCTCCATTCCCCTGGCTCGCTGTGCCAGGTAGAGTTCCAGTTCTACCAGTTCCAGCGAACCTGCCGGATACGGCGCCGCCCGCACGCCATTGAGGCAGTTGCGCAGACGCCGCTGCAGCGATCCCATGGCCTGCCATTCAAGCCGGTAGATCGGGTAGCCGGTCGCGTGCGCCTGCGGAATGATGCTGCTGCCCAGGCGCTGTCCCCAGTGCTGGTCGTGGCACTGGGCGCAGGACAGATTGAGCTGGCCCATGCGCTGCTGCCAGCGCGCCTGGCCACGTTCGACGAATGGCTGCAGGCGCGCATCGTCCGGCAGCGAAGCCGCCATGCCGCGCGACTGCAGCGCGATATAGCTTTCCAGGCTCAGCAGCGCCTCGCTCTCGGCCGGCAGTACCGAAGCAGACTGATGCCGCACGCGGCACCGGTTGATGCGCTGTGCCAGGTTGATCGGGCGTCCTGCCTGGGCATCGAATGCCGGATAGCGGGCTGCCACGCCGCGCATCGCGCCTTCCGCATCGCCGTGGCAGGAGGCACAGGACTTGCCGTTGCCCTCATCGCTGCGGCGCCAGGCGATCTCGCCTTCCTTCACCCACAGCATGGCCGGATTCTGACTGTCGTCGCGCTGCATGGCCTGGGTTGACGGTCCCATGAATGCCATGCCCGACTTCCGTTGCGCCGCCGCCGTCAGACTCAGCACGGCGCACAGCATGAAGAGGACAATCCGCATGGCGCTTTCAGCCAGTGACCGTGAGCTCAACCGATTCTGTCTGGCTGAAGTTGTTGTCCCCTTCCCAGATAAAGGTCAGCTTGCCGCTTTCGGTAGCCACCGTATGGAAGATCAGGTTGGGGTTGGCGGCGATCGCCGGGAACAGTTCAGCGCTGAATACGATCTCGCCGTTATAGCGGCAGGTGAAGCGGCGGATAATATTGCGCGGCAAAACCTGGCCATCCGCGCCGGGCCGGTAGCCGGTCTCCATGGGATGGCTGATCAGGGTACGGATCTCGATCACCTCGCCGCGCTTGGCCGAGGCCGGGAGCTTGATCAATGTGCGGGCCATGGCTAGCTCTCTCCTTCGATGCAGGCGGCCAGCGTGACTACCACGTCTACCGTATCCGACCAGTAACTGCCATCGGACAACTTTGCCACCGCGCTCAGCTTTTGCGAAGTGGCCAGGCGTATCCTGGTCGACACTTTTGCGCGGCCGGCGCGCGCACCGAGCGTGAACCGGGCGACGTCGCGCTGCGGATTGCGTTCATTGAAGATGGCAATGGCGGCCACATGGTCTGCCGCCGTCATGGCGCTGTCGACGCTGACCGTGACAGGCACCGCATTGCCGTTGTCGACCAGGCTAGCAATGTCAAACTTGACCCGGCCCGGCGTGGGCTTGACGCCGCCGGTCCAGGCCTGTACCGCTGCCGCCAGTTCGTCGGGCGCGGCGGCGGCAGGCCGCACCAGGATCGTCGCGCCCAACGCAGCGCCGCCGGCCAGCAGGCGGCGCCGTTTCGGGTTGGGGCCGGGTTTCGCAAACATCAGTTGCCTTCCTTTTCTTTCAGGGTGCGCAGATAGGCCACCACATCCTCGACCTGCTGTGCATCCAGTATCGGCTTGCCGCGCACCGCCGGGGCGACATTGTTCAAGCCGTCGATCCGATAGTAAGCCGGCATGATGGTGTCCGGATTGATGCGGCCGGCGTCGACGATGCGCAGCCGCAGTTGCGCTTCGCTCCAGCGGGTGCCGCTGCCGGCCAGGTCGGGCGCCAGGTTGCCCTGGAAGCGCTCCTCCGGCAGCGGCCCGGCGTGGCACAGCAAGCACAGGCCGACCTGACGGTTGGCGACGATGGCCCGGCCGCGGGCGGCATCTCCCGCCGCCGTTGCAAGCGGCTGCGGTATGCCATCGCCTTCCACCCGGTAAGGCACCAGTCTGGCTTCCTGCTGCGGCACCTGCAACCCCTGCGCTAGGCCAGGCCAGGGCAATGCCCACAGTAAAGCCCATCCTGCCATCCCCCCCGGCACGCGACGCATTGCTGCCTCCGGTCAAGCCCTTTTCAGGCTGTGGTTCTTCAGCGGCAAATCCCGTATGCGCTTGCCAGTGGCAGCGAAGATCGCATTGAGCACCGCCGGCGCCGCCACGGCAATGGTCGGCTCGCCAACCCCGCCCCAGAAGCCGCCGGATGGCACGATGACGGTTTCCACCGCCGGCATCTCATCCATGCGCATTACCTGGTAGGTGTTGAAGTTCTCCTGCTCCATGCGACCTTCCTTGACAGTGCATTCGCCATACAGCGCGGCCGACAGGCCATAGACGAAGGAGCCCTCCACTTGGGCTTCGATCTGCTGCGGATTGAGCGCATGGCCGGGGTCGGTCGCGGCGACGATGCGATGGATCTTCAGCGCACCCTCGTCGCTGACCGAGACTTCGGCCACCGCTGCCACATAGCTGCCGAACCCCATGGTCTGCGCCACGCCGCGATACACCCCCTTGGGCAAGGGCTTGTCCCAGCCGGCGCGCTCGGCTGCTGCGTTCAGCACTGCCAGGTGCTTGGGATGATCGGCCATGAGCTTGCGGCGCAGCGCCAGCGGATCCTGCCCGGTCGCATGGGCGACTTCATCCAGGAAGCACTCGAGATAGATCGCGTTCTGGTTGAGGTTCACGCCACGCCAAAAACCGGGCGGTACCGGTGGATTGCGCATCGCATGGTCTATCAGCAGATTAGGGAAGCTATAGCCTATCGAGGCTTCCGGACCGGGCGGGTTCAGGCCCTGGAACACGACCGGGTCCTTGCCGTCCTTGATGTTCTGAGGGAATACCCCCGCAATGATGGACTGCCCGGAAATGCGCATCTGCAGCGCAGTGATGTTGCCCTTGTCGTCCAGGCCGGCCGCCAGCTTGCACTGGGTAATCGGATGATAGCGACCGTGCAGCATGTCTTCCTCGCGCGACCAGATCAGCTTGATTGGTGTACCCGGCATCTCCCGTGCGATCGCCACTGCTTGCCGCACCCAGTCATGGACCGCGCCGCGACGGCCGAAACCGCCGCCCAAATGCAGCTTGTAGACCTCGCATTTCGACGGCGGCAACTCGGCTGCCTCGGCCGCCGCCGCGAGTGCTGCCTCGCCATTCTGGGTGGGCGTCCAGACCTCGCAGCGCTCCGGCGTCCAGCGTGCCGTCGCATTCATGGTTTCCATCGTAGCGTGGTTCTGGTAAGGGTAGGAGTACACCGCCTCCACCTTCCGCCTGGCGGTTGCCAGCGCCGCGCCGGCGTCGCCATTGCTGTTTCCCACGGCCGCTTCCTTGGCGTCCAGCCCGGCCTTGAGCGTCTCGGCGATGCTGGCGCTGGATACCTTCGCATTCGGCCCGTAATCCCATTCGACTTTCAGCGCCTCCAGCGCACTCTTTGCCCGCCACCAGGTATCGGCTACCACTGCCACGGCGCTGTCGCCGACCTGTATCACCTTCTTGACGCCGGGACGGTTCTGGACCTCGGCCGCATTGAAGGCTTTCACTTTTCCGCCAAACACCGGGCAATCGCGGATGGCGGCATTGAGCATGCCCGGCAGCTTCAGGTCCATGCCATAGACCTGGGCGCCAGTGGTCTTGTCTACCGTGTCGAGGCGCGCTAAGCGCTTGCCCGCGATTTTCCAGTTTTTCGGGTCCTTGAGTTGCACCGATTCCGGCGGCGTCAGGCTGGCCGCGGCCGACGCCACCTTGCCATACGTGGTCTGGCGTCCGGATGGCTGGTGAGTGATGACGCTGGCTGCCGCCCGGCATTCCGACACGGGCACCTTCCATTCATCGGCCGCTGCCTGTACCAGCATCATGCGCGCCGTGGCGCCGCCCTTGCGTACATAGTCATGGGATTCGCGGATGCCTCGGCTGCCGCCGGTGGAGAAATTGCCCCAAGCGCGGTTGCGCGCCAGGTTTTGCCCTGGTGTCGGATATTCGGTTGTTACCTTGGCCCAATCGCAATCCAGTTCTTCGGCCACCAGTTGCGCCAGCCCGGTCAGCGAGCCCTGTCCCATCTCCGACCGCGCGATCCGGATCACCACCGTGTCGTCAGGCTTGATGACTACCCAGGCATTGACTTCGGGCGCTGCAGCCGCCGTCGCTCCCCCATCTGCAGCATTGGCGTAAGGAATATGAAAACCCACCATGAGGCCGCCGAACGCTGCTGCGGTGGTGCCGAGGAAGCGGCGCCTAGATACATTCACTTCGCTGCCATGCGTGTCAGAGCGGCTCATGTCGTGCTCCCGTCGGCATGCTGGATTGCCAGGCCCGCCTGTCGCGTACTGCCGCCCTGCCCTGCCGCCTTGATGGCCGCACGCACCCGGTTATAAGTGCCGCAGCGGCAGATGTTGGTGATGGATTGATTGATGTCGGCGTCGGTAGGTTGAGGCTTTTCCTTCAGCAATGCTGCGGCTGCCATGATCATGCCGCTCTGACAGAAACCGCATTGCGGTACGTCGAGCGCAACCCAGGCTTTTTGCAGCGGATGGGAGCCGTTGCCGGACAAGCCCTCGATGGTTACGATCTTTTGCTCGGCAGTCACGGTGGATACCGGCCGCACGCAGGTCCGCACGGGCTCACCATCAATATGCACGGTGCAGGCGCCGCACTGGGCGACGCCACAGCCATATTTGGTGCCGGTCAGGCCAAGCTGCTCACGCAGCACCCATAACAGAGGCGTGTCGGGTTCGGCTTCGAATTCACGCATTGTCCCGTTGACGTTCAGTGTTGCCATGTCTCCAGCTCCATTTTTTGTTTATGAGGTAGTAAAACAGATGCGAATAGGCGGTTTATATTAAGCGTTCCCGGCGCGGTTTGCAGGATTCATCTCGCTTCCGCATCGATCATCGAGCCCTCTCCTTCATTGGCAAGCCCATGACTGCTACCGATCTGCCTGCCGTAGTCGCCTATCAGTTCGCTGTGATACAGCAGTCGCGCGGCCAGCCTGGCATTGGCCTGACGTTGCATTTGCTGCTGAAAGATGCATCCGGCGAGTCGACCTTTTTTCTCCAACTGGAACCGTCATCGGTCTGGAAGGTGCGCGATGCTTGCGCAGGTCTGGCGGCAAGGCATGCGGATCAATACCAAACCTTCCTGGCGAAAAGACGCGCCTCCCACCAGCTGAATTATGGCGACAAGTTCTTGAAAACCCTGCCGGCTAAGGATGCTTATGGTCTTTTCTACCGGCGGCAGAACGAGTTGCCTGTTCCCGTCACGTTCCGCACGATACTGCACGAGGAAAACACCGGCATTCTTGTCGAAGCGGTGCCAGCAGCCCAAGGCCTTCTTCTGCGGTTTTCACTGATGTCGTCCACTTACTTTGCTTGTCTGCTCCCCGATGACCTGGCATTTTTGCTGGCAGACAGTATCGATGAAGCGATATGGGCTGCGGAGTGGGAACGTGGCGGCGTGGCAGACGCCGCCGGCCATTGATGAGCCTTCAGCGACGGCGCACGGATTGTCAAGGTGAGTAATTCTGTGAACTTGAACGATGTTAGTCTCTCAGGAGACGACGTGACCGCCACTCTGCTTCTCCCGGGCGGGCTTTTCTCCAGCATATCCTTAAAGGTGAGTGTTTTTGTGAAGGACTAGCTGCTGAGATGGCATTTGGCCATGTCTCATCCAGCTAATGCGTCCTTCTGTCTATCCAAAGGTGAGAAGTTTTGTGTTCTTTATTCATCTCAGGACGCTTCCTGCCATCAAAGGTGAGAAATTTTGTGAAGAAGCTCAGCATTCGCCATACCTGACCTCCTCATAGACTGCGAAAGGTGAGTAACTTTGTGAACCTGCAGGCTTGAATTCCCCCGATACCCGCAGTCTTCTGCCTTCAAACGTTCCTATGGTGAGAAATTTTGTGAAGTCTTAGAAAATGAACGAGGCATGAAAGGCAGGATTTCAAAGGTGAGCAAATCTGTGAAGTGCGCTAGCGCCCTCAGTATTCGCCAAGAAAAAATATTTAATAGAAACAAAGCCTTGGGTGAATTTTTACTGTATTTTTAAAAAGGTGAGAACTTGTGTGAAGTGAAAATCATGTGAAAACGCAACGATCAGATGGACTGTGAGGTGAGATATGTTGTGAACCTGATCATCGTTACCGCGCAACGGTGAGTGTTTTTGTGAACATAGCACTTGACTGTGGGGCACCATTGCCTGCTGGATCCAAACCACAGGTAGCGGTAGAACAGTTTGACTGCCATGTGGCGTTCAGGTGAGAAGTTTTGTGAAGATATCGCACGAGCGTGCTCCGGCAGCTGCTTCTTGATAGCCATATCAAATAAAGGTGAGAAGTTATGTGAACGCCTTCCCCTGTTTTTGAGGTCGGTCGCTTCGTTCAATGAAAATATCTTTTCCTGGAAACCATTTTTCTCTGACCAGTGCAGTAATTTTGGAAAGCGATTGTTCAATCTGCATCGAGCAGCGCCTGTACGGCATTGAAACAGGCGGATTCGCTAATAAAAGAATGATTGGTGTGCCTAGACGTGGAGGTGAACAAGCCAAATCCATCACATTGAGAGTTATTAGCAGTAAACCCTTGTAAACCTTAACTACCTTAAGGATACCCGCAAGCCCTTGCCAGATAAGGCTCTCCTGCGATTATGGTGAGTATTGCTGTGAACATCGGTGAGCATTGCTGTGAACTCTCGTGAGAGCCGAAGTGAAGAGCAGCGAACTATGGTGAGTGGCTCTGTGAACACAGGTGAGTGGACAAGTGAAGCGCTTTGTTTTTGGGTGAGAGAGTTTGTGAAGCCGTATTTTTCGGGCTTATGGTGATTGCACAACGAAGTCCGTTCACCGGTGAAAAAATATTTGCCCAACTTTCACCTTATAGGCATGATGGCAATCTCCGCGTTCTGTCCAGCATCCGTATGGCCACATCCAAAAAGCCTAAAAAGGCACCGAACTCGACTGCGCTTGCCGTATTGAGCCCCGAGCAACCGGAGTTGCTTGCATCCGAATTCAGGAAAGCCAACGACGCGATCGGTTTCCGTGTTGTGGAAGGCAAGTTCTCGCTGCTGTCGCGTCGTATTTATAACGCCTTTATCTTCCGCGCCCAGGAAGTTGGCAAGACCGGTGTCGATGCGCCGGCCGATGTCCCGGGTTTCGAGGAATACTACTGGATACGCATGGCTGATCTCTGTGCCAACACGGAGTACACCAGCCGAGACTATGAGTTTTTCAAGGAGCATGCAGAGGCGCTGCAGAACATCAAGGTGGAAGCGACTTCCGACAAGATGTGGGCAAGCGAGCGCCTGCTGGCAGGTCTGACCATCTTCAATACCTCGGGATTGCGCAACAAGGGTGGCACCGTGTTCATCGGCTTTGCTTTTCCGCCTCAGGTGAAGGAAAAGGTGCTCAAACCCGATACCTATACCAAGCTCAGTCTCTACTATCAGGCTGTATTGCGCAGTGCGCACAGCCTTGCCTTGTATGAAGTGTGCCGCCGCTATGCAACCAGCCCTTCCCACCTGACCAACCGCGACAGCTGGCAGGAGTGGTATCACGTCCTGTCAGGAAATTCGATCAAGGACGTAGTGCTTCCCGAATACAAGTACTTCAAGCGCGACATGATCGTGAAGGCACTGTCCGAGATTAACAGCGTGACCGACATCGACGTCGAACTGATCGAAACCAAGCGAGGCCGCAAGGTGGAGGAAATACAGTTCCGGGTGCAGTTAAAGGCGCAGGCCTCACTGCTGGAACCAGGTGCCGCTATCGTCATCGATTCATCCGTAATCGAACGCATGCTACGTCTGGGGGTCAGCGAGGCCGACGCGAAGGAATACTATTCCAACTACGAAGAAAAATTGCTGCTGGCTACCATTGATTTTGTCGAGAAGCGCATCAAGAAAGGGCCGAATGTCGATGCACCGGCTGGATATTTCCGAACCGCATTGCAAAAGGGTTTTGCCACCGTGGCCCCTGTTGCGCAGCCGTTAAGCAAAAACAAACCTGCGTCCAAGCCCAGAAAGGGATATCGCGAACGGTTCATCGCAGCGCGCAATCAGGAAGCACTGCGCTATTACGGCGAACTGTCCGCGCAAGAACAGACCAGCCTGTTCAACGAGTTTTCCGTCCAAGTCGATCGCAGCATCAAGCCCCACCTGAAAAAGGGTCTGAATTCTCCTATGGTCAGCGCTGCATTTGCTGACTGGCTTGCGACTCGCACTTGGGGAGAAGTGACAGATGCTGCAGTGCTGGATTTCGCTGAACTGGATGGCTGAGGCATTCGCGACACAGCGTCTGCGCTCCGCCGTGGCGTAGCGATCATTCGCATCAGCGCCGATTGTTCTTTCAAATTACGTTGGCAGCGTCTGGCTGTCACCTTCACCAGGCTTCAGGACGAAGTACTTTTCTTGTCCTCTTCCGTCCCCTCTACTTGTAGTGCCGATGCCAAGCCCGGTTGGGATGCCGGTGTTTCGGCCAAAGTTTTCTTGACCGCGCTAATGATGTCTGCCCTGAGGTTTTCCGGGGCGTTGGAGAGGTCAATCTTAAGCCGGCCGTCTTCAAATTCGCGAATGGAACCCAGCCGGACGTTTCCCCATTGCAGCGGATAGGCGCGCGACCGCTCGCGGGTAAGCGGCTCCTGCGTTTTGCGATCGCGCAGGCGCTCGAGGTCCCTGACGGATAACTTCTCGTCGATGACCTGCTCCGCCACGGATTCAAGCGCTGCCTCGTCGACCAGTTTTGACAGCTGGCGCAGTTCCTGCGCAATACGGATACCGAAACTGGCCGGCCGGGTCTTAATAATGTTGAGCACGCCAGCAGGCAGGTCAAGCAATGCAAGGGTTTTCGACACCGTGCCTTGCTTAATGTTCAGATGCTCGGCGATATGGTCCTGACTACGATAAGTACCGTCGTCAAGCATGGTTCTCCAAGACAACGCATTGTCCAATATGGTCTGGTCGTTCCGTTCCTCATTAAGCAAGAGCGACAGCCGATAAGCTTCAAGGTCCGACAACGGCTCGACGATGGAGGCCAGCAACGAGGAACGCCCTAGGCTTTGCA
This sequence comes from Noviherbaspirillum sp. L7-7A, assembly GCF_019052805.1. Classification (NCBI taxonomy): domain Bacteria; kingdom Pseudomonadati; phylum Pseudomonadota; class Betaproteobacteria; order Burkholderiales; family Oxalobacteraceae; genus Noviherbaspirillum; species Noviherbaspirillum sp. L7-7A. Next base: position 622,388 of record NZ_JAHQRJ010000002.1, read on the forward strand.
GTGCCCGCTTTCGGTAGCGACCTTCTATCAACAGATAGCTGCCTGGTTCCGCGGGATCAGGCATGACGACCGCAGGCACACGTTGACCATCCCGCGCGATGCTTGTTGCCATCTCATCAATGCGCGCCGGATCGTACACCTGACGCGCATTGCGTGGATGGTCCTTTACGTTTGCAATGGGTATTGCGCGCACTACATAGCTATCGGACGGCGCAGTGTCTGTCTCGGAGGAAGTCGCTCTACTTGGCAGTGCGTGTTCGACGGCAGTCACTTGTGACGCGTCCATCGCCGTCTGCTCCGGCCTTTGTTGCTTGAGTCGGCTCATGGCCACGACCAGATCAGCATTGTCGAATTTGTCTCGGGCCTGGTTACTTTGATCGGCGACACTGGTGTTTAACCGATCGTACAGCCCCTTTCTCTTACTCATTTTTTGCTCCTTGCCTTCGGCGCTTGCAAGTTCAGCCCCAGCATTACTTCGTCAAATAAAGCTTCTATTTCTTTTATGGCCGCTTTGGCACTGCTACCAAAATAATGCACTGAATCGCCCGTCAGCATGGCTTCCACATACGCCGTACGTTGATGAAGGCGGGTTTGGAAAAGCGGCGCATTATCGCGCATCGTTGCCATGCTACTCAGCGAATGCTTGGACATGGCAAGGTTAGCGATCACATTTGACCCGAGCAGGCGTACCTTCAGGTCAGGATTCATTGTGCTTGCACGTTCAGCCAGTTCAAGAAGGTCGGTCGATGCCCAGAGGTCTCCAGGTTTGGGAACAATCGGAACAATGGCAAGATCCGCAATCATCAGCATCACCTGCGGAATCGGCGAATCCACCGAAGGCGGACAGTCAACGATGATCAGGTCGTAATCGTCGACATACTGCTTCACTTCCTGGGCAATCTTGGCTTCAGCCATCGCTAGGCCCATTACGCGAATTTTGTGCTGTTGACCCTCCTCGGCCTGGGCGACCCACTTTGTCGCTGTGCCCTGTTTGTCGGCATCGATCAGCAAAGTCTTGAAATGCCTGCGCACTGCTGTACCGGCAAGGTGAACAGCTGCATTGGTTTTGCCTGCGCCGCCCTTTTGATTCGTGATGATGATAATTTTAGCCGGCATGACCATCCCAGTAATTAGTAAGCATCTCTTATACTAAATGTAATGCAGCAATTCAACTATTAATTTTTATGAGCTAACTTCTGCAATGAATACGGTATGCACGACAGGGCCAGGCCGAAATATGCGTTTATTCCCCGGGGAATAGTCTTACCTGAAATGGTGATGCCCGTTAGTTTTCACGATACAGGCAAACAAACGATCTCGGCTCACGTGCCTTCAGCTTGCAGCCGACTCCACACCTGGCTACCGAGTTTGCACGAACAGTTGCACCTAACGGAAGCGCAGCGTCTACTGAAGATCAGGTCCTAGTCAATCTGACACCTTGAATATGCTTGAAAAAACCTGGTGGTAATCAGGGCACAAACCACTTTCGACCTAACTTCAACGCCAGATTGTTGGAAAGCCAGTATGAAGAAGCGTACTGCAGATTCACTTTTCAGCTATACAAAAACCCGACCGAGTCCTTTACAACCCGTTTTGTTTTTTTTACCCGCCTAGCGGTCACCCAAGAATACTTGCTAACAGTGGAACAGCTTTAGATCATATCTCCTAAAACGCTCGCCAAACAGACTCATAATTTGTCTAGGGTTGGCTGCGTCGGCGGCTTTCAATCTGCTAATTTATCGTTAAAATTTTTCCTTCGGCTCTTGAGCTTCCGACATCTTGGCGCAGAATCCGGGGAGTAATGTCACTTGAATTGTCGGCACCGTTGTATGAATTTTCGGATTGCACGCACGTAAGACCGTAATTCTTTAGCCGCCAAGGGAAGCTAGGGACAACACTCCATTCAATATTCCCCGGGGAATATTTGTACGAAGGCTACCACGAGACACATTCTTGCTTCCCCCGGCCTCATAAATCCTTTTGCGCTGACGGTTACCCAAGGCTGCTCAATCCACCGTGCGCTTCCGTATGCGTTCCATTGTTCCACGCGTACAGCGTTGTCCGCGGGGAAAATTCTGAAACCTTTCATCCCAACAAGATTTAGCCAAGCGAAATCAGCCGGTACGCGAGAAGGAGTCCGCTGAGACTTGCCGAAGACGGGAAGCAAGCTCGATATTGCTTGCACCGATATGGTCGGCCACCGTGTCAAAATAGTCTTTGACAATTCTGTATATTCTCGAGCCCGACAAACCATTCACCCTAAGGCCCGATCCGGCATCTTTTGTTATCGCCGTTACCAGCGGCGTAGATAATGGGACGCTGTTCAGTTCCGGGAGGCCGTGATGCTGATAATTCATGAGCAGCGCGTCCCGCAGTTCATGGCTGACCAAAATCTTTTCACTCATTGCGTCACCAAGATTCAGTGTCAAGCACCAGTGTTTTCCATCCCAAATGATACTATCTCGCCGCATCGCAGCCAGTCGCTGCAGCCTGCAGCCAGTTTCCTTCAACAATAAAAGAATAACCTTCACCCGATATAACGACGCTGATACCGGCTGGTTGTGCAGATAGGTCCATGCTGCTGTCCATTCGTCCTGCAGCACCGGCTTGCGCCGACGTTTCCCCGCAACCTGATCTGAAGTTCTTTCCCCCGACATCCTTAATTCCGCAAACGGGTCGGTCCGCAAATAACCCACGCTGTGCAAAAATCGCATCAGACTCTTTAACAACGATATCGCCGTCCGCTGCGATGACGCCGACAGCGGACCTTCGAACGGACGCCACCGGACCGACTGTCGGTCTATGCCGCGTGGCCCAAGCCAGCTTTCCTGCGCTAGCTGGCGTCCCTGCATCCATGCTTGCGGCGACTGTCTGCCTAACTGGTTTAGAAAATGCAGATACGACTGCAACTCAGGCGCATGAGCCGAGCTGAGCGGTTTTTTGGCTTCCAGGACGCACCACAGCAGGAACCGCTCAGCTTCTTTCCTGCAGGCCCGTGCAGTATGGCTACCCGGCTTCATTTTCAGCAACCAGGCTTCAACAGCTTCAATGTCATTCGTCGCGGGGATCGTTGCCTTAGTGCTGCGATTGGTGCCTGTCAAACCATTCAGGGAAAGCGGTAGGGCCAGCCGTTCCAATGGCAGGATATCCAGTCCCTTTACCAAGCATTCCATTTGTCCGCCTTGTATCTGGCGGGGTGGGGTCGTACCGCGCACAGAAAGCGTTATCCCTAACGCTTCCCGCGTGGTGGGAAGAAGCAGCCAACTGGTTATATGGCGTGCCGCCTTGACGCCTATTCTAGGTACCTTGCGATACCAGTGGAAGCCGTGCGCTTCGATCGCCACATGCAACTCGCCTAAAGTCGTGATGTGCGCTTTGATCAGATAGTTTGCCAGTCGGGAATCAATCCATGCCGATACCGGATCATCCAGACCGGGCTCTAATCTAGCGTGACTTTCGATGCGTTGCAGTAGCGCTTCCTGTCGGCGTCTTAACCGAAGATTGCGCTGCGCAAGCCGGTCACCCTTGCCGGCACGGCCGGGGTATTCCGACTCGAACAACTCAAGCAGCTCACCTTCAGAATACATGTGATACGGATCGCGCTCTTCCTGGAATTCGGCAAGTGTCGGTAGCGTGCCGTGATCACCTCGCGATGCTGGCTGGAAAGGCCTCAGACGTAGCAGGCGTGCTGATGACCGCTGGCCACAGCGTTCTGCCTCAATCACGAGTTGTTCCGTAATCCAGCCGAGCAGCGCTTTCCCAGACGAGCCGGCAAGGGCCCTATGCGACAGAACCGGTTCACCGCCCGGATAGCGCGCAGCCAGCAAGCGCAAATCCAGGCCATCCAAATAGCCGCGATAGAAGGCAAAGTGCTGACGCGTCAAACGTATCAGCACACTGCCGCGGCTGCTCCACCCAGCAGGCATTGCAACTCCTAAGATATTGAAAATAAAAGCAAACATTCCAGCTCGGCAGTTATTTCCCGAGCTGGAATGTTTGTTTGCACGAAATTATGCATGATAAATCGCTATATTGATAACGTCTATCCAGGAAATTGATGCAACCATGAACAGCACGAAAACTGTTCAGGACTGCGAATCTTAATCCGCCGAAAACGGCGTATTCCCAAGAAGCAGAAATTTTCCATATTGCATGGAGGAGGATGGGTATGGCGGATTCTTATAAACGGGACTTGAGGTGATTACGATCACCGAACGAATCGCACACCAAGACAATAATGCTGCCTTCATGACTGACGGCGCATTCCATTGCATGCGCGTCAGCTCCTAAACCTTCGCATCGAATAACGACAGGAAGGTTTTTGCCCATCAGCTTCCCCTGCTCCCTACAAATAGGAGAACTCAAAATTTCAAGAATTATCCCTGCCTTTACCGGCGTTCGCGGCTTCGCCTCTGTCTGGGTCGTTTTGTTTCACCTGAGCCAGAGCTTCAAAGGCTTGTTTGGGCTTCATGAGTCAGCACCTTTCGTCGTGACCGGATTTCTTGGCGTGGACCTGTTTTTCATCCTGAGCGGCGCAGTGCTCTACCATGTTCATTCGTCAGATTTCGTTCAATACAGCGTCAAGGCACATCTGCAATTCCTTCGACTGCGATTGGCCAGAGTCTACCCGCTGCATCTGTTTTGCCTGCTCGCGTTCGCCTTCATCATCTTGATCCTTCCCGGATTTATTCATACTTACCGTCAGGGCGGCTTTTCGTCCTTTAATTTTCTTTCTACGTTGCTGATGATCAACAACTGGGGGTTTTCCACGTCTTCCATGTGGAACGTACCTTCATGGTCGCTCAGTGCAGAATGGCTGGGCTACCTGGCATTTCCCTTCATCGTACTGGCAATCGATAAGCAGGTTCGCGACGGGTGGGAAATGCCTCTGGCGTTTTCTCTCCTCGCTTTCCTGGTTCTTGCGACAATCATGCTCGGCGCTAAAGATATGGGGCAAGCAGGCAAGTTCGGCATCTTGCGGATGGGCTGCGAATTTACTGCTGGTTGCATTTTTTGCAAGGCAGCAAAAAAGAGTCTTGCGCCGGGCACGGCGACCACGATGGTTGGCTTAATTATCACAATATGCTGTGCATACAGCCTTGATCTGCACTGGGGCGCAGTATTCGGGCTGGGTCTGCTGGTCTACTCACTGTGCAAGGAAGGGCCAGTCGCTCAAGCAATTTTCGGCAATCCACTAGCCCTATGGTTAGGAAACATCTCATTTTCACTTTACCTGTCTCACTGGCCGCTGATACAGATTTACCAGTGGATAGTGCCGCGCTCCCCAGTAGATGAAGCTTTTCTTGCCAGCGTGCTTATTGCAGGAATAATCGCTGTGGCAGCCTTGCTATATCGTTTTGTGGAAGTGCCATCACGGCGATACCTGCGGATGAAGATTCAGGGCCGCTAACGTGGAAATTTTACAAATTGAATTAGGATCCTCTCGCCTCTGCTTTTCCCTGGCCGGTCAGGTAGTGGCGACGCTTTTTAAAGCTCTTCGAGGTTTCATGCGTGACTGACGGCTCAGGCTCCGGCAGATGGCAGGATTACGCAAAGGCTGCCAGAGCTGTGCGCGGTTAAGCGCTTCACATGCCCAATGGTGAGCCAACCGTAATTTGGACATCCGGCCCCATGACCTTGGACGGCTGCAAGGCTGCCTCAGCAATGATTTTTATATTGTCCTGACGCAGACCTTCCATCTGGCATGCTGCCGTCCTCCATGTAATCCGCCAGCCAGAAAGGCCAGAATCGCCGTTTCTACAAGCCTACCAGTCTGACATTCCGATCAGCACAAGCGACTGCCACGCTAGCGGGGTGCTGTGTTTCAGGCCCATTTTCAGGCGCCAAGCGGTGGCGCTACATCTCTATCCTTCATGGCCGTAAACCTGCAGCCATGGCGAAACACCCCAACAATCAATGCCGTTCATTCCTTCTCAATGCCGGCCTTGCGTATGATCTCGCCCCATTTCTGCGACTCCGCAGTCTGGAATTTCGCAAGTTCATCGGGAGTCGTGACAAAGACCTCCGTACCGCTCGAGGCATAAAACGCGCTGCCCGCGGCCGGGCTCTTTGCAGCACGCGACAACAATTCATTCAGCTTGGTGACAACCGGCTGCGGTGTTCTGGCCGGCGCATAAGCAGCGAACCAATACCCGATGTCATAACCTTTTACGCCCGCTTCCTCGATGGTGGGAATTTCCGGTGCCAGAGGCGACCTGGTTTTAGCGGAATAACCCAACGGCCGCAGCTTGCCGCTTCGGATATGCGGCATGCCGGTCGCGGTGTCGGTGATCATCATCTGGATCTGGCCGCCCAGCAGGTCAGTCACGGCGAAGGTATTGCTCTTGTAAGGCACATGCAGCAGTTCCACGCCCGCCAGTTGCTGGAACAGTTCGCCCGCGATCCGGCTCGACGAGCTGCCGCTACCGAAGGTGATCTTGCCCGGGCTCTTTTTCGCCATGGCGATGAACTCCTTCACGCTGGTCGCCGGAAAATCCGTGTTGACCACCATCATCTGTCCACCTTTGCCGAGTGCCGTGATCGGGGCAAAATCCTTGACTGGGTCATACGGCAGTTTCTTAAACAGGTGCTCAGCCGCGGCATGCGTGGTGTTGGTTGTGATGAACACGGTATAGCCGTCCGGCGCTGCGCGCGCCGCCTCGGTGGCGCCGATAAATCCGTTGGCGCCTGGCTTGTTGTCAACGATGACTTGCTGTTTGGTTTCGACGCTGACGGCCTGGCCGATTGCGCGTGCGAGCTGATCGGTCGCGGTACCGGCGGCAAAGGGAACGACGAAGCGGATCGGCTTCTCCGGAAACGTGCCCTGTGCATGGGCGCCGACCGCTGTTAGCAGGCAACTGGCGGACAGGATGAAGCGCTGAAGGGTGGTGATGGTCATGTCTTGTCTCCTCTTTGTGTAAGGGTGGTAGCCTGGACGGGCAACCTTATTTGGCAGTGTCTGCCGGATTGGGGTGGACGCGTCTTCCCGCTTCCGGAATCTCTAGCGTGAGCAGCGCTGAACTCAGGGTCTTGCCATGGGCGTCCAGGGCCAGTGAGCGGGTGACGCCGCCGGCCAGCGCATCCTGCAGAACAAAGTTCATCGCACCCAGGCCGGGCAGGGTGTAGCGTTGCACTTCGCCATGGACCAGGGCACGCAGATGCTGTCGCACCCGGTCGGCAGTGAGCCAGCACTCCAACAGTGGATAATCCGCCGGGTCGTAGGCAATCACCGAGATATTGGAAATATTGCCCTTGTCCCCAGCCCGTGCATGGGCAATCTCGCGCAGCAGCATCTCAGCTTTCCTCCATATGAACGGTCGCGGCCACGGCCTCGCGTGGCAGCAGGGTAGACAGTACCGCGACCACGTCGCGTGCCGACTTGGTTGCGCCGCCGCCCGCTGCCGGACCGCAGGTGTACAGGCTTTCCACTTCATTGGCGATGCGCACTGCCTCCCGCATGCAGTCAGTGCGGCCGGCAACCCGGATGCGCACTTCATACGGCTCGGCCGGCGTCACGCCGGGCTGGTCACCATGCATGGCATTCACACCCAGCAACTCATAGCGCGTTTCGCTGGCCTGCACGCCGGTCAGCTTCAGGCGTTCCTCGACGATGGCCAGCGCCAGCTTTGCCCGTGCCAGCGCGCCCGGGCCGGCATATGACATCTGCCCTTCGCCGATATAGCTGTCGACATAGCCGACCGATACCTTCAGCGTCGGCGGGCGGGGACGGCCGGTCGCGCCGCTGATCCTTACCTGGTCGATGCCAATCTCTTCCATGCTCACGTTAGAAAAATCGGCAACCACATCCGGCGTCAGATAGGCGGCCGGGTCATGGATCTCGTACAGCATCTGTTCCTTGCAGGTTGCCGCGCTGACGCGGCCGCCGCTGCCTGCCACCTTGCTGATGACGACATTTCCATCCTCGTCGACTTCGCCGATTGGAAAGCCCAGGCGCGCCAGTCCGGGCACATCCTTGTAGCCGGGGTCAGCGAAATAGCCGCCGGTGATCTGGCCCGCGCATTCCAGCAGATGCCCGACCAGCGTGCCTTGACCCAGCCGCTGCCAGTCGTCCATGGCCCAGCCAAATTCATGAACCAGCGGCGCCAACACCAGCGCCGGGTCGGCGGCGCGGCCGGTGATGACGATGTCGGCGCCTTGTGCCAGCGCATCCACCAGCGGCTGCGCGCCCAGGTAGGCATTGGCAGACAGCAGCCGCTCTCCCAGCCGATCCAGCGGCAGGCCGCCATCATCCAGGTAACTGCCGCGGCGCAGGACGTTGGTGACGTCGTCACCCAGCACCGCCGCGACCCGGATGCCCGGCAAATTCAACGACCGGGCAATCTCGCGAATGCGCGCGGCGCCCGCCAGCGGATTGGCCGCGCCCATATTGGTGATGATGCGTATGCCTTTGGCAGCGCACAGCGGAAGCACGGCCCGCATGCGCTCTTCCAGCAGCGGATCGTAGCCAGCTTCCGGATCAGCCAGTCTGGCGCGTTGCGCCAGCGCGATCGTGCGTTCTGCAAGGCATTCAAAGACCAAGTAGTCGATGTCGCCCTTCTCCGCCAGTTCAACGGCGGGCTCGATGCGGTCTCCCGAGTAACCGGCACCGCCGCCTATCCTGATGCGTTTCATCTCGCTCCCGAACCGCGCCAGCGAATCTGCCGGCGACTGTATTAAACATGGCGTCGATTGTGGCGTCTATGCCTGATTCAGTAAAATGGAAAGATACGATCAATTCATCGTATTTCGATATCAATCCATGAACGCCACTATTTCCACCCGCCTGCTGCAGGCATTCATCGCGCTGGATGAACTGAAGCATTTCACGCGTGCGGCCGAGCGTTGCCATACCTCGCAATCGGCATTCAGCGTGATGATCCAAAAGCTTGAAGCGGCGGTTGGCGCCAAACTGTTCGAGCGCAGCACGCGCAAGGTAACGCTGACGCCGGAAGGCGAGCTGTTCGCCCAGGTGGCGCGCAACCTAATCCAGGAAATCGATGCCGCTTTCGATGACATGGCCGAGTATGTGGCGCGCCGTCGCGGACGGGTCTCCATCGCCGCGCTGCCATCACTGGCCGCCAAGGGACTGCCTGCCGTGATTGCGCAGTACAGGGCGCTTTACCCGGGCGTCACGGTCACCCTGCAGGACACTTTGTCCGATCAATGCCTGGCCCTGCTGCGGCAGGGCAGGGTGGACCTGGTGCTGACCGCGCCCGGCGCCAGCTTTGCCGAATTCGAGACCAGCATGCTGTGCAGCGACCCCTTCTACCTGGTCTGTCGGGCCGACCATGCGCTGGCGAAAAAGCGCAAGGTCAGGGTGGCCGATCTTGCCGGGCATCCCATCATCCACCTGGCCAAGTCGTCCAGCGTGCGCCAGCATGTCAACCTGCTGCTGCGCGGCGTCGATACCGCGCATGCGGGATTCGAGGTCGAGCACCTGGCCACCGTGGCAGGCCTAGTTGAACAGGGGCTGGGTATTAGCCTAGTGCCGGAGCTGACCCTGTTCCAGTTCAGGCAGATGGGACTGGTGGCGATTCCGCTGGAGGCGGGCGATCCGATGCGGCCCATCCTGATCGTGAAGCGGCGCGACCAGGCCTTGTCGCTGGCGGCGCAGGCGATGCTGGCCCTAATCGAGAAACATATCCGGCCTGCCAGTTCGCTTCGACGTCAGGAGTTGACCTGAAACTGTTGCATCACAGGGTGTTACTGGAGATTTGTCATTTCGACGAGCGAATTGCCTGCGTGAACTTTCTGGCACGCAGGCAATCTAAATTGTTCTACATCCAACAAACAAGCCTTCGGCCAGGCCAGAATAATCACAATGCCGAATCCACTCCGCCACATCCTTTTCCTGCCAGCCCGTGAAGCCGCCAGCACGATGCTGCCCTGGCGCATCGCCAGGCTCGCATGGTACGCCATCGTTCTGCTGACTGTGCCCGCGAAGTCCCATGCCGGCCAGGACAGGCTGATCATGGGCGGTGAAGGCCTGGCGGCCGAACTTCCCTCGCTGCCTGGCGAGGCGCGCGCCGCGCAGGCCGATGCGCTCTACGTGGCGCCCGAAAGCATTGCCCTGCGCGACGGCGCTGCCGACGGCATGGTGGGCATGCGGCTGGATAACTACCGTGATGATCTGCCTTCGCTTTCCCTGGAAAAGGGCTGGCTGGTATCGAACAACCTCGCCATGGGCGGCGCCTATACCATGCGCAGCAAGGCATCCGAGCTAGTGCTCAACGCGGTTTATGCGACGCGTCCCGATGCACGCATCCTGCTGTCGGTGTCGCAGCTGCGCGCCGCCGACGCCGCCTATGCCCAGAACGGCGATGCCAGGACCGTGCTCCAGACCAGTTACTTGTCCAGTTTCCGAAAGCAATGGGGCAAGAGCAGGATGCTGCCCGAAGCCGGCATGGCGGTCTTCGTTTCACGCACGGCCGGCGCGGATCGCCGCAGCACCACGTCGGACGGGCTGGAAATGGGCACGCTGGCCGGCGCCATGCTGAGAGTGGCCGCCCGGCCCATGCTTCGCACCCGGGTGGAGCTGAGCTACCAGGCGCAAAGCACGGTCTATGACAATCCGCTGACAGCATATGCACGAGACAGGCAGGCGTCGGGCAGCCTGGATTATTCCCATACCTTCAATGACTGCAGCCGGCTGCACGGCCGCTATACCGGCGGCCACGGCTTGAGCAAGACCGATCTGGCTTACGAGAAGGGCGCATTCCGCCTGGGCTTCCTGCAAGTCCGGGGTGCCGAGTACAGCGACAACCGGGTCCAGCTGCGCTACTCGCTGCCACTGGGCCGCGTGCGCCACATTGAATCCGTTTGCGATGGTTCGCCAGCGGCGCCATCGGCTTTCCGCACGATGGTGGATGCCGCAACCACGCGCTCTCCCTACCTGCCCAGTACGCCAGTCACCAGAACCTTGTCGGCAACGGAAGTGCCCGGCTAGGCAGACAGCTGTTCGGCGCGTTCGCGCAGGCAGGACACCAGCATCGCAATCGCCGGCCGCTGCAGCGTCGAACGCCGTACCAGCACGCCGACCTCGCGCAGCAGCGCACGACCCGGCAAGGGGAAGTGGCTGACGCTGCCATCGCTGCTTGCCTGGATCAGGTCGCCCGGCACCACTGCCCAGCCCAGGCCTTCACGCACCATCTGCAGGATGACCGCCGGCTCGTCTAGCTCCATGCCTTCCGTGACCCAGATCCGGTGCGCTCTCAGGAACTGGTCCACCAGCTGGCCGCCATGGGAATGGCGGTTGTAACGGATGAAAGGCAGGCGTGCCGGCAGGGTTTTTAGGTCGCCCGACACGCCAGGCGGCGCAATGCCGATGTAGCGCTCGCGCATCACCGTCAGCCATTTCAGGTCGGCCGGTATGCCCAACCGTGGACGGATCATCACCGCCAGGTCGAGCTCTTGCGTATCCACCTGTGACAACAGCTGCACCGACATGCCGGGAACGATATTGATATGGACTGCCGGATGATGCCTGCGAAACTGCTGCAGCGCCTTCGGCAGCAGCGTGGCCTGTGCGGTCGATATGGCGCCGACCTCCAGCCGCGTCGGCTCGGCAATCCCGCCCGGCTGTCCGCGCATGCCTTCGTAGAGTGCCAGCATGCGGGCCGCGTCGGCCATGATGCGGCGCCCTTCCGGCCCCAGCTTCACCGACTTGCCGGTGCGTTCGAACAGCTTGCAGCCAAGGTCTTCCTCCAGCTTGCGCATCTGCAGGCTGACGGCGGACTGGGTCAGGCCAAGACGCTCGCCGGCGGCCGAGAAGGAGGCAGTTTCAGCGGCAATCAGGAAAGTGCGCAGGTAACGCAGCATGGGGCACTCATCGGCATGGTGGGGACGAGCATGAGAATAACGCATGCTCAGCCTTGGCAAGACTCATTTCTGTTTCCCGCGCTGCCTTTATATAATCGTCTTCACTTCGGAACGCTCTGCGAGCCAACCCGCCAACCATAAAGGATCATCATGCAAGCTACACCGCTGTTTCATCTTGCCTTCCCCGTACACGACCTCGCCGCGGCGCGCGGCTTTTACGGCGAGCTGCTGGGCTGTCCGGAAGGCCGCAGCTCGGACGCCTGGATCGACTTCAACTTCTATGGCCACCAGGTGGTAGCGCACCTGGCGCCTGAGGAAACCGGCGCCAGCGCGCGCAATGCGGTCGATGGCGACGACGTACCGGTGCGCCATTTCGGCGCCATCCTGTCCATGGACCAGTGGCAGTCGCTGGCCGACCGATTGAAGGCTGCCGGCATACGCTTCATCATCGAGCCGCATATCCGCTTTAAGGGCCAGACTGGCGAGCAGGCCACCATGTTCTTTCTGGACCCGTCGGGCAATGCGTTGGAATTCAAGGCGTTTGGCGACATCAGCCAGGTGTTCGCCAAATAAGCCTGTCCCTATCAACGACACAATGACGAAATAACGAAGGAGCAGCCATGCCCGTGTTTAATGAATCCGCCAAGGGCGTCTATCTGATTACCGTCACACCGTTCTCAGATAACGGCACGCTCGACCTCGACAGCACCGACCGCATGGTCGACTTCTGTCTGGACAGCGGCGTCGACGGCTTGACCATACTCGGCATCATGGGCGAAGCCACCAAGCTGACCGCCGAGGAGTCACGGGTATTCGCCAGAAGGGTGCTGGACCGGGTCCGCGGCCGCGTGCCGGTCATCGTTGGCGCATCGGCGCCCGGCTTTGCGCCCATGGGCGAGCTGGCAAAAAGCGTGATGGACATGGGGGCGGCCGGCGTGATGGTAGCGCCAGCTTCGACCCTGCGTACCGATGACCAGATCATTGCCTACTTCGACATGGTGACCGAAACCCTGGGCGACCAGGTGCCCTGGGTATTGCAGGATCATCCGGTTTCGACTGGCGTGCAGATGGCCACGCCGGTGGTGTTGCGCATCATGCGGAATTCGCCAAGCTGCGTGATGCTCAAGCATGAGGACAGTCCAGGCCTGGCCAAGCTGAGCGCCATCCGCGCCGCCAGCGACCGCGGCGATGTGCGTCGCCTGTCCATCCTGGCCGGCAATGGCGGCGGCCTGTTCCTGCCGGAAGAGCTGAGCCGCGGCGCGGATGGCGCCATGACCGGCTTTGCCTACCCGGAAATGATGGTGGAGGTTTGCCGCGCCCACACCGCCGGCGATGTCGAGCGGGCGCATGACATTTTTGATGCCTACCTGCCGCTGGCGCGCTATGAGCAGCAGACTGGCGTCGGGTTAGCTGTTCGCAAGCACATCCTGGCGCAGCGCGGCGTGATCGCCTCGTCGGCGGTGCGCAAGCCCGGGCCGAAATTATCCGCCCAGGACATCGCAGACATTGAACTGCTCACCCGTCGCCAGGAAAATCGCCTGCGCGAAATTCAGTAAGCCTACAGGATGAACATGACACCAGAACAGATAGCCGCCGCTTTCCGCCAGGCCAGGCAGGCAGCCACCGCGCTTGACGTCTATCCCGCCGGCGAACCGCCGACCAGCCTGGAGAGTGCCTATGCGATCCAGGAAATCGCGGTCGGGGCCTGGGATGACCAGGTCGCCGGATGGAAGGTGGCCGCGGTGCAGCCAGCCTTCCGCGAGAAATACCCCGCCGAGCGCCTTGCCGGACCGGTGTTCTCGCGCAGCGTCCGTCAGGGCGGAGGAACCGCTGCCCAGGTGCCGGTGATCGAGAACGGTTATGCGGCGGTGGAGGCGGAGTTCGCGGTCCGGATAGGAAAGGCCGTGCCGCCGCTGCCGGCTGACGCCGATCCGGCCAGCCTGCTGCCTTATGTGGAAGGCGTGTACGCCGCATTCGAGATCGCCGCCAGTCCGCTGGCCAGCTTGAGCGCACTGGGGCCGGGCGCGGTGATCAGCGATTTCGGCAACAACAGCGGGCTGGTGCTCGGCCCACGCCTGCCTGTGACTGTGCTCACAGAGCCGTCATCCGCAACGGCCGTCACCGAGATCAATGGCATCAAGGTCGGCGAGGGCGGCGCCGCCAAGGTGCCGGGCGGCCCGCTGGCAGCGGTGCTGTTCCTGGCCCGGCATCTGGCCACGCGCGGACGCAGCCTGAAGGAAGGCGACTGGGTGTCGACCGGGGCCAGCACCGGCATTCATTCAGTCCGGCCCGGTGACACGGCCCGCGCCGTGTTCAACCACGAGCATGCCGTGTCGGCCGTGATCGTCAAGGCGGGCAGCTAAGAGGCCGGGCGGTAGAAGGACAGTCGGCTCCAAGGCACGAGGAGAAGGGCGCGGTTTGGCATCACCGCCTTTACCGCCGCCGGTCCTTGAACTCTGGGCTCGGCACGGCCCAACCAGATGCTGGCATCCACCTTGCCCGCCAGTTCGGGGAAATGGGCCATGTCGAATACCGGCTTCATGCCTGCCTTACGCTGCCGTTGATAGTTGCGGGTCAGCTTGGCCACGGTTCCCGACAGCAGCACAATGGCAATCATGTTGACCGTTGCCGTCAGGCCCATCGACGCAGCGGCCGCGTTGAACGCCGTGGTCACGCTTTCAGCGCACCCCATACGACCATGGCCAGCACGCCGAACCGCAACAGCGTAATGCCGACGCGGCCGCCGGCACGGAGGAAGGTCATCGCATTTTCGGCATAGCTGTAATTGCCGATGATGGAAGTAAAGGCAAAGAAAAAATCGCGACCGCGACGAAATCCTCGCCGGCGGCGCCGATATGCATGCGCATTGCCGCTTGGGTCAGCGGCGTGCCGGTCAGGCCCGAGCCGGGCGCCAGCGTGCCCGAGAGCAGGATCAGGAAGGCAGTGGCGCTGCAGATCATCATCGTGTCGATGAACACGCCCAGCGCCTGCATCAGGCCCTGCGAGGAAGGATGATGCGAGTCTGGCGTGGCAACCGCGGCGATGTTGGGCGCCGTGCCCATGCCGGCCTCGTTGGAAAACAGGCCACGCTTGACGCCGTTGAGCATGGCGCCCGCCACGCCGCCGGCAGCGGCATCCAGCCCAAAGGCGCTGCCGATGATCAGGTCAAACACGCGGGGCACTTCCGTGATGTTGACGATGATCACGTACAGCGTCACCAGCAGATAGGCCAGTGCCATGAAGGGCACCACCACCTACGATACCTACGAGACCCGCGCCACCTGGCGGATGCTGCCAAAGATCACGAAGCCGGTGGCCAGCGCCAAGCCGATGCCCACCCATAGGCGTGAAAAGCCGAAAGCGCCTTCCATCGATTTGGCAATGGAATTGGCCTGCACCGCGTTGAACACCAGGCCAAAGGCCAGGATAAGGCATACCGAAAACATCGCGCCGGCCCAAGGCGCCTTCAGTCCACGGGCCATGTAGCAAGCCAGTTTTATTCCCCGGTGAAGGTCCGGCGTTGCGAACCGAGTAGACTCAGTAGCGCAAAGCATGAAATTGTTCGTTCTTTAGCCATTGCACCGCTGCCGCACTGCGTAAAACGCTGGCAGGCATCATGCCAAATCGGGTATCGGGCAACCCGACATTACGCAACTGTCCAATGTGGGTTCGGAATGGCGGGAAAGCGCTTGTGAATGAGGGCAGTCGAAATAAATAGCGCTGCCCGTGCCACAGTCAGCGGCAGGATGGCCGGCGCTAGGTCAGGTGCATCGCGCCGATGTAGGGCAGACGCGGGATGGCAGGCCTGCGGCTCTCTGCGTTGTCATTGGCAGGTTCATCGCGCGACAACGGCCGGGGTTCGCCGGCCGTCGTGGTGAGGAGATCAAGAGATCAGGGGACAGGATCTCCTATGGTTGCTACGAAAGGCAGCATGCATGGTCAGGAAGGAGGAAGTGGCGCCTTCATTGCTGGTGCCGTGATGTGTTGCATTGCCTGCTACTTGAGCAAACCCGCATTCTTCGCATCTTCCATATACTGCTTGCTGCGCTTGGCGAGGAAGTCGGGCATCTCTTCCAGGCCAACGTCAACCAGGTCATAGCCGCCGTCCACCAGTTTCTTGCGGCTTTCGGGGTCACGGTTGAGCTCGCCCATCATGTTCGACACCTGTTGCTGCACTTCGCGCGGCGTGCCCTTGGGCACGGCAATGCCCCGGTAAGCGCCGTCCACCCAGTTCAAACCCAGTTCCTTGAAGGTCGGCACATCGGGGAAAGCCGGATGGCGCTTTTCCGACGCTACCGCAAGCAGCCGCATATTGCCTTTCTGCTGCACAGCCATAGGCAAATAGGTCATCGCCGCGTTCACATGGCCGCCCATCACCGAGGCGATCAGGTCGCCGGTACCCTTGAACGGCACATAGGTGGTCTTGATGCCGGCCAGCTTGTTGAGCCGTTCATGTGCCATGTGGTTGGCCGACATGCTGCCCGAGCCCGCGAAGCTCACCATGCCCGGCTTGTCCTTGGCTGCCTTGATCAGATCCTCATAAGATTTGATCGGGCTGGTAGCCGGCACCACGATGGCGTCCGGCGTGAAATGGTAGAAGTAGACCGGTGTGATGTCCTCAGTTTTATAACTAACTGAACCCTCCAGCGGCTGCAGCACGATATGTGGCAGGTTCACGCCGGCAATCGTATAACCGTCAGCCGGCAGGCTGTTGAGTTGTGCCCACACCAGGCCGCCGCCTGCGCCGGGGCGATTCACCACGACCATGGACTGCTTGTACTTGCTTCTAAATACCTCAGATTGCAGCCGCGCCACGTAATCGGACTCACCACCCGCAGTGAACGGAATGATGTACTGGACCTGTTTCTCGGGATAGGCAGCATGGGCATTAAAGCTCATGAGCAGCGCGGTCAGTCCTGCGCCAGCAAATTTGGCAAGTTTCATGATTGTCTCCGTAATGGTTGTAAGCGCCAGGCCGCCTTGGCCGTATCGTCGGCCTGTTATCAGCGGTGCGCCTCGCAATTGTACGTCGCCAGGCGGGGCATGCATTGTCGTTTTTGCCATTTAACCAAACTTGTAGGAACGGCCCACATGTCTGCGGCTCAGGTTTGCATCTGCCTTGTATAAGCCGCTGCGAATAGATACTTGCCAGGGCTGGTGCCAATCCTAGGACTCCGTGATCAGGCAAGCACACTGCGGTGTAACCTTGCTTCAGTCCGGCCACGGGCTGGCTTGGCCGGCAGCAAGCCGAATCTGCTCATTCATAGCCAGAACATGGGATAGCAGCACCGCGACCAACAGAAACAGGGCAGGATCAATTGCGGCGTCCACTGGCACCCGGTACAATTGCGCCAGCAAGGCTGCATCCCGCACGAGGCGTGGACCGCCGGCATGCAGCGTCTCAGATAGCAGAGCCTCAGTCGCTGGCCCCACCGCCTTTAACACCACTGTGGATAACTGCTCGGTTGATTCCTCATAAGACAGGCCAACCACGCGCGGCAAGGAAGGATTCGACATCTTAGGCCACCAGCCTGAAGTTGCCACCTGCCACCACGCGTTCCATGGCACTGCGCACTACCGGATCATCGCCAGAACCAGGCGCAATGCCGTAGCGCACGCTCTCCACCACCCAGCCCAATGCTGTCTAGGCTCCTCCGAGCAGACCATGACGGCTGCCAAAGTTTCAACAACCCCAGCCGATGCCGCCAACAGATCAATGTTGATATGGCGATTAACCACCCGCGCAGTCAGATCGATCTCACCCAGGCTGTCGAGGTCGAGAGCAATTCGAAACGTGCGCTGTTTCAGCTCAGGCTCCAATTCCGCCTGGTCGGATTCGTCGAAAAGTGCCATCTTGAATTCAACCAGCCTCCCGTCGATACACAGCGGAATGCTCATCATTCTCTGTGTCATTGCGCCCGAAGGTTGGACGTTCAGCAAATGTTTGGGTAGCGCCGCCTACCACGACGCAGGCCGTCGACCAGATCCGTCGTTCTGATCCTGCGTCGCATCGCTGGCTGGCTCGCCAAGTAGCGTCTCCTTGTTAGCAACAAGTTCATGTTCCACGGCCTGAGCCAGCAGTGAAGCATCAGTACAGTATCGACACGCTGCGCCAAAAGAGGCGAAGCCGCCACAGGCAAATGCCACGCCTGCCATGAGCGTTTGCTAACCACGGTCTAGCAACGGCGCCCCGTCAAGGCGTTGGCCAGCGCCTGTATTGCAGCCGGATGTTCTCGGGGGCCGATGTGATGCGCCATGAGTGCGCTAAGAATGGTTTGCAGCGCGCCATGAGTGCTGGAAAATTCTGCAAGAGAGCGCCATGGCGCCGGGTCCATGGCATCTGCATGCTGATAATAAAGCCGCAATGCTTCGGGGTCATTTGCCCGCGTGCGCCAAGCCGGCACGGTTGCCTCAGCCGTTTCCTGTTGCAACGGACTTTACGACCCCGGCAATCATTTTTTCGAGAACGACCTGTTCTCCGAGCGCCACCACCCGACCGCGCAGTACGTCGCCTTGTTGAAGAGGTACCGCACTGTCGACAACCCGCTCCTGGCCAATGAATTCCATCAGGTAGCGCCCGCCCGGAAACGTACGCGTCACGGGCCTTCAAACGTGCTGCGCTATCACTATCTCTGCGATATTGAACTTTGTGAAATCGCGCAGATGATGGAAGTCAGCCCGGGACGGGTGTCGCAGTTTCATCGTCAGGCTCTGCATGCGCTGCATGCGCTTTATCAGGCAGACAGTCGACTGAATATTTCAGCCTGAGCATCTTGCGGCTCGCTGTGCAGTGGTGAGAACTTATGTGAACATCGCCATGCCCCGTCGCCATCCAGTTGCAGCAGCAGGGCAGGTAGCGCTATCTGACGAGGCGTTTGCAGCAATGGCCCGGCAGGCCAATGCGGTGCCAGGCGGCACGCTGCGTCCTGAATGCCAGCGCCATGCTTCACAGGCCTTGCCGGTGTTGTTTACAAGTCGAAGATGCACCTAGAGTGCGGCGTGACCAGATCCAGGTATTCAGGCTGGCGCCGGATCTGCTCGGCAAAGAATCCGCATACCGGGACGACATGCCATTGCTGCCTGCGGAAATGGGCCAGCGCCTGGCGCGCCATTTCCGATCCATTGCCTTTGCCTTCATAGGCGGGGTCGACTTCGGTATGGGTCACGATGACTACCCGGCCGAACAGATAGTATTCGACATAGGCAACGGTGCTGCCAGCCGACTCCAGCGTCAGTCGTTGCGCCGCATTCTGTTCGCCCTCCCTTGCTTCGATTCCTGTCATTGCCGTCATTTGTCTCTCTTCAACCGCGCCGCCGGAAATTATAGGCAAAAGCCGCAGTCAAACCGCCATTGCGATTGCTAGAACGGAGATACCCATGAGCGAAAACAAGGCCAGCGACGCCGGCCACCAGCCGACGGCGCGAGAACCGGAAGACTGCGACCGCATGCTGCTTGCCGCACTGCAGGCGGGCGACATCGACGCCAGCGTGGCGCTGTATGAACCCGGCGCGGCGCTGTTTGCGAAATCCGGCGAGGCGGTGATCGGGCATGAGGCGATTCGGGCCAGCAATGCCGCGCTGATCGCGCTCAAGCCCGCCTTCCATATCGAGCGCATCGTCACGACGGTCAGCGGCGACGGCAGCATCGCCACTACCCGCATGAAGGCCACGCTGGAAGGCACCCGGCCCGATGGGCGGCTGGTCAAGAGCACGTTGCACACGCTGGAGGTGCTGCGCAGGCAGCCCGATGGTTCCTGGCGCTATGTGATCGACGATCCCTTCGGCAGCATGCGCGATCAGATGGAAAAGGAAAAGCCGGCATAGCGCTGATACGGCGCCGGCCTCGGTGCGATTCCTTGATGGGATCGTCATTGCGCTTTGCGATGCATTGTATAAATGACGCTGCGGGCGCGGCGGCGGCCCTGGCCGCGCAGCCATCGGGAGAGGACTCAGACAATGAAATGCGCTTTGGTTGGATCGCGGTTCTTCGGCGCCTCGGTATTCGAGGCGCTGCGCAAGGACGAAGGCATTACCTTTACCAGCGTGGTCGCACCGGCCGCCGACGACAGGCTGGCGCTCGCGGCGCGGGCTGCCGGACTGGAGGTGCATGTGCTGGAAAATCCGAAGATCGTGCCCGGCCATGCAATCGCAGAAGGCACTGACCTGATCATCGCTGCTCACACCCATGCTCGCGTCAGCGACGATGCGCTGGCCCGTTCCCGTCTGGGCGGCATCGGCTACCATCCGTCGCTGTTGCCGCGCCACCGCGGCATTGCCGCCGTGGAGTGGACCATCCTGGAAGGGGATCCGATTGCAGGCGGCTCAATCTACCACCTAGCCGACGGCTGGGATGCCGGCGCGATTGCGGCGCAGGACTGGTGCTTTGTCGAAAAGGGGGAAACCGCGCGCGAGCTATGGGAACGCAGCCTGGCGCCAATGGGCCTGGCGCTGCTGAGCAGGGTAGTGCAGCAGGCCCGCCTGACCGGTAGCATAGCGGCCGAGCCCCAGGATACCCGCTTCGCCACCAGGGCGCCCATGCTGCGCAAGTCGGTGGTACTGACCGAGGAAGCTTCGCCGGCCATCACGTCTTTAATCGTTTCCATCACCGGGCCGGACCGCCACGGTATTGTCAGCCTGCTAGCAGACCGCGCGCAGCGCTTCGAAGCCAACTGGGCAGCCAGCCGCATGACCCGCTTCGGCGGCGAGTTTGCCGGCACGGTGCATCTCGAAGTGCCGCGTGAACGCGCCGACGCGCTGGCCGAGGCATTGCGGGCACTGGCCGCAAGCGGCCTGCAGGTCGTCATTGCCAGGAGCGACGCCGCGACACTGGCCACCGGGCTGCGCGGCGTGGAGCTGGAACTGGTCGGTGACGACAGGATAGGCATCGTCAGCTCGCTCACGCGCATTCTTGCCGAACGTGGCGTGAGCATCGAGAGCATGCATACGGAACTGCTGCGCAGCGGCATATCGGGCAAGCAGACATTCAAGGTCGGCGCCCACCTGCTGTTGCCGGCGGGCCTGACCCTGGACGCACTTAAAGCCGAGCTCGGCGCGCTGGCAGGCGAGATGATGCTCGATATCGCGCTGGGAGAGCCGCAGGCGATCACGCCCCGGCATTGAGTGGCCAGGCAGGAGTGACGCCGTCGCCTCGTCCGCCGCCCGGGCGGGTGGCGCCATGCGGGGCAATACGCTACGCTATGCGGCCGGTGGTCGGCCACCGGTGCTATCGCCCTGGTTCAGCCGCCGTGGAAGCCCTTCAGGATATCGTCAACCGGTTTCTCCGGATCGATCGTGGAATCATTGGTGCGCTGCGGCGAGTCGAGCTTCTTGCTTTCCTCAGCTGCCTTGTCCAGCTTGGCCTGGGACTCGGGCGGCGGGGTGGGATTGGAATTGTTCAGGTCCGACATGGCTGTCTCCTTGTAAGTACACATATGCCGCACTATCGGCGTGGTACTGGCCAGGGTCAATCAGGCAAACGGACATGATGTTGTAGGACAAAGGGAAATGCAGGAATCGATCTGGACAGTAACAGAGACGCCCACAGGGGCAGCAACATTAATCGCACCGACGAGACCGCAACGCTGGCCAGGCAGGGAAAGCGCCGCATGAATCTACTGATCGTCGAGGACAATCCGGATATCGTTGCCAACCTGTTTGCCTATTTTGAGCCTCTCGGGCACACGCTTGACACTGCACGCACTGGCGACGCCGGCCTGCAGAGCGCGGCGCGCAATAGCTATGACGCCGTTATCCTCGATCTGACCATGCCTGGCATGGACGGACTGGAGCTGTGCCGTCGTCTGCGCGAGCAATACCGGGTCGCCACCCCGGTGCTGATGCTGACCGCGCGCGACACGGAACAGGACAAGCTGGCCGGTTTCCAGGCCGGCGCCGACGATTACCTGGTCAAGCCCTATTCGTTGCGCGAGCTGGATGCGCGCCTCAAGGCGCTGCTGCGCCGGGCGCGCAACGAACTGGTGCAATATGTATTGCGCTTCGACGATCTGGAACTCGACACCGGCACTGGCCAGGCAACCCGCTCCGGCAAGCCGCTGGCGCTGACGCCGACCGGCTACAAGATCCTCCTGGCGCTGCTGCGGCATGCGCCCAAACTGTTGAGCCGCGAAGCACTGGAGCGTGAGGTCTGGGGCGACCATCCGCCTGAGAGCGATGCGCTGCGCACCCACATCCATGCCTTGCGGCAGGCGCTGGACAAGCCATTCGAGCGGCCGATGCTGCTGACGCGGCCCGGCGCGGGTTACCGACTGGTGGGTCGCGATGAAGCCTGACTACACGCTCAAGCACCGGATTGCCCGGGCCTTCATATTGCTGGCGATCGTGCTGGCGGGCTTTTATCTGTTGGCCTCCTACGTGGCGGTAGAGGTGATCGAGTCGCAGGTCATCGGCGGCAGGATGGACCGGATTGCCGATACCCTGATCGGCCGCCAGTTGCGGCACGAGCGGGTGGAGCCGCCGCCGGACATGCGCTTCTACGTCAACGAGGATATCCCAAAGGAGTTGCTCGGCAAGCCGCGCGGCCTGCATGAGTTGACGATCAATAAGCAGCCGGTGCAGGCGTTGATCAAGGTCGTGGGTGGCGACCACTTCGCGGTGGTGCAGGAGCTGGATGAATTCGAACATACCGAATTTATCATCTATTCCGCGCTCTCGATCGGTTTCATTTCCAGCATTCTGCTGGCGGTGGTGCTGGGCTACGGCACTGCGCGGCGCATGGTAACCCCGCTCACGACGCTGGCCGAGGCGGTTGGCAACGGCCAGCCGGCGCCGCTATCCTCACTGGCGGCGACAGACGAGATCGGCGTGCTGGCGCGGGCACTGACGCGGCGCACCGACGAGTTGCAGCGTTTCCTGGAGCGGGAACGCCTGTTTACCGGCGATGTCAGCCATGAACTGCGCACGCCGCTGACCATCATGCTGGGCGCGGCCGAGTTGCTCGAAGTACAGCTCGACGACCGTCCGAAGCAGCAGGAGATCGCACGTCGCCTGCAGCGGGTGGCCCGCGACACGGCCGAACGGGTCAGCGCGCTGCTGTGGCTGTCACGGGCGCCGGAAAAACTGGCCATGCCAGCGATCACGCTTGGGCCGCTGATCCGCCAGGAAATTGAACGCTATCAACCATTGCTGGGAGGCAAGCCTGTGGCCTGCCGTTTCGAGGAGCAGGCCCATGTCAGGGTGAAGGCGCGTCCTGAACTGGTGGCGATCGCCATCGGCAATCTGGTGCGCAATGCCTGCCAGCATACCGAGCGTGGAGAGGTGCTGGTGCAATTGCAGCCTGGGTCCATCGTCATCAGCGACACCGGCCCCGGCTTGCCTGAGCAGGTAGTGGCCAGGCTGTTCGAGCGCTTTGTGCATGGCGGCGCGGAATCGTCTCATGGAAGCGGCATGGGACTGTCGATCGTAAAGCGGGTGGCCGACCATTTGGGATGGAAAATCCGCTTCGAGCGCTCGGTGCAAGGCGGCAGCCGCTTCGTGCTGACGTTGCCACCGCCGGCGCAGAACGGCTGATCAAGCGCAGATCCGGCGCCGGACCAGCCGGTCGGATTGGATTGTCAGCCGGACAGGCGCCGCTGGCTTAACGCTGCCTTAACAGCGCTTCCTCTATGCTGCGGCCTTTCTTCTTGCTGCAGATCAACGGTGTTCAAACTCTCATTCCTACGGCGCCTTGCGCCTTCCCGGTCCGTGCCGGCTGACGCTCCCTCACCTCGCTCTCCCGACGCCCGCCGGACGTTGCTCAGCAGCGAATGGTGCATTCTGCTCGCCAGCCTCTTTTTCACGCTGTTTTCCAATCACCGGCTCTGGCTGGCCTGGTCCGAAGGCCGCGACTGGGGCCAGGCACGCAACTGGCTGCTGGCGGCGGCGCTGGGCCTGCTGCTGACCGCGCTGCACAGCTTCCTGCTCGGCCTATTACTGACGCGCCGCACCGTCAAGCCGGCGCTGGCCGTACTGCTTGTTGTCACCGCGCTGGCGGCTTTCTATATGAAGCGCTACACGGTCTATTTCGACGTGAGCATGATGCGCAACATCTTCCACACGGATGTGCGGGAAGCGCGCGAACTGCTGTCGCCCGGCATGCTGTTGGCGCTGGCCGTGTTCGGACTGGCGCCGGCGCTGCTGCTGCTGCGCGTGAAGGTGCGTCGCCGTCCGCTGCGCCAGGCACTGGTCTCGCGCGGATTGTTCCTGCTGGCCATGCTCCTGGTCGCCGGCGCCAGCACCCTGCTGTCGTTTCAGGATTTATCGGCGCTCCTGCGCAACCAGAAGGAATTGCGCTACCTGATCACGCCGGCCAGCCTGCTGGTGTCATCGGTCCGAATAGCGGCGACCGAAGGCCATGAAGCCAAGCTGGCCCGCGTTCCCGTGGGCCAGGATGCGGTGCAAGCGGCGGCAGCGCCGGGCGCCAGGCCGCGGCTGCTGGTGCTGGTGGTGGGCGAGACGGTACGGGCGGCCAACTGGGGCCTGAACGGCTATGCCCGCCAGACCACGCCGGAGCTGGCCGCCGCCGGCGTGATCAACTTTGCGCAGGTGAGATCCTGCGGCACCAATACCGAGGTGTCGGTGCCCTGCATGTTCTCGCCGTACGGTCGCCACAACTATGACGAAAAGGCAATACGCAGCCACCAGTCGGTGCTCCATGTGCTGGAGCACGCGGGCGTCAAGACCATCTGGCGCGACAACCAGTCCGGCTGCAAGGGCGTGTGCGATGGCCTGGAGGTGCAGCGGCCGGAAGAGGTGCCGGGCGCGAAATTCTGCGACGGCCAGCATTGCTACGATGAAGTACTGCTCAATGACCTGGAACGCCTGCTGAAGGACCATCCGCGCGACCTGGTGCTGGTGCTGCACCAACTCGGCAACCACGGGCCGGCGTATTCCCAACGTTATCCGGCTGCCTTTAGGCGCTTTGAGCCGACCTGCGACCAGGCGGAGCTCGGTAAATGCAGCCGCGAGCAGATCGTTAACAGTTACGACAATGCGGTGCTGTACACCGATCATTTCCTCAGTCAGGCGATACAGCGGCTGCGCGACCAGACCAGCCATGACGCCGCCTTGATTTACCTGTCCGACCACGGCGAGTCGCTGGGCGAAAACGGTATCTATCTGCATGGGCTGCCTTATTCGATCGCACCGCGGGAGCAGACCGAAGTACCGCTGGTAATGTGGATGACGCCCGGTTTCGCGGCCACCGCCGGCGTCGACACGTCCTGCCTGGAAAAGCGGGCGCAACAGCCCGCCAGCCATGACAACCTGTTTCACTCGCTGATCGGCCTGATGTCGGTCACCACTTCGGTCTATGACAAGTCGCTCGACTTGTCCGGCGCCTGCCGTAACCGCGCGGGAGACTGACATGAGCCAACGCCGTTTCCTGGCTTGTCTGGCGCTGCTGCTGTGCTTTGCCGTGGTTCTGGTCTATATCGGCCGCTACACCGAGCTCGACCTGATGCTGGCCGACCATTACTACGACGCTGCTGCCGCCGCATTCCCGGGGCGCGACGACTGGTTCTTCGAATTTGTGATGCATCACATGGCCAAGGCGCTGATGGTCGCAGTAGGCATGGTATCGCCCCTGGCGCTGCTGGCTGACCGGCTACTTGGCTATACGCTGTTGTCCAATGAAACCAGACGCGCAATGTGGCTGGTGGCGCTGTCCTCGGTCGCCATTCCGGTGGCTATCACCATCACCAAATATCTTTCCATTCACCATTGCCCGTGGAACCTCACCCGCTACGGCGGCTTCGCGCCCTATCTGCGGGTTTTCGATGCCTTGCCGGCGGGCGTTTCCGCCGGACGCTGCTTTCCGGCCGGCCATGCCTCAAGCGCGCTGTGGCTGGCCTCGGTCTGCGCCTTCTGGCTACCCGCAAGACCGTTGCGGGCACTGGGAGTTTTCTTGTTGGGGCTGCTGCCTGGTCTGGCGCTGGGTTGGGTGCAGCAGATGCGTGGCGCCCATTTCTTGACGCATACGCTGTGGTCGCTCTGGATTGCCGCATTGGTGATTCTGCTGCTGACGCGCCTCATCCTGCCGGCGCCGGACCCCAGCGCCGGAAGCGATGCCGGCCAGACTTGTGGACTTCCTGTGCATGAGCCCAGTGCGATTCCTGTGGACGGCGCGCTGGAGGAACCTGTGGACAGGCATGCCTGACAGATTTTCAGCAGTATAAAAATCATAATGAAAATCAATGGCTTGAGATGTTCTGGGTAAAGATATCCACAGCCTTGTTCACGGAATTTGTGCGTAACTTTTGTCGCTTTGCCAGGCAGCGGCATGCCGGATTCCGCATCGCCTGATAGCTGGCCCGATTTTGTCTTGCTTCTAGCGTTGCCACGGGTTCAAACGCCGAGCACAGATGCAATAGCGCAGGGCCGCTGGCGATCCCATCGCGTGCCACCAGATAGACTGGTTTTCCCACAGCCTTTGCCCAAGCCGACCTGTCGGCACTGGCGTCATCTAATCTTCCGGTCGGTGAGCGCACCGCGTCAGTGCGCCCGCACCGCCCCGGTGCCGCAAATCAATGTTCATCCCCCCGTTTTAATGCATTTCACCCAGCCTACCTGGCCAAAGCTTGCTTAAACCTGCTGGCACACCGCTTGCTAAACAAGGCCAAAGCAGTCTTGCTTTACGAATGCGTGAACCCAACGGCGGGTTCTTTGGACAATGGTGTCCCGTGTCGTCGCCAGCAGCCCATGCTGCCAATCGACGCGCGTTAATGGTTCGGGTGTGTAATGTTCAAGTTAATCGATCGCGTGAGCGCCCGTGGCGCAACGCTCTTCATGGCGCAGGCAGTCCAGCTCTGCGCTATGCCCGACGGCCTGACGGCCATTCTCCTCTTTCCGGTTTCGACCCAAGCCCGCACCGGCGTACCAGGCATGACGCCGAGTTGATCTCCTCATTCCAGACCATAAGGAAAACCTATGAAAATCGTCGTTATCGGCCACGGCATGGTGGGTCACAAGTTTCTCGAGAGCCTGGATGCATCGGGCATCGGCCATGCCGAAGTCACGGTGCTGTGCGAGGAGCCGCGGGCGGCCTATGACCGTGTGCATCTGTCCGAATTCTTTGCCGGCAAATCGGCCGACGAACTGTCGCTGGTGTCGCCAGGCTTCTTCGACCGCGACAACCTGCTGCTGAACCTGAACACCCGCGCTACCGCAATCGACCGCGCCGCGCGCACCGTCACCGTCGCCAGCGGCGAGGTGCTGGACTATGACAAGCTCATCATCGCCACCGGCTCCTACCCTTTCGTGCCGCCGGTGCCGGGCAAGGAGCGTAGCGACTGCTTCGTGTACCGCACCATCGAAGACCTGGAAGCGATGCTGGAATGCGGCAGCCGCGCCAAAAGCGGCGTGGTGATCGGCGGCGGCCTGCTGGGCCTGGAATGCGCCAAAGCGCTGCGCGACATGCAGCTGCAGACCCATGTGGTGGAATTTGCGCCGCGCCTGATGGCGGTGCAGGTCGATGACCTCGGCGGCCGTGTGCTGAGGAAGCGCATCGAGGAACTGGGCGTTGCGGTGCATACGCAGAAGAACACGCTGGAAATCATCGATGGCGAGAGCGCCACCCACCGCATGGTGTTCGCCGATGGCAGCCACCTGGAGACTGACATGATCGTGTTCTCCGCCGGCATCCGTCCACGCGATGAACTAGCGCGCCAGTGTGGCTTGGAGGTCGGCCCGCGCGGCGGCATCGTGATCAACAACCGCTGCCGCACTTCCGACCCCGACATCTATGCCATCGGCGAATGCGCCTTGTGGAACGGCCAGGTCTTCGGCTTGGTGGCGCCCGGCTACGAGATGGCCCGCATTGCCGCCAGGCAGCTTGCCGGCGAAGCCGCCGAGTTCGCCGGCGCTGACATGAGCACCAAGCTGAAGCTGATGGGCGTGGACGTGGCCAGCATTGGCGACGCCATGGGCAATACCCCCGGCAGCCGCGCCTACCAGTTCACCGATGAACGCAAGCAGGTCTACAAGAAGATCGTGGTGTCGGAATGCGGCAAGCATTTGCTGGGCGCGGTGCTGGTCGGCGACGCCGCCGAATACGGCACGCTGCTGCAGATGGCGCTAAACCGGATTGAATTGCCTGAAGACCCCGAGTTCCTGATCCTTCCGCAAGGCGATGGCAAGGCCAGGCCTGGCCTGGGCGTGGACGCGCTGCCCGACAGCGCCCAGATCTGCTCCTGCAACAACGTCTCCAAGGGCGATTTGTGCGCAGCGGTTGCCGCCGGCGCCACCAGCATCGGCGAGCTGAAATCCTGCACCAGGGCCGGCACCGCCTGCGGCGGCTGCGTGCCGCTGGTCACCCAAGTGATGAAGGCCGAGATGAAGAAGCAGGGCCTGGCCGTCAACAACCACCTGTGCGAGCACTTTTCCTATTCGCGCCAGGAGCTGTACCACCTGGTGCGGGTCGGCAGGATCAGGACGTTCGATGCGCTCCTGGCCAGCCATGGCAAGGGCCTGGGCTGCGACATCTGCAAGCCGGTGGCGGCCAATATCCTGGCTTCCTGCTGGAACGACTTCGTGCTGAAGAAGGAGCATGCCGGCCTGCAGGACTCGAACGACTACTTCCTCGGCAATATCCAGAAGGACGGCACCTATTCCGTGGTGCCGCGCATGCCGGGCGGCGAAGTCACGCCAGACGGCCTGATCGCGGTTGGCCAGGTTGCCAAGAAATACGGCCTGTATACCAAGATCACCGGCGGCCAGCGGGTCGACATGTTCGGCGCGCGGCTGGACCAGCTGCCGGCGATCTGGGAAGAGCTGATTGCCGCGGGCTTCGAGTCTGGCCATGCCTACGGCAAGTCGCTGCGCACCGTGAAGTCCTGCGTCGGCTCGACCTGGTGCCGCTATGGCGTCGACGACAGCGTTGGTCTGGCGATCGAACTGGAGAACCGCTACAAGGGCCTGCGGGCGCCGCACAAGGTCAAGTTCGGTGTCTCCGGCTGCACCCGCGAATGCGCGGAGGCGCAGGGCAAGGACGTCGGCATTATCGCCACCGACAAGGGCTGGAACCTGTATGTCTGCGGCAACGGCGGCATGAAGCCGCGCCATGCCGAACTGATCGCCTCCGACCTGTCGAAGGCTGACCTGGTGAAATACATCGACCGTTTCCTGATGTTTTACATCCGCACCGCGGACCGCCTGCAGCGTACCAGCGTCTGGCGCGACAACCTCGAAGGCGGGCTGGACTACCTAAAGGACGTGGTCATCAGGGACAAGCTGCACATTGCCGCCGAACTGGAAGCCGACATGCAGCACATCGTCGACACCTATGAGTGCGAGTGGAAGAACGCCGTTACCGACCCCGAGACCCGCAAGCGCTTCCGCCAGTTCGTCAACAGCGACCAGCGCGACCCGAACGTGGTGTTCGTCGAGGAGCGCGGCCAGATCCGCCCGGCCCGGCCTGACGAGCGCAAGGTTGTCATTCCAATTATTCAAGCCGCATAAGGAGCAAGCATGTCCACCCAACCTCACGCATTGCGCTGGAGCCCCGTCTGCACGCTGGACGACATCGCGCCCAACACCGGCATCTGCGCCTTGGTCAACGACCGCCATGTGGCCGTGTTCCATGTGACCGGCGAAACCGGCCAGCTGTTCGCCATCGACAACTACGACCCCAACGCGCAAGCCAGCGTGCTGTCGCGCGGCCTGATCGGCAGCCTGGGCGAGCGCATCGTGGTTGCCTCGCCGATCTACAAGCATCACTTCGACCTGCAGAGCGGCGAATGCCTGGAGGCGCCCGAGAACTCGGTCAATGCCTATGCGGTGCGGGTGGAAGACCGCGTGGTGCATGTGGCGCTGTAACACAAGAACCGACCTGACCTGTTTTATCAACATCCTGTACCTGCTGCAGTCTTTTAAGGAATCATCATGGCTTACCTGGCGCCCTCGGAATTCGTGACCAAAATGGTCGATGCCGGCGAATCGAAAATCTTCATGGCCACCCGCGACGCGCTGATCCGCGCCTACATGGCCGGCGCAATCCTTGCGCTGGCCGCGGTGTTTGCCGTTACCGTGTCGGTGCAGACCGGCTATCCCATCATCGGCGCCATCCTGTTCCCGGTTGGCTTCTGCATGCTTTACCTGCTGGGCTTTGACCTGCTGACCGGCGTGTTCGTACTGACCCCGCTTGCTCTGATAGACAAGCGACCCGGCGTGACCATCGGCGGCGTGTTGAAGAACTGGGGCATCGTCTTCATCGGCAATTTCCTTGGCGCTGTCACGGTAGCTGTGCTGATGGCCATCGTCTTCACCAACGGCTTTTCGACCGAGCCGAGCAAGGTGGGACATGCGATCGGCGTGATCGGCGAGTCGCGCACCCTGGGCTATGCCAAGTATGGCGCAGCCGGCATGTTGACGCTGTTCGTGCGCGGCATGCTGTGCAACTGGATGGTATCGACTGGCGTGGTTGGGGCAATGATCTCCACCACCGTTGGCGGCAAGGTGATCGCAATGTGGATGCCCATCATGCTGTTCTTTGGCATGGCATTTGAGCACTCGGTGGTCAACATGTTCCTGTTTCCGTCGGGCCTGCTGATGGGTGGGAATTTCTCGCTGATGGATTATTTGATCTGGAACGAGATCCCGACCGTGCTGGGCAACCTAGTCGGCGGCCTAGCCTTCACTGGTCTGACCTTGTATGCCACGCATATCAAGACTGCGCCCAAGCGGACGTTCAACTGAGCATCGAGTGGTTTCGTTGATTGGGGTCCCTGCTTTGGGGCTGGGACTTTTCAAGCAGGGGCCACGATATTGGGGGGAGGCCTGGACGGACGGTGTCAGTTGCCGATGTCGTTGCAGTTGCCGTTGCCGTTGCCGTTGCCGTTGCTTTTGAAGTTGCAGTTCAAGTTCCGTTGAGCGCCGTCACGGGGACCCTGCGACAGCGCGGCGCGATCACCGGGTCGCCTGCCGGGGAAACACCCGGCCTGGTCATGACGACAGTGCAGTGGGGTTGTTTTATCAGGCGTAAGGACGTCACTGCGAAGCAGCAGTTGCTTTTGACGTTTATAGCTTACTTACGGAAGTCAACAGCAACGACGACAGTCTGCCCGTGCCTTGCCGGGTAACGCAAGGCGATTGCACTGCCGTGGAGACAAGCTGGGAGTCCGTCCCGGCGGCCGGCTCACTTTTTAGCTTCGAAAAAAAAGTAAAAAAGGCGACCCGGTGATCGCGCCCCGCTGCGCGGGGTGCCCGTGTCAGCGGTAACCGGAGCAGGGCGCGGCTAAGCTCGCTGCGCTGCGCTTCGCTCAAACAGACGCCGCACCTTATCCGCTTCAGGCATCGCCGCCACGGCGCGCTCAACGGGACTTAACGGCAACGGCCACTTCAAAAGCAACGGCAACGGCAACGGCAACGGCAACGGCAACGGCAAATGTCGCCCCGCGCACTTCAAAGAAAACGGCAACTGCAGCATGAGAGGTAACTTCAGCCGCTTTTGTAGGGTGCAATACCCGAAGGGCATTGCACCACGGTTGCAAACTGGGATGGCATTGCCGGCCGACTTCCTCGATCGGCCAATGGTGCAATGCCCCTTCGGGGTATTGCACCCTACGAATTGCAACAGCACCCGCTACTGCCCCTCTTCCGCCCAAATATTCATGACAACACAATTACAAGCCTCCATCGGCCAGCATTCCGACCGCGGACGCAAGGAGATCAACCAGGACTTTCACGGCGCGCAGATGCCCAAGGAGCCACTGCTTGCTACCAAGGGCATTGCGGTTGCGCTGGCCGATGGCATCAGCAGCAGCGATGTCAGCCAGATCGCTAGCCAGGCCGCGGTGACCAGCGTGCTGGAAGATTATTACTGTACCTCGGAAGCCTGGTCGGTGAAGACTTCGGTCGAGAAGGTGCTGGTGGCGACCAACTCCTGGCTGCATGCCCAGAGCCGGCAGGGCCAGCATCGCTATGACCCTGACCGTGGCTATGTCTGTACCCTGTCGGCCTTGGTGGTCAAGTCCGCCACCGCCTACCTGTTCCATGTGGGCGACTCGCGCATCTACCAGCTGCGCGAGCGCCGGCTAGAGCAGCTCACCTGCGACCACCGACTGTGGGTGTCGCGCGAGACCAGCTACCTGAGCCGGGCGCTGGGGATGAACCAGCAGGTCGACATCGACTTCCACCAGCTGCAACTCGAAACGGGCGACCTGTTCATGCTGGCCACCGATGGCGTGTATGAGCATGTCGACGCTGAGTTTGTGTTCGCCGCGGTCGACAGCCATGGCGACGACCTCGACCACGCGGCGCGGCTGATTGTCGCCGAAGCGCTGCGCCGTGGCAGTGCCGACAACCTGACCGTGCAACTGGTGCGCATCGATGCGCTGCCGGCACCGGATGCCGGCGAGACGCTGCGCAAGCTCTCCGGCCTGGCGCCGGCGCCGGTGCTGGCCGCCCGCATGGACTTCGATGGCTATACCATCCTGCGCGAGGTGCGCGCCAGCAGCCGCAGCCATATCTATCTGGCGCAGGACAAGGAAACCGGCGAACTGCAGATCCTGAAGACGCCATCGGTCGATCGGCAGGGCGACCCGGCCTATCTGGAAAGCCTGCTAATGGAGGAGTGGATCGCGCGCCGGATCAATAATGCTCACGTGCTCAAGGCGGGCGCCCAGACCAGAAAGCGCAACTACCTGTATGTGGCCACCGAGTTCATCGAAGGACAGACGCTGGCGCAGTGGATGCGTGACAATCCCCGACCTGACCTGGCCACGGTGCGCGGCCTGGTCGGGCAGATCGCGCGCGGCCTGCTGGCCTTTCACCGCCTGGAGATGCTGCACCAGGACCTGCGCCCGGAAAACATCATGATCGACGCCTCCGGTACGGTAAAGATCATCGACTTCGGCTCGACCCGGGTTGCCGGCCTCACCGAAACCGCAATGCGGCTGGAACGCGCCGAGATGCCAGGCACGGCGCAATATGCCGCGCCCGAATACTTCCTTGGTGAACGCGGCACGCCGCGCTCTGACCTGTACTCGCTCGGGGTGATTGCCTATCAGCTGCTGACCGGGCGGCTGCCCTATGGCGCGCAGGTCGCCAAGGCGACTACCCGCGCAGCCCAGCGCAAACTGCAATACCGCTCGGTGCTGGACGACCAGCGCGATATACCCGCCTGGATCGACGAGACGCTGCGCCGCGCGCTGCAGCCGGATTCGCAGAAGCGCTATCAGGAATTGTCCGAATTCCTGTATGACCTGCATCATCCCAACAAGGCCTACCTGCACCGCGGCCATACGCCGCTGGTGGAGCGAAATCCGGTGCTGTTCTGGAAAGGCGTCTCGCTGGCGCTGGCGTTGGCCTTGCTGTTCATGACGGGATTTGTCGTGATCGGGGGAAGGTAGCTCACACAGCCCGCTACCAGTCCCAAGCAGGGATCGGCAACGGATAGGTACCGACTCGACTCGACTCGACGTCCTGCGCTATGTATGCATCAGGCTCGTCGTTGCCGGGGCCAGATTTCATTTCTTTTCATTCGTTTTGTTGCCTTCTATTGTGTCCTGAAGATCCTCAGAGTGAATTTCCGGTTTTCGATGCAACTTATACTTCCAACTGAGCACGAGTGAAGCCCTGGCGCGCCGGCACATCAGGTGCGGTTCCTTGCCGGGGTTCGTAGTTTCACCACGTCGCAGCTCCCTTTCGAAAACGTCGAACACCTTCCTTCAGGGCCATGGGCTGCCGACACGAAGTTGCAGAGCGTTTCAGTCGCAGAATGCGCTGGGGAAGCCGGACGCCTGTTCGCGTTCTACAAAGGAGAAGCAATGAAGAAGAAATCGCGGGTTGCCGGGGCTTGTCCTGGCGTTCTCGGCGCTCGCCATGTTTTCCGGTTGCGCCAGCGTGAATAATGTGGAAGATGTTACCGTCGACAAGTTCCCATACCAGGCTAAGCATTTTTCTTCTCAGCGTCTTTCGCCCTCGCTTGCGAGAAAGCTTCCCGTTCCACCGTCAGAGCCTGCTGCGGCGAAGCTCGTCGTCGTGGGGAAACAACCGCGGAAGGCAGCGACGGGAAGAAGGAAAGCTGGACTTCGGAAATCACGTCCATGAATGCGGGCCAGGGCCTTGTTCAGAAAATGGAGGAGGAGTCGAACAACGGGATTCCCTATTTGCTGACCTATAGCCTGACCTACCTCGGGTTCCTTGATCTCAGATGGCAGCATGTGCCATTGCGCAGCCACACAACCAGGATGATGTCCGGGGTCGACGACATCAGTCGTTTCGATCCGCTGCCGCTGTCAGGCAGCAGGGAAGCGGTGATCGAGTATAGAAGCGGCACCGAAGCGCAAACCGTTAACTTTATTCCCGTTCGGAGCATGTGCAAGGCGACGAAGACCATGCAGGCAAGCGCGTTGCATGCCAAGCTCGTCGGTATGGCAATCGAGCTGGAATGCACGAATATTATGAACAACGTACTTCAAAGCCGGCGCAAGTGGGTGTTCCTGAGGGAATATGGCACTGCCATACTGATGGAAACGGCGTCCAGCGCGTTCAAAAAGACTTTTCGCATCATTGATGTAAAAGCGTTATAAGCCGACGTGGGAACTAGCTGAAAAGATGCAATAAAAAAAGCGGGCTTCCGAGGAAGCCCGCTTTTCCTGCAACCTGACCGCGGTCAGGGCGTATCGAACATCAGGTGGCGGCCGCCGCAGCGTTCTCCCGCATCATCAGGCTCTTGGAGAAGCTGACATGCTTGGCCAGGACCGGGCGCAGCATCATGATAGCCAAGAAGGCGGCTGTCAGGTCCATCAGCGCCACGGTGTAGAGCACGGTGGACCAGGTGCCGGTGGCTTCCATCATCAGGTTACCCAACGGGACGAACAGCGCGCCGATACCCTTGGCGGTGTAGAGCACGCCGTAGATTTTGCCTATGTGCTTGGTGCCGAAGGCGTCGCCGGCCAGGGCCGAGAACAGCGAGTAGACTTCGCCCCAGGCCAGGAACACCACGCCGGACAGGATCAGGAAGGCCCATGGGTTGCTGCCGAAGTAGCCCAGCGCGATGATGCCGAGGCCTTCGAGAGTGAACGCGATCACCATGGTCTTTTCGCGGCCGATGTTATCCGAGATCCAGCCAAACAGCGGACGGGATACGCCATTCATGATGCGGTCCAGCATCAGGGCCAGCGGCAGCGCGGCCATCACGAAGAAGTGCAGGTCGACCTGGAATTCCTTGACGCCCAGGTCCTTGGCGATCACGCCCAGCTGGGCCACGGCCATCATGCCGCCGGTGACGACCAGGATGAACATCACGAACATCAGCCAGAACAGCTTGGTCGACAGCGCTTCCTTCAGAGTGTAGTCGCGGGTAGCCTGGGTCAGCTTGGACGAAGCCTTGACTTCGCTTTTGCTCGGCGAGCGCAGGAACCAGGCGGCGATGAAGGCCAGCGAGCCCTGCAGGATGCCGAAGAACAGGAAGGTGTGCTGGAAGCCCGAGGACTCGATCATGGCTGCGATCGGCAGGATAGTGGCGGCAGAGCCGGCGCCGTAACCACCGGCGGTCAGGCCCACGGCCAGGCCGCGGCGGTCCGGGAACCACTTCAGCGCATTGTTGATGCAGGTGGAGTAGATCGAGCCGACGCCGATGCCGCCCAAGGCAGCGCCGACATAAAAGCCCAGCAGGCTGGTGGCTTGGGAATTGACGATCCAGGCACAGCCTATCATCACGGCGCCGAAGGCAACCATCACGCGGGGGCCGAACTTGTCGATGAAGTGACCTTCAATTGGCGCCAGCCAGGTCTGCACCAGCACGAACAGGGTAAAGGCGATCTGGATCTCGGCACGCGCCCAGCCGAACTTGTCCTGGATCTCCGGAACGAACAGGGTCCATGCGTACTGGATGTTGGCGGTGGCAATCATGCAGACCACGCCGACGATGAGCTGTATCCAGCGGGTCTTGTCGGAAGTGGCGGGGAGCGGGCGTTGCGCGTTCAGGGTAGCTTGGCTCATTTTGCGCTCCCCATCACGCCGGATGCGGCGACTGCGAAGTCAAAGGTGTCAAACCAGCGCAGCGAGCCCGCGCCTCGAAAGGATGTTGCCTCAAGCATTTTTGTCTCCGTTAATCGTGTTGATGTTTGCTTGCTCGTCCCGGCCTTTTGACTGCGCCGTGAACGACCATCTTTCTTATAGATTTTGATTACCTTTCTTCAAGACCCTTGGCCTGGCAACGACCGGGCTCCAAGGATCTGTCTGTGCGGTAGGTGAGACGATTGTGGAAGAACGACTTTTCACTATCCTTGACCGCGGTTAAGTTTTGAAAATTTGTGGTGACGGCTTGATATCTCGTCAGGAGGGGGACAAACAGCCGCTTTGGCAGGTGCGTAGAGCGCAGCGACCGGCTTTGTTGCGCCATGTTGACGTGCCAGTCAGCGCAGGCTTGCACCGGCCGCAGACCCATGGCGGTCGCGGCCCGAGGACCAGCGCCGCAGCCGTTCCGGCCTACCTGCCCGTGAGCATGCGCAGCAGGTCCAGCGGGCCGGTCCAGTGGGTGACGACCTCGGTGTAAGGGCTGTGCCGGAAGGTCGGCCCGCTGCGCGGCTCGCTTTCCTGCAGGCTGCCATCGCGGGCGGAGGCAAACAGGTTACCGCTGTGCTCGCGCAGGTCCTTCTCATTGCGTTGCTGCAGACCGACTGCAAGGTTGCGGGTCACCATGTCGGCAATGCCGGGCGCGAGCTGGGCTAGCGACGAGCCAGCCACCGCCGGTTCTCCCGCGAAGATGTCGCGCACCGGATGCTGCGCCGCATGCAGGATCGCGTCGGCCACCACCCGCGGCGCATACACCGGGGGCGGCAGGTCGGGCTTCATGGCCAAGTAGTTGCGGGCATGCAGGGCCAGCATGCTGTTGACTGATGCCGGCTTGATCAGGGTGAAGGAAACTGGCTCGCCCGCATGCTGGCTTTCCATGCGTAACGCATTAATAAATCCCTTGACCGCATGCTTGGATGCGCAGTACATCCCCTGCAGCGGCACGCTTAGGTCCGACAGCATGCTGCCCACGGTGACGATGGCGCCGCCGTGCTCGCGCAGATGCTTCCTGGCGGTGAGCGCGCCATGCACTACGCCCCAGAAGTTGGTGTCGAACAGCCGCCGGTTCTCTTCCATCGTCGGCTGGTCGAGCAGGCCGAACAGGGAAACGCCGGCATTGTTGACCCAGGTATCGAACTGGCCGAAATGGGCCAGCGCGCGGTCGGCCACATGCTGGACCTCGGCTTCCAAGCCGACATCGGCGGCAACAGCTATCGCGTCATGCCCCTGCTGCCTGAACTCCTCGGTCAGGGTCTCCAGGGCCGAGGCGTCGCGCGACACCAGCACCAGCCGGGCGCCACGGCGGGCCGCGGCGCGGGCGGTGGCCAGGCCGATGCCGCTGCTGGCGCCGGTAATGACCATGACCTGTTGAGAAAGGGGTTTAAGTGACGGTCGCATCGATTGCTCCTGTTGGCGCCTCTTGGCCATGCATGAACACGGGCTGACTGCATCCCGGCGCCGTTGTTCCCCGCGCCTAGCCTGCCGTGAAGTAGAGCAGCACCGGCACCAGCAGGGCGCCGATCATGCCTGCCCGCATCAGCGTATGGGACCGCCTGATCCGGGTGTAGCGGGAATACCTGTCTTTTTGTGAAGCGTTGTACACGATGAATTCGCTATAAATAATTGATCAAGCTCACAGTGTGCCGGCCGGGTCAGGAGCTGGCATTGATGGGGGTCATCATTCGCGAATACAATGCCGCACTGGCGCCGTGGAACACGGCCCTTGTCGGCGCATCCAGTCAAGTGCGCCTGACCGCGCGACGCTGGCCCCGGCTACGGCCGGAACCTGGCAAGACACACCTGCCGCGTTAGCGCGATCCACCCGA
Source organism: Noviherbaspirillum sp. L7-7A (assembly GCF_019052805.1). Lineage (NCBI taxonomy): Bacteria > Pseudomonadati > Pseudomonadota > Betaproteobacteria > Burkholderiales > Oxalobacteraceae > Noviherbaspirillum > Noviherbaspirillum sp. L7-7A. The sequence continues at coordinate 660,043 of NZ_JAHQRJ010000002.1, forward strand.
CCCGACCATCAACGCCTTTTCCGCCGCTGTTACCCATGACCCCACGCCTAACGCTGGCCCTGCTCTGTCTTTGCCTCTTCACCGCGGCCGCGCCGGCACAGGATGCGCCGCTGATCAAGCTCAGCCCCGCGCAGGCCAGCGCCGCCGGCATTGCCTATGGCCGCGTCGAAGAAGCCGGCGCCGACGGCGAGGCGATGCGCCTGGCCGGCAGTGTGGTGTTTCCGGTGCAGGCGCTGGAAGTGGTCAGCGCGCCGGCCGCCGGCGTGGTGCAGGAGGTGGCGGCGGCGCCGATGCAGGCCGTCGCCGCCGGCGCCGTCCTGGCGCGGCTGTTCAGCCCGCAGTTCCTGGAATGGCAGCGTGAATACGTGCAGCTGGCCACCCAGGAGCGTCTGGCCGCCGACAAGCTGGCGCGCGACGAGACGCTGCACCGCGAAGGCATCATTGCGCTGAGCCGGCTGCAGGATGCCCGCAATGCCCAGGTGCAGGCGCGGGTGGCGGCGCAGGAGCGGGCGCAGCTGCTGCGCCTAGCCGGCATGAACGAGGCCGGACTGCGGGCGCTGGCATCGAAGCAGGCGCTGTCGGCCACCATGCCGGTGGCGGCCCGGCAGGCCGGCATCGTGCTGGAATTGCTGGCGATGCCTGGCCAGCAGGTCGAGGCCGGCGCGCCGCTGGCAAGGCTGGCCCGGGCCGGCGAGCTGGCGCTGGAACTGCAGGCCACGCGGGGCCAGGCCGACCGCATCCGCCCGGGCGACGCAGTCGAGGTTGAAGGCTGCCCGCGCCCCGGCAAGATCAGCGCCCTCAGTCCGCAGATGAATGCGGCCAGCCAGGCAGTGCTGGTGCGCGCCGAACTGCCGCAGGCCGCGCAATGCCTGCGGCCCAACCAGTACATCGATGCCGTCGTGCGCACCCGCGGCGTGCGCGGCGGCCTGGCCGTGCCCAGCGCGGCGCTGCTGCGCCTGGATGCCGGCGACTACCTGATGCTGCGCGAAGCCGACGGCGTGCGGCCGGTTCGGGTCATGGTGCTCTCGCGCGGCGACGAGCGCAGCTTGGTGCGCGCCGGGCTCAAGCCCGGCAGCGAGGTCGCGGTGCAGGGCATGGTGGCCCTGAAGGGCATGTGGATGGGGCTGGGCGGCCAGGGCGAGGGGAAGTGATGCTGGACCGCCTGCTTGCCCTGGCCTTGTCGCAGCGTCTGCTGGTGATGGTGCTGACCGTGATGCTGGTCGGCGCCGGCGTGATGGCGCTGCGGGTGCTGCCGATCGATGCCTATCCGGATGTCTCCTCCACCCAGGTCAAGATCATCATGAAGGCGCCCGGCATGACGCCGGAGGAAGTGGAAACCCGCATCACCGCGCCGATCGAGCAGGAACTGCTGGGCATACCGGGCCAGCGGCTACTGCGCTCGCAGTCCAAGTACGCCATTGCCGACATCACGCTCGACTTCGAGGACAGCGCCGACATCTACTGGGCACGCCAGCAGGTGGCCGAGCGGCTGGGCAATGCAATGCGCGACCTGCCGCCCGGCGCCGCCGGCGGCCTGGCGCCAATCACCACGCCGCTGGGCGAGATGTTCATGTTCACCATCGAAGGCGACCTGTCGCTGGAGCAGAAGCGCACCCTGCTCGACTGGGTGGTGCGGCCGCAGTTGCGCGCCATTCCCGGCGTGGCCGACATGAATGCGCTGGGCGGCATGGTCAAGAGCTTCGAGGTGGTACCCGACATCGCCGCGCTGGCCGCGCGCGGCCTGTCGCTGGCGCAGCTGCAGGCCACGCTGGAGTCGAACAACCGCAACGACGGCGCCGGCCGCCTGTCGGAACATGAGGAAGCGCTGGTGGTGCGGGCCGAAGGCAGCATACGCACGCCGGAGGACGTGAAGGCGCTGGCCATTGCCGAGCGCGGCGGCGTGCCGGTGCGGGTGGCCGATGTGGCGACCGTCCGCGTGGGCAGCCTGACCCGCTACGGCGTCGTCACCATCGACGGCAAGCAGGAAGCGGTGGAAGGCCTGGTGCTGGGCCTGCGCGGCGCCAACGCGCGCGAGGTGGTGGCGCAGGTGCGTAACAAGATCGCCGAGATCGAGAGGAACCTGCCGGCCGGCGCGACCATCCGGCCCTTCTATGACCGCGGTGCACTGGTCGACCGGGCGGTCAATACGGTGGCCAAGGCGCTGGCCGAAGCGGTGGTGCTGGTGATGGTGCTGCTGTTCCTCTTTCTGGGCAATCTGCGGGCGGCATTGGTGGTGGCCACCATCCTGCCGCTGTCGGCGCTGGCCACCTTCGTGCTGATGCATTATTTCAGACTCTCGGCCAACCTGATGTCGCTGGGCGGGCTGGCCATTGCGATCGGCATGCTGGTCGACGCGGCGGTGGTGGTGGTGGAAAACATTGAGGCGCACATGGCGGAACCGGCGAATGGCGCGCCGCGCGAGCGGCTGCACCTGGTCTACCGCGCCGCCCGCGAGGTGGCCGCGCCGGTGGCAGCCGGCATGCTGGTGATCATGATGGTGTTCCTGCCGCTGATGACGCTGCAGGGCCTGGAAGGCAAGCTGTTTGCGCCGGTAGCGCTGACCATCGTGTTCGCGCTGTCGGCCTCGCTGCTGCTGTCGCTGACGGTGATCCCGGTACTGAGCTCGTTTTTCCTGCGCGACGGCAGCCATGCCCAGCCGCGGCTGGTGCGCTGGCTGGAACAGGCCTATGCGCCGGTACTGGCATGGGCGCTGGGCTGCGAGCGCCTGGTCTATGGCCTGGCGCTGGCCGGCCTGGCCGGCGCGGCGCTGCTGTTCGGCCTGCTCGGCAAGTCCTTCATGCCGACCCTGGACGAGGGCGACATCATCATGCAGGTGGAGAAAGCGCCGTCGATCAACCTGGCGGCGACGGCCGAGATCGACCTTGCGGTGCAGCGCCAGGTGCTGGCCACCGTGCCCGAGGTCAGCAGCATCGTCGCTAGAGCCGGCGCCGACGAGCTGGGCCTGGACCCGATGGGCCTGAACGAGACCGACACCTTCCTCGTGCTCAAGCCGCGCAGCCAGTGGCGCAGCCCCGACAAGGAAGTGCTGCTGGAGCAGCTGCGGGAAGCCGTGGCAGGCTTTGCCGGCATCAATTTCAGCTTCACCCAGCCGATCGAGATGCGCACCTCGGAAATGCTGTCGGGCGTGCGCGGCGACCTGGCGGTGAAGATCTATGGCGCCGACCTGGCGCAGCTGAACCGGCTGGCGGCGCAGGTGGTGACGCTGCTCGAAGCGATCCCCGGCAGCCAGGACGTGCTCACGGTCAGCAACACCGGCCTGCAGTACCTGCAGGTGGACATCGACCGCATGGCGGCCGGCCGTTTCGGCCTGACCGTGGACCAGATGCAGAACGACTTGCGGGCGCTGGTGGAAGGGCGCCAGGCCGGCATCGTGGTCGAGGAAGGGCGCCGGCTGCCGCTGATGGTGCGCGGTGAGCAGGCGCTGCGCATGTCACCCGAGCTGTTCCAGAATTTGCGGCTGCCGCTGGCCGGCGGCCAGGCGGTGCCGCTGCCCTACCTGGCGCGTCTGAAGACGGTGGACGGACCGGTGCGAGTGGAGCGCGAGAACGGTGCGCGCATGGTGGTGGTGCGGGCCAATGTGCAGGGGCGCGACTTGGTCGGCTTCGTGACCGAGGCGCAGGCGGCGGTGGCGCGCCAGGTACAGCTGCCGACCGGCTACCGGGTTAGCTGGGGAGGCCAGTTCGAGAACCAGCAGCGCGCCGCCGGCCGGCTGATGGTGGTCGTGCCGGTGGCGCTGGCGCTGATCTTCCTGCTGCTGTTTACCACTTTCGGCTCGCTGCGACAGGCCGCCCTGGTGTTCGTCAACATTCCGTTTGCCATGATCGGCGGCGTGATTGCGCTGGCCGTGACCGGCGAATACCTGTCGGTGCCGGCCTCAGTCGGCTTCATCGCGCTGATGGGCATCGCGGTGCTCAACGGCCTGGTGATGATCAGCTATTTCAACCAGCTCGCCGCGCGCGGCATGGACACGGTGGCGGTCATCACCGAGGGCGCCCGGCGCCGGCTGCGGCCGGTGCTGATGACCGCCAGCATTACCGGCTTTGGCCTGATTCCGCTGCTGCTGGCCACCGGTCCCGGCTCGGAAATCCAGCGGCCGCTGGCCATCGTGGTGATAGGCGGGCTGCTCAGTTCAACGCTGCTCACCCTGGTGCTGCTGCCGCTATTGTTCAGGCGCTTCGGACGCGGGAGGATAGCATGACGGCGCCCTGCGATTGCCTGCTCACGCTGGTGGTCCCGGCCAGCATCGAGGATGCGCTGCTGGAGCACCTGGCCGCGCATCCGGAATGGGCCGACAGTCTGATGGTGTCGCATCAGGATGGCATGGGGAAGGGCGCACACCTCGTCACCGCAATGGAAAAGGTGCGCGGCCGGGCCCGCATGGCGCTGGTCACCATGCCGATGCAGGCACAGCAGGTCGATGTGCTGCTTGCCAGCGTGCGGCATCAGTTTCCGACGCCCGCCCTGTCCTGGTGGACCGTGCCGCTCACCGCTTATGGAAGGTCAGGATGAAAACGGTTTTGTTCTGCATTGCGCTCTGTTCCGCCATGCCGGCGCTGGCCGACGGCTTAGCTGGCGCGGCCTATCCGCCGCTGTTGCCGCCGCCGGACCTGGTGACGCGGCTGCTGGAACGCCAGCCGCAGGTGACGGCCGCGCAGGCCGGCATCGTGGTGGAACAGGCCAACAGCCGCCGGCTTACGGCAGGGTCCTATGAATGGTCGGTCAGGGCCAGCGCCCAGCGGCGCAATGAAGCCAGCGGGCCGCGTTATCGCGAGAACGAGGTGGCGCTGGAACGGCCGCTGCGCTGGATGGGCAAGGCCGACAAGGATGCCGAGCTGGGCCGCCAGGGCGTGTCGATCTCCGAAGCGCGGCTGGCCGACGCCTGGCATGAGGCCGCACGCACCCTGCTGCGGCGCTGGTTCGAATGGGTGCGCGAGGCGCAGGCGGCGCAGCGGCTGCAGCAGCAGGCGGCGCTGCTGGGCCAGCAGGCCGACATCGTGCGCAGAAGGGTGGCGGCGGGCGACGCGCCGCGCATGGAAATGATGCTGGCCGATACCGAGCGCCACCGCGTCGAGGCGGCCTTTCTGCAGGCGGCGCAGCGGCGCGACCTGTTGGCCGCTGGCCTGGCGGTGAGCTATGCGGGGCTGCAGCCGGCACTGTCGGGCAGCCTGCCGGAGCCGGTGCCGCCGCCCGGCGACGTGGTCCTGTGGCGGCAGAAGATCCTGGAAGACAACCATGAAATCGAGCTGGCCGATGCGGAGGCCGCGCTTGGCCGGGTCAGCGCCGAGCGGGCCGCGCTGGAACGCACGCCGGACCCGACGCTGGGGCTGCGTTATGCGCAGGAGCGCGACCATCAGGAGCGGCTGTTCTCGGTCACGGTATCGATTCCGATTCCGGGACAGGCGCGCCGGGAACAGGTACTGGCCAGCCTGGGCCGGGCCGATGTCGCGCTGGAGAATGCCCGCGCGGTGCGGCTGAAGGTGGAAGCCGACGCGCTGGCCGCCGCCTTGCGCGCCAATGGCACGCAGGCGCTGTGGCGCCAGCTGGCCGACATCGGCCGTCAGTCCGCCAGCAATGCCACGCTGGTGGCGCGTGCCTATGAACTGGGCGAGTCGCCGCTGTCGGACACCCTGTTGGCAAGGCGGCAGGCGCTGGAAGCGCTGTCGGCCGCTGAGCAGGCGCAGATCGATGCGCTGGAAGCGCAGGCCAGGCTGCTCCTGGACATGCATGCGATCTGGAGCCTGCACGCTGACTGAAGCCAGCCGGCGTGCAGGTACTCCAGCCGCTTATTGCCCGCGGCCGACTTCCTGCAGCATGCGCGCCATCATGTACAGCCGCGGCACGATGGTGTCGGCGTCGATGTATTCATCGCGCGCATGGTAGCCGGCGCCGGCCAGGCCGAAGCTTTCCAGCACCACCGCCTTGCCCGACCGGGAAGCGAAGCCGGCATCGGTGGCGCCACCGGTCATGTCGGTCAGGACCAGCTTGCGGTCCATTTCGGCATAAATGTCCTGCGCCTTCTTCGCCACCTCGCGCGCGGTAGCGCTGGCAACGAAGGGCGGCCGGCCGCGCTCGATGCTGACGGTGGTCTGGGTGTCCGGCACCAGCCGGTTCTGCACCTTGTCCTTCAGCGCCGCTTCCAGCTTCTCGAAGCCGTCCGGCACTGTCAGCCGCATGTCGCCGGTGGCCATCGCCGATTCCGGAATCTGATTGCGCACCTTGCCCGCCTGCGACATGGTCCAGTTGAGTTGGGTGCCCGGCACCGACTTTGCCACGTCGCGCGTCTGCACCAGTTGGTGCGACAGCTCGATCAGGGCATTGCGCCCCTCCTCCGGCGCCGCGCCCGCATGCGAGGAGCGGCCCTGCACCTGCAGCGTGACGGTGCCGGTGCCGGAAGCACCGAGCAGGATGCCTTCCTTGCCGACCTGCGTCGGCTCGGCCGACAACACATAGTCATGCTCCGCGCCCAGCGCGGCAATCAGTTCGCCCGAGCCGATGGAGCCGATCTCTTCGTCAGCATTGAACAGCACGGTGAGCTTGCCGTAGTCGCGCCAGCCGGCGTCCTTCAGGAGCTGCAGCGCATGCAGGATGACGGCGATGCCGCCCTTGTCGTCGGCGATGCCGGGGCCATAGATGCGACGGCCTTCCACCTTGTACGGCTGAGTCGCCAACGTGCCGGCCGGGTACACCGTATCCATGTGCGCCATTAGCATCAGGCGCTTGCTGCCGCTGCCGCTGAAGGTGCCGATGACGATGCTGCCCGGCCCAGTGCTGCCGCGCCGCCGCTCGGTGGCCGCGCCCAGCGCCTTTAACCTGGCTTCGGTATAGTCAGCCATTTTGGCCAGCCCGGCCGCGTCGCTGCTGCCGGATTCGATCATGACCATGTCCTTCAGGCTCCCGATCACTGCCGGCTCGGCCTGTCGGGCTGCCTGCAGTAGCGGCTGATTCGCTTCGGCAGCATGGACGCCGGCATGAACGGCAGCTGACAGGGCTATTGCCAGCAGGGCGGGAAGAATCTTGATGCGCACGTCGTCTCCTGAATTGTTTGAGGAGCCGTCATTCTAGCCAATGGCGTCGTTTGTCCACCTGGCCAGGACAAGGAATGCGGATGCGGCAGGCAAAAAAAACCCGCTCACGAGGAGCGGGTAAATCCATCCTTTGGGAGGGTGGAGGAGACAGGTGTAACTATACCGGCGAGGGAACCAAGCCGGAAATTTCTATTTCCAATATTCAATATCACTGCGGTGAATAATAGTAGGGCCGATCGCTAGCAGGGCGTTTCGGCCGGCTGCGGCGATACAGGCTAAGATGCCGCTTTTTTCTTTGCCACATCGATGAATGCCGCACCACTCATTTCCCGCATGGCCAGCCTGTGCCTTGCTGCCTGCCTGTCGCCCTGCATTGCGACGCCGGCCTGGTGCGCCGACGGCAACGATCTGGCCATCAAGTTCACGCCCTCCTGGTATCAGTCCGCCGACGGCAACTATGCCTGGGACCTGAACCTGCGCGCCAATAGCGGCTCGCATTCGCTGTGGGCGGGCCAGTACTTGGCTCGCGAAGGCCAGCGACAGCTCCGCTCCGGCTATGAATACACCCAGTATTTCCAGCACGGCCATGTGGTGTGGTCGGCCCAGGCGGCCAGCGGCGGCTTTGTCGGCGGCTCGGCCACACTGCAGCTTGGCGATCCGTTCTACCTGATCGCCGGACTGGGCCGTACCAATCTGCACAATTACTACAACCTCAATTTCGATCCAAATGATGCCGGCACGCTGGGCGCCGGCACCGGCATCCTGCCTCACACCGACCTGGCCCTTTACCAGATCCGCGACGACCGGCTGGGCACCGGGCAGCGCGTCACCCATCTCTATGCCCATCTGAACCTGACCGATACTGACCGGCTTTCACTGGACGGCACCTACAAGCGCGGCCTGGCGGACGATGGCATGCTGGTGCGTGGCCATGGGCTGACCATCACCTATACCCACCGGCATTACTTCGTCCGGATTGCCCATGATCCTTATGCAAACTTCGGCAGCGTGAGCCAGAATCGCTTTTCGCTCGGACTGACTTACTAGCCTGCGTTCGGCGGCGACAGTGCAATGCGCTGCGCCGGATGTTCAACGCCAATCCCAACCGGAAGGAAAACAGCAAATGGATCGATGGCTCATCTATGCATTCATCTCGATGGCCTTCGCCGGCTTCACGTCCGTGATCGCCAAGCTTGGGCTGTCGGGCATCTCCGGCGACCTGGGCCTGGCGGTGCGTACCTGCTTTGTCTTCGTGTTCGTGCTCTTGTTTGCCGGCGCCGTCGTGCCTGCCACTGAGCTGCAGTCGCTCAACGCCAGAAACGTATTCTGGCTTGCGGTGTCGGCGGTGACCACGGCCGGTTCCTGGATCTTCTATTACAAGGCAATCAAGCTGGGCGACGTCTCCACCGTGGCCCTGATCGACAAGGGCAGCGTGGTGATCGCGCTGCTGCTGTCGTTCTGGGTGCTGCATGAGACCGTCACGCTGGCCAAACTGCTGGGCGCGGGGCTCATCGTGGCGGGCCTGCTGGTGATTGCGCGCGGATGAGCCGGACTGCCCGGTGTGTCTGCTGAAGGGCAAACCACCCTTCGGCTATTCTTCCTTGCCAGGCAATTTTCGAGGGAGAGGAAAGCGGGTCTGCGGCAAATGCGTGATTGGCTCTGCAACCGGGTTTAGCCAAGCTGCCACTGCAGGTTTGGAAGAGTGCAATATTGGCAACGACGCCAGTGCCATTGCCTGACAGGTGCTGACCGATGCATCAGCGCAGGCGTGACGATCTCGCCTACCAAGCCTGGCAAATCCCGGGAGGCGAAGGAACTGATGTTGGTTGACTGTATGAAATCGCGGCTGACATGGCAATGATGCAAGCCTGGCCGTTTGTCGGTACGGGCAACCTTTCATGGTTTGAGAAATGGCAAACCCTACCATTCATCTTATTTGCACGTAGCATGCCCCGACCCTGTAAGCGAACACAACCATGGCGACAATGAACATATCCCTGCCCGACGATTTGAAAGACTTCATCGAGGCCCAGGTGGCAAATCATCATTACACCGGTAGCAGTGAATACTTGCGCGAGCTTATCCGCAGGGACCAGGCCAGGACGCAGTTGCGGGCCATATTGCTCGAAGGTGCTGCTTCACCGACAGGCAGCGACATCACGGACACTTATGCCAACCACCTGCAGGAACGTATCCGCGAACGTCTGGCCCGCCGCGCTTGAAGCCGGTCTTCCTGCGCATTGCCGCCCAGCGTTTTTTGAAGGCGAATTGGACCGCCTGGTAGACAAGGGCGAGGAAAGAACTGCTTCCGGCATGGTTGCCGCGCTAAGTAGGCTGAGCAAGTCCGTTGGCGCCTATCCTAGCAGCGGCACGTCCGCTACGCCAGGGTGCTTGACCTGCCTGGTCTGCGCCACCGAAAGCTGGGCCGCTATGCCGATCTGGTCTTCTATGTGGAGTGGGAAGATTACATTGAAGTGTGGCAGATCCTGCACGCCAGAATGAATGTCCTGAACCGTCTGCGCGACCCCGACTCACCTGGTGCGGCGGATGAAAACGGCGGTTAGAGCCTGCCAGGGGCCTCTGGGGAGTCCGGGGATTGGCGGACCGGTCATAAGCGAGGCTGGGCGGCAAAACAACAGCAGGGCCGCGATGCGGCGCTTCCAATGACGCGAATGACAGAGTTCTAGCTCCTCCTTGAAGCGCCAGGTCTTCAGGAGCTTGCCGTGCTTGAAGATAAGGAAGCCAGCAAAAAGTCGAAGGACCGTCGCGTGACTTTATCAAGCAAAAGCCGGCATGCGCCGGCTTTTGCTGTTCTAGGCCGGCCGCCCTGCAGGGCGCAGCCGGGTGCTGCTTCGAAGTCGATACTGCTTAGCCGCCGAAGTAGGTGTCGTTCACATCGCCGTAATGGCGGATGGACGCGGCACGGATAGCTTCGGCGCGCACGTCCTGGCGGCTGCGGCTGCTGGAAGCGTAGACCGTGTCCTGGCCGTCATGCTGGCGCTGGGCAATCGCGCCTTCCGAGGCGGCCTGGGCTAGGTCCTGGCGCACTTCGGCGCGGGTGGCGCGGGACTGGAAGCCGGCGTCCGGGGCAACGAATTCGGTCTGCTGGGCAAAGGCCGAACCGGCGGCGGCGAAGACGGCAACGGCGGTGATAAGGTTCTTGACGTTCATGGTGTTCTCCAAATGAAGGTTGAGGAAGCGGGCACGGCGGTCAAGGCATTCAGGAGTCAAGTCTGCCCGTCGGGTCCTGCTTCGGTGAACCGCACCGGCTGGTGCGTTCATCGATGGACACAGTGTACTTATCCCTCTGGTTGCAATAAACAGCGTTACCGACAATTCAGAATTCCATATTCGCGAATAATCTAGCAGTATCGGTCGGATTGGATTGCATTTTTATGCGTACTTATGCAAAAATGTGGCATGGAAAAATTGAGCTCATTCCCGCCCGCCACTCTCAGCCACGACGGCGCCTCCTATCTGATGGCGGACCTGCCGGTATTGTTTGGCGAGCGCTATGCCAGCCTGCCGGTCGTGCTGCGGATCCTGCTGGAGAACTTGGTGCGCCATACCGACGGCACTGAGCGGGAAAACGCCGTGCAGGCAATGTTCGCCTGGCTGGACACCGGCAGCAGCGAGGCCGAGATTGCCTTTCAGCCGTCGCGCCTGCTGATGCACGACACCACCAGCACGCCGGCCCTGGTCGATATCGCTGCCATGCGCGACGCGTTGGCCGAGGCCGGTGGCGACCCGTCCCGGCTCAATCCCGGCCTGCCGGTGGATATCTCGGTCGACCATTCGCTGGCGGTGGAATTCTTTGCGCAGCGTGATGCAGCCGAACGTAACCTGCAGCTGGAAATGCGCCGCAACGGCGAGCGCTACCGTTTCCTGAAATGGGCCTCGACGGTGATGCAGGGCGTGCGCATCCATCCGCCCGGCACCGGCATCATGCACACGATCAACCTGGAGCAGCTTGCCACCGTGGTCGCGGTGCAGCAGCGCGATGGCCGGCAATGGCTGGTGCCCGATACCCTGATCGGCACCGACAGCCATACGCCGATGATCAACGGCATTGGCGTGCTGGGCTGGGGCGTCGGCGGCCTGGAGGCGCAGACGGTGATGTTCGGCATGCCGACCATGCTGCGCATTCCTGATGTGATTGGCGTGCGTCTGAGCGGGCGGCTGCAGGCCGGCGTGCTTGCCACCGATCTCGCCCTGACGGTGACGCAGCGGCTGCGCGGGATTAACGTGTCCGGCGAATTCGTCGAATTCTTCGGGTCCGGCGTCGCTACGCTGGATGCCGGCGCCCGCAGCGTGGTGGCCAACATGACGCCGGAATACGGCGCCAGCACCGCTTACTTCCCGATCGACGGTCACACCCTGGACTACCTGCGCGCCACCGGCCGCGAAGCCGGCAGCGTGGCGCTCGTCGAGGCCTATGCCCGCCGCAACGGCCTCTGGTTCGACCCGGCTGCCGCGCCGCGTTATACCCGGGTGCTGGAGATTGACCTCGGTGCGGTCGGCATGCACGTGGCCGGCCCGCGCCGCCCGCAGGACCTGCTGGCCTATGCCGACACCGGCCGTGCGCTGGCCGCCAGCGGGGAAGCGCCCGCCGGCGGCCACGACCTGCCGGCCTATCCGGTGGCGATTGCAGCCATTACCAGCTGCACCAACACCTCCGACCCCGGCCTGCTGATCGCCGCCGGCCTGCTGGCGCGGCATGCGCGCGCCTTGGGCCTGCGCACGCCGGCATGGGTCAAGACCTCGCTCGGCCCCGGCTCGCCGGCCGCCGCTGACTATCTGGCGCGGGCCAGCGTGCTGGACGACTTGGCTGCGGTGGGCTTTGACATCGTCGGCTATGGCTGCACCACTTGCATCGGCAATTCCGGCCCGCTGACCGGGCCGGTGCAGCAAGCTCTGTCGCAGCGGCAGATCAGGCCGGTGGCCGTCCTGTCGGGCAACCGCAATTTCCCGGGCCGCATCCATCCCGATCTCGAACTGGGCTTTCTGATGTCGCCGCCGCTGGTGATTGCCTTCGCGCTGGCCGGCCGCGCCGATATCGACCTGAGCCGCGAACCGCTGCAGGTTACGCCCGACGGCAGGGCGGTGTATCTGCGCGACCTGTGGCCCAAGCCAGAGGAGATCGATCTGCATGTGCGCCGTGGGGTGGCACCGCAGGACTTCCGACGCGCCTTTGCCTACGCCAGCCTGAACCCGGTCTGGCATGGCCTGGAAGCGCCGCGCTCGCCGCAATTTGCCTGGGACGCCGGCTCCACCGCGCTGCGCCGTCCGCCGTTCGCGGCGGCCAGCGAGGGCAGCCAGCTCGGCCATTACCTCGCTTATCCGCTGCTGGTGCTGGGCGACGACGTGACCACCGACCATATCTCGCCGGCCAGCGCGATTCCGAAGGACAGCTTCATCGCCGACTTCCTGGTGGCGCGCGGCGACGACCGCGACGACCTCAATGTGTTCGCCTCGCGCCGCGGCAACTGGGAAGTGATGCTGCGCGCAGCCTTCTACAGCAGGAGCCTGCGCAACCTGCTATGTCCGGCCGCACCGGTCGGCCATACGCTGCATGTGCCCAGCGGCGCGGTCGCACCGATTTTCGAGGTGGCGCAGCGTTACCGCGATGCCGGCGACGCGGTGGTGCTGCTGGCCGGCGAGCGTTACGGCACCGGCTCTTCCCGCGACTGGGCGGCCAAGGGCCAGCGCCTGCTCGGCGTGCGCTCGGTGCTGGCGCTGAGCTTCGAGCGCATCCACCGTTCCAACCTGATCGGCATGGGCATCCTGCCGCTGCGGCTGCCGGCCGGCATGCATCCCGACGCGCTGCAGCTGCAACCCGGCGACCGGTTGGAAATCGATGCCCGGGCCGGTACGCTACAGCCGCGCTGCACGGTCCCGGTAAAACTGCACCGCGCCGACGGCAGCGTGCAGGCGTTCGGGGCGCAGGCCGCCATCGAGACCCGGCTGGAATGCGCGCTGCTGGAAAATGGCGGCGTGATCCCTACCATCCTGCGGCAGGCGATCGCCGCCGGGGCCAGGCCATGACGCCGGTGCAACTGACCAAGGTTTTCTGCGCATGAGCGCCGAAGCCGCCATCTCGCGCCAGATCGTCGAACTGGCCCGGCAGCATGCCTGGACGGTGGGCACCCATCTGCCGGCCCAGATGTTGGCCGACCGGCTGCGGGTATCGCGCCAGCCGGTCAATGCGTCGCTGGCCGCGCTGGCCGAGCAGGGCGTGCTGACGCGGGAGCGCAACCGCGGCTATTTCCTTGCCCGGTCCCTGACCGAGGAAGTGCTGGCCGAGGTGGTCGGCAAGCTCGGCCTGGATGAAGCGGATGTCGTCACCAGCAGCTACTTCCAGATTGCCGACGACCTGCTCAAGGGCGCGTTGCCGCAGGAATTTTCCGAGCAGATGATGCGCAAGCGCTACGGCCTGACCGCCGTCCAGCTCAATGCGGTGCTGGGCCGCATCGCCAGCGAAGGCTGGGCGGAACGCAAGCCCGGCTATGGCTGGACGTTTTCCTCGATGCTGACCACGCCCGACAGCCTGCTGCAGTCTTACCGGCTGCGGCAGGCCCTGGAACCGGCCGCGTTGCTGGAACCCGGCTACTGCCTGGACGCCGCGGTGCTGGCGCAATGCCGCGCCACCGAGCACCAGCTGCTCGACGGCGGCATCATGACGGCCAGCGCCGACGCACTGCACGACCGCGGCGTGCGCTTTCATGAAAGCCTGGTCGAAGCCTCCGGCAATGCCTTCTTCATCGATGCCATCCGGCGCGTCAACCGGGTGCGCCGGCTGCTCTCCTACCGCTCGATGCGCCAGCGCGACCGCTATACCGAGCATTGCCGCCAGCACTTGCATCTGCTGGACCTGCTGGAACAGCAGCGCAATGCCGAGGCGGCGGCCTTCCTGCGCGAGCACCTGGACCATACGATGCAGTCGCTGTCGCGCATCGAGAACATCCTTCAACCCTGAACTTTCGACCAAGAGGCCATTGTCTATGCACCTGACTCCCGCCATCCTCGCCGCCTTCACGCCCACCGGCAAGCTGCGCGCCTCAATCAACCTGGGCAATCCCATCCTCGCCAATACCGATGTCAGCGGCCAGCCCGGCGGCGTCTCGGTCGACCTGGCCAGGGAGCTGGCCACCACCCTGGGCGTGGAACTGGAGTTGGTGGTGTTCGACGCCGCCGGCAAGTCAGTGCAGGCGGTGGCCGCGGAAGAAGCCGACATCGGCTTCTTCGCCATCGACCCGCTGCGCGGTGCCGAGATCGCGTTCACCGCGCCCTATGTGCTGATCGAGGGCTATTACCTGGTAAAGGACGATTCCCCGCTGCGCACCAACGCGGAAGTCGACCGCGCCGGCCACCGGGTGGTGGTCGGCAAGGGCAGCGCCTATGACCTGTACCTGAGCCGCACCCTGGCCCATGCGCAGATCCTGCGCGCGCCTACTTCGCCGACCGTGGTCGAGACCTTCCTGCGCGAGGGCGCCGAAGTCGCCGCTGGCGTTAAACAGCAGTTGCAGGCCGATGCCGAAAAAGCCAGCGGCCTGCGGCTGCTGGACCAGTGCTTCATGGTGATCCGCCAAGCCATGGGCCTGCCCAAGAGCCGCGGCGCCGAGGCGGCGGAATTCCTGCGCGCCTTCGTCGAGCAGAGGAAGGCCAGCGGCTTCGTGGCGGCGTCGCTGCAGCGGCATGGTATACAGGGCGCGTCGGTGGCGCCGGCCGGTGCTGACGGAGAGATGTTGCAAAAATAAAACAGGGTGCCACTAGTGTTTTAGTGGATCACGTTCCTTTAACGGCTGGCAAGCCAGCCATACGCTATGCTGATTGCCTTCGTTTGTCCTAGATGCAGGGCAGCCCAGCAGGCAATGCTGTCGGTCCGCGCCCCGTGCCCGGACTGTTCATAACCAGAAATCCGCACCGCAAAAAACACGGTGCTTTCAAGAGGAGATGTTGCATGTATAAGGCCAATAACATGTTTGCCCGTGCCGGTCGCGCCGTGGCAATCGCCGCCGCGTTCGCCGCCGCCGCGCCGGTGATGGCGCAGGCGCCGATGGAACTGAAAATCATCGCGCCGGCCGCACCGGGCGGCGGCTGGGATGGCGCCTCGCGCTCGTTGCAGCAGGCCATGGTCGCGGCCGGCGCCGCCAAGAGCGTGCAGGTGGTCAATGTGCCCGGCGCCGGCGGCACCGTGGGCCTGGCACAGTTCGCCAACGGCGCCAAGGGCGACGGCAACCAGATGATGGTGATGGGCATCACCATGTTGGGCGCGGTGCTGACCAACAAGTCGCCGGTGAGCCTGGATAGCGTCTCCCCAATCGCACGCCTGACCGCCGACCCGCTGGTGGTGGTGGTGCCGGCGAATTCGCCGCACAAGAGCATCAAGGACCTGGCCGCGGCCATCAAGGCCGACACCTCCAAGGTGGTCTGGGCCGGCGGTTCGGCCGGCGGCGCCGACCATATCCTGGCCGGCCTGGTGGCCAAGGCCGCCGGCGGCGACGCCAGCAAGCTCAACTATGTGCCGTTCTCGGGCGGCGGCGAGGCGCTGGCCGAGATGCTGGGCGGACGTGTGGCCGCCGGCGTGTCCGGCTACGGCGAATTCGAAAGCATGATCAAGTCGGGCAAGCTGCGCGCGCTGGCCATTGCCTCCGGCAAGCGCATTCCCGGCGTGGAAGTGCCCACGCTCAAGGAGCAGGGCCTGGATGTGGAACTGGTCAACTGGCGCGGCATCGTAGCGGCGCCCGGCATCACGCCCGAGCAGCGCAATGCGCTGTCGGCCGCGGTCGAGAAGACCGCGAA
Organism: Noviherbaspirillum sp. L7-7A; assembly: GCF_019052805.1. Taxonomy (NCBI): domain Bacteria; kingdom Pseudomonadati; phylum Pseudomonadota; class Betaproteobacteria; order Burkholderiales; family Oxalobacteraceae; genus Noviherbaspirillum; species Noviherbaspirillum sp. L7-7A. The sequence continues at coordinate 675,891 of NZ_JAHQRJ010000002.1, forward strand.
GTCGCCCGAGTGGGCCAAGATCCTGAAGGCGCGCGGCTGGGACGATGCCTATCTGCCGGCTGACCAGTTCGCCACCTTCATGAAGGCCGACCAGGCCCGCGTGAAGGACATCCTAACCTCGATCGGCCTGGTGAAATGACCACCGGCAAGGATGGTTCAGTGCCCGCCGGACGGGCACCCCTGGTGGTCGGCGTGATCCTACTCGGCCTGGCCGGGCTGACCCTGTTCGATTCCTTTGGCGTGGCGTCCGGCATGGGGCCGAATGTCGGTCCGTCGGCGGCGATGAAGCTGATCGCACTGCTGCTGGCCGGCCTGGGCGTGGCGCATCTGGTGCAGGCGCTGCGCCTGGCCGGACTGCGTCAGGCGCAGGACCCGGAAGACAAGGTCAATCCGGGCTCGCTCGCGTGGGTGTTCGCCGGGCTGGTGCTGCAGATCGTCACGCTGTCGTTTGGCGCCGGTTTCATCATCTCGTCCGCCATCCTGTTCGCCTTCACCGCCTGCGGCTTCGGCCGCTCGCTCAGGTCGCTCGGGCCGGTCTATGGCCTGGTGCTGAGCACGGTGGTGTACCTGTTCTTCACCAAGGCGCTCGGGCTGTCGCTGCCGATGGGCCCGCTAGAGCGGCTGCTGGGATAAGGGAGATAACATGGAATCGCTTTCACTCCTGGCCGACGGCATCTGGATTGCGCTGCAGCCGGGCAACCTGCTCTTCGCCGGCATTGGCGTCTTGCTCGGCACCCTGGTCGGCATCCTGCCCGGCATCAGCCCGTCGCTGACGGTGGCGCTGCTGCTACCGGTGACCTTCAAGCTCGACCCGACCGGCTCGATCATCATGTTCGCCGGCATTTACTTTGGCGGCATGTATGGCAGCTCCACCACCGCCATCCTGATCAACACGCCGGGCGAGGCGGCCTCGATCGCTACTGCGATCGAAGGCTACAAGATGGCGCTGTCCGGTCGCGCCGGCCCGGCGCTGGCCACCGCGGCCATCGGCTCCTTCGTCGCCGGCACCATTGCCACTTTCCTGCTGGCGCTTCTGGCGCCCACCATCGTCGACCTGGCCGTGCAATTCGGCCCGTGGGACTATTTCGCGCTGATGGTGGTGGCATTTGTCACCGTGTCAGCCACCTTCGGCAGCTCGGTGCTGCGCGGCCTGACAAGCCTGGCGCTGGGCCTGTTCCTGGGCCTGATTGGTATCGACAAGCTGACCGGCCAGGCGCGCCTGGCCTTTGGCGTGCCGGCGCTGATGGACGGCATTTCGATCACCACGTTGGCAGTTGGTTTATTTGCGATGGGCGAGGCGTTGTATGTCGCTTCCCGCTTCAAGAACGTGACTGAGCGGGTGGAACCGGTCAGCGGTTCGCTGTGGATGACGAAGGCAGACTGGAATGCTTCCTGGAAAGCCTGGCTGCGCGGCACGGCGCTGGGCTTTCCGATCGGCGCGCTGCCCGCCGGCGGCGCCGAAGTGCCGACGCTCTTGTCCTATACCCTTGAGCGCAGGCTGACCAAAAACCCGGAGCAGTTCGGCCGCGGCGCCATCGAAGGCGTGGCCGGCCCGGAAGCGGCCAACAATGCGTCGGCCACCGGCACCCTGGTACCGCTGCTGGCGCTGGGCCTGCCGACATCGGCCACCGCTGCCATGATGCTGGCCGGCTTCCAGCAGTACGGCCTGGTGCCCGGACCGCTGCTCTTCACCACCAACCCCGAGATGGTCTGGGGCCTGATCGCCAGCTTCCTGGTGGGCAACCTGATGCTCTTGGTGCTGAACCTGCCGCTGGTAGGCCTGTGGGTCAAGCTGCTGGCCATTCCGCAGGCCTGGTTGTATGCCGGCATCCTGGTGTTTGCCGCGATGGGCACGCTTGCCGCCAATCCCTCGGTGGTGGAACTGACGATGCTGGTGGTGTTCGGCGTGGCCGGCTACCTGATGCGCTGCTGGGACTATCCGGTGGCGCCGATGATTGTTGGGCTGATCCTCGGGCCGATGGCAGAAAGCCAGTTCCGCCGGGCGCTGCAGGTCAGCCTGGGCGACTACCTGGTGTTCTTCAAGCACCCGGTGTCGGCCAGCCTGCTAGCCATTGCGGTGGTGGCCCTGCTGGCGCCGCTGCTGTTCAAGGGCCTGCGACGCTTCAGGGGCAGCGACGAGTAGCACCGCGCTGCCTTCACTGCGGCGGGCCCTGCCAGGGCCCGCCATTCACTGCGCGGCCGCCCTGGCCGCACGTGCCCGGCGCCGGTACAGCAGGCCGACGATGGCCGAAGCAATGCCGGATGCCGCACCCACGCCCAGCGCCCAGCGCGGTCCGAAGGTGTCGGCCACCCAGCCCACCGCCGGCGCGCCCAGCGGTGTGGCACCCATCAGGATCGCCAGCAAAATCGCCATCACCCGGCCACGCATGGCCGGCTCGGTCGACAGCTGCACCACGCTGTTGGTCGAGGTGGTGAAGGTCTGTGCAGAAATCCCCACTAGCACCAGCATCGCGCCGAAGGTCTGGTAGCTTGGCATCAGCGCGGCCAGCGCGCAGCCCAGGCCGAACAGCGCCGAGGAATTGACCAGCCGCGCAATATGCGGCTGGGCGCGCGACGCGGTAAACAGCGCGCCGGCCACTGATCCCACTGCCATCGCCGAACTGAGCACGCCGTAATGGCCGGCGCCGGCATGGTAGGCGCCGACCGCCATGGTCGAGATGAAGATTGGGAAATTTAGGCCGAAGGTCCCCAGCAGGAACAGCATGAACAGCACGGTCTTCAGGTCGGGCCGGTCCCACACATAGCGCAGGCCCGCCAGCAGCCCGCCTTCCGCGCGCGGCGCCCGGCCGCGCCGGTGCAGCTCGGCCACCCGCAGCATGGCCAGCGAACCCAGCACCGCGATATAGGACAGTGCATTGATCAGGAATACCCAGCCGGTGCCCACAGACGCGATCAGCAGGCCGGCCACCGCCGGGCCTATCATGCGGGCGGCGTTGAAGGAGGTGGAGTTGAGCGCGACTGCATTGGTCAGGTGCTGCTCGCCCACCAGCTCGGAGACGAAGGTCTGGCGCGCCGGCGCATCGAAGGCGCTGACGCAGCCGAGCAGGAAGGCGAACAGGTAGACCTGCCACAGCTGCGCCACGCCCGACAGCGTCAGCAGGCCCAGGCCAAGCGCCAGCAGGGCCATTGCGCACTGGGTAGCCAGCAATACCTTGCGGCGGTCGTAGCGGTCGGCCACATAGCCGGTCAGGGGCAACAGCAGCAGCGACGGCCCGAACTGCAGCGACATCACGATGCCCACCGCAGTGGCGCTGTTATCGGTCAGTTCAGTCAGCACCAGCCAGTCCTGGGCGGTGCGCTGCATCCAGGTGCCGACATTGGACACCAGCGCGCCGGCGGTCCATACCCGGTAGTTGTAGCCGGCCAGCGAGCGGAAGGTATTGATCATCCGGCCCGCCGTTGTGGCGCAAGCCGCGCGGGCCGCGGGCGTCGATGGAGAACGACAGGCAACATGCAATGGCTTTCAAGGCGTCCGGACGGTACAGAAGTCGTTCATTATCCGGATTTCGCCGGCCAGCCTGTTGACCGGAAACGGTCGTCTGGCCTGCCGCAGCGTGGCGGCCGGCCTTGATCGGACGCAGGATGCGTCGCGATGAGCATGCTCTAATCGCTGTTCGCTTGAAGTTGTTTTATCAGCAACGGAGTACTGCGGCATGCATATCCAGCATCAACATCCATCCCGACGGCGGCATCCCGGATTCCTGGTCCTGGCGCTGCTTCCGGTTTTCCTTGCGCTGTACGCCACCCAGCCGCTGGGACTGGCGATTTCGCCAGACTCGGTCGATTACCTGGCCGCTGCTCGCAATCTCGAGCTGGGACGCGGCTTCGTCGGCTACACCGGCGAGCGGATGACGTCCTGGCCGCCACTGTTTCCCGCCCTGCTGTCACTCTTCCAGCAGATGGGCTTTTCCACGCTTGGCGCCGCCCGCCTGCTCAATGCGCTGCTGTGGGGCGGCACCACGCTGCTGGCCGCGCTGTGGATCGCGTCGGTCACGCGCTCGACCGTGCTGGCGCTCCTCGCCGCGCTGTGGATCGCGCTGTCACCGATGCTGCTGTATTACGCCAGCATGCTCTGGTCGGAGCCGCTGTTCGTGGCGCTGGTGGTAGCCGCCTTGTATGCGCTGACACGCTGCCTGGCCGCGCCGACCTGGAGCCATGTGATCCTGGCCGCGGTGCTGGCCGGCGCGGCAACCCAGCAGCGCTATGCGGGCGGCATCGCCGTCATCGTCGGTACCTTCGGCCTGATGTTTCTGCGCCGGGATGTCGGTTTCCTGCGCCGCATTCCAGCCGCCTTCGTCTATGGCCTGATCGCCACCGTGCCGACCGCGATCTGGTTGGAGCGCAACCTGCGGATTTCCGGCACGCTGACCGGCGAGCGCCTGCCGTCCATCTTCGGCCCTCGCGAGATCATCGCGCAATCGCTGTCTGCGATCGGCGAGACGGTGCTGCCCAGCCGCCTGCAGGCATTGAACGAGGCGGCCGGTGGCGTGATCCTGCTGGCGGTGGTCGCGGCACCGCTGCTGGTCTGGCTGCGCCGCCGGACTGACCGGCCCCTGCTGGTTTCCTCCATCGTGCTGGCGCTGTTCGTGCTGGTCTATACCGTCTTCATCATGGTGGTGGCCGAGCGCTCCAATACCTGCTGCGTCGACCGTTTCCTGGGCGTGAACACACCGCTGCTGGTAATACAGGGCGCGTTTATTGCACATGCGCTGCTGGGTGCGCGGGCGCTTTACCTGAAGCGGGCGCTGGCTTTGGCCTTTCTGGCGGCGCTTTCCATCCCGGCTACCCGCACAGTGGTGGCTACGGTCAGGCATGCGACGACCTACCAGAGCTATCACATCGGCGAGATCCAGGCATTCAAGGACTATGCGTTGCCGCCGGACGCGCTGGTGTATTCGAACCGGCCGGAAGTGGCCTGGGTGGAGGCGAGGGTGGACTACGTGCAGTATTCACCGATGCTGGGTCGATATTCATCGACCGTGGTCTCCAGCACAATGCCGGCCTTTCACGCAGAGATTGCGCGCAATCCGGGCAGACCGGCGTTCCTGGTCTGGTTCAGGGAGAAGGGGCGGGATTATCTGCATACGCTGGAGGATATCCGCCGGGAGGTGCAGCTGGAGCCGCTTGGGGAGCGGGAGGGGGTGATGCTCTTCCGGATCGCCGGGCTGCGCGGCCAGGAGCGGACGGCGCAAGCAGCAGCGAGGTAGTTCGTAGCCTGGGTGATGCGCAGCGCAACCCGGGCCATCCATTGCTGAAGCCAGCCGCTGTACTAGCGGTGCGAAAAAGGCTGGGGTTGAGAATGGGCCAGGGAAAGCTTGGAAGCGTCTCTTCTACAACTGATGCAAGCCCGGGTTGCGCTGCGCTCACCCAGGCTACGGCCGCTACTTTCGGTAACGTCGCACTGAGCAGCATAAACAGACGAAGGCCGGCCCTGATGCGAGCCCGCCTTATCAAAAAAAACACGAACTGCCTGCGCAGAAAAAAATTCATTACTCTGCTCAGACTAAAACGCGGGAAAAGCCACGATTCACCCCTCTGTTTTCCATTCCTCCTCGCGCCGACGCCTGCGAATATGACGCTAATTGATTGCGTGAATTCGGCCCAATGCGCAAGTCAATGATCCAAAAGGCAATTTTTCCTAGATTTTGCGTCATTGCCCGATGTTTTACTGAACCGGGATTTGATTTTTCCTTAAAGAAAAATTGATACTGGGAAATACATTTGGCATAATTTCCTCCTTTGGCAACGCTGCGGCATGTCGATCTGCATTGTGCATTTCAAAAAAGAAATCAAATTGTCGCGTCAATTTTCTGAAATCCTTCGCCTTCTTACTCCCCTCCCATTGTGAACAAACAGTTAATCACTTCGACGCCGTCGGCGGCCTTTTCATTCGCCCGTCTCGCAAGGCCGCTGGCCATACTCTCCGCCGCCGCCGCGTTGTCGGCCTGTTCCGGCCTGCGGCCGGCGCCGCTCGGGGCGGCTGACACGCTCCCGGTGAACCAGGCCGACCGCCAGGCGATGCGCAAGGATGTCGAGCCGATCAGCGGGCCGCTGACGCTGGAAAATGCGATCGCGCGGGCGCTGAAGTACAACCTGGACCGGCGTTCCCGAATGATGGAAGAGGCGCTGGCGCTGAACCAGTTCGATGTGAGCCAGTACGACATGCTGCCGAAGCTCGTGGCGCAGGCCGGCTATGTTACCCGCGACACCGACCGCATCAGCCTGTCGCGCAATGCGGCCACCGGCGACCTGTCGCCGTCGCAGTTCATATCGCAGGAACGCAACCGCGTGGTGGGCGACCTCGGCCTGACCTGGAATTTGCTTGACTTTGGCATGGGCTACTACGGCGCGCGTCAGCAGGCTGACCGCTTCCTGATCGCGTCCGAGAAGCGCCGCCGCGCAATGCACCTGCTGATGCAGGATGTGCGCACCGCGTTCTGGCGCGCCGCCAGCGCCCAGAAGCTGCAGGCCGATGTGGAAAAGACCATTGCCGCCGCCGAGGAAGCGCTCGCCGATGCACGCCGGGCCGAGGAGGAGCGGGTGCGCAATCCGATGGACACTCTGCGCTACCAGCGCCAGCTGCTGGAAAATTTGCGCCTGCTGGAAGCGGTCAGCCAGGAGCTGACCTCGGCCCAGGTGGAACTGGCCGCGCTGATCAACGCGCCCTTCGGCAGCCGCATCGAGGTCGCTGAAATGAAGATGGACGGCGCCGGCGCCGAACTGCTCAAGCTGCCGGTACAGGACATGGAGGAAGTGGCGCTGGCCGAGAATCCCGACCTGCGCGAGCAGCACTACAACGCCCGCATCGCCCGCGAGGAAACCCGCCGCACCATGGTGCGGCTGTTCCCGAATGTCTCGTTCGGCTATAACCTGAAATACGACTCCGATAAATACCTGGTGCACCGCCAGTGGAACGAGGCTGGCCTGCAACTGACGGCCAACCTGATGAACCTGTTCACCGGCCCCGCGCAGATCCGGCTGGCCGAAGCCGGCGTGGCGCTGGCCGACCAGCGCCGCATGGCAACCCAGCTAAGCGTGCTGACCCAGGTCCACCTGGGCCGGCTGCAGCTGATCAATGCCCGCAACCAGTTCGAACGGGCCGACGCCATCTACGGCACCGACCAGAAGATCGCCGCGCTGAGCCGCAACCGCGAGAGCGCCCAGGCACAGAGCAAGCTGGAGCGGGTCAGCAACGATACCGCCGCCATCCTTGGCCTGCTGCGCCGCTACCAGGCGCTGGCCCAGGTGCAGAAGATCGAAAGCCAGCTGCTGGCCAGCCTGGGCCTGGAGCCCACCATCGGCAGCACCAGCGAACTGTCGCTGGCCCAGCTGACCGAGCAGGTTGGCCGCAGTAACGATCCGCTGCAGATGATCCGCGCCGCCGGCGCCCCCAACCCGAAAGCCCAGTGAAAGCAGCCTCATGAAACGCCTGTCGACTTCCTTCGCAACCATGCTGGTCCTCTGCACTTGCCACAGCCTGGCGCAGGCCGAGAATGCCGCGCCGCTGCGCGTGGCCACGGCGCCTGCCGCATACGCGCTCGCTGCCACCGCGCCCGCCATCGAGCGCCAGGAGATCCGGGCGCAACTCATGCCGCGCCGCTATACCACGGTGGCGGCCGAGATCGGCGCCAAGATCAACCGCATTCCGCTGGCCGAGGGCAGTGCCTTCAAGGCCGGCCAGCTGCTGGTCAGCTTTGACTGCTCGCTGCAGCATGCCCAGTTGCAGAAGGCCCAAGCCGAACTGGACGGCGCGGCGCAGACGCTCAAGTCCAACCAGCGCCTGGCCGAGCTCAATTCGGTCGGACAGCTCGACCTGGACCTGTCGCGTTCGGCGGTGAACAAGGCGCGCGCCGAGATTGGCGCCAACCAGGCGGTAATGGCCAAGTGCAGCGTGGCCGCGCCCTTCGCCGGCCGCGTGGCCGAACAGAAAGTACGCGAGCAGCAGTTCGTGCAGGCCGGCCAGCCGCTGCTCGACATCATCGACGACAGCGTGCTGGAACTGGAATTCCTGGTGCCGTCGCGCTGGCTGGGCTGGCTGCGGGTAGGCAGCGCCTTCCAGGTGCAGATCGATGAAACCGGCAAGACCTATCCGGCCAAATTCATCCGCATCGGCGCCCGGGTCGACCCGGTCAGCCAGTCGGTGAAGGTGGCCGCCGCCATCGACGGCCGCTTCCTCGACCTGATGGCCGGCATGAGCGGCCGTGTGCAGGTACGCCAGCCCTGAACCTTGTCGCCGCGGCGCACCGGCCGTCCGGCGCGTAGGGAAAAGACCACGACCCGCCTCCAGGCAGGCATGAACGAAGCGCCAGAAAGACACCATGAAGAACGCGAAGACACCCTCAAAAGAACAACACCTGGCAAACGGCGCTTCCGCCATCAACGGTAAAAAGCTGGTGCGCCGCGGCCCCAGCCCAATGGCGCTGGAGCAGCGCTTCATGTTCGACGGCGCCGCACTGGCGTATGCCACCCAGACCGTAGCCACTGCCGACGCGGCCGCAAGCCATGATGTGGCAGTGGCCGACAGCCATCAGACTGACACCATGGCCACAGCCACTGTCGTTCCGGCCGCGCCAGCCGCGCCGCCGGCGCCGGCACCGGAACTGATGCATGTGGTAAGCACCGCGCAGGAAGCGCCGCCTGCCCTGGCCCAGGCGCAGGCTGACGCCGAGCGCCTGATTGCCAGCTTCCTGCAGCAGCCCGACGCCCGCGCCCAGCTGTTCGAGCTGTTCCATGGCAGCCAGGGCCAGCCGTCGGCGGAATGGCTGCAGGCGGCCGACAGCTTCCTTGCTTCGATTCAAAACGGCGCCGCGCCGGTGCAGGTGGAACTGCGCAGCCATGCCGAGATGCAGGGCGCGATGGCCGCCTTCGCCGCCCATGGCCCGGATGGCCAGCCGGTGATCTACCTCAATGGCGACTGGGCCAGGCAGGTTGCCGCGCCAGAAGCGCTGACCCGCGCGCTGCTGGAAGAATACGGCCATCGTATCGATGCCTCGCTCAATGGCGACGTCGACACCGCCGGCGACGAGGGCGAAGCCTTTGCCCAGCGCGCGCTGGGCGCCACGCCCGATGCCGACCAGGCTGCCCGCATCGCCGCCGAGGACGACCACGACACGCTGCAGATCGACGGCCGCACGGTGGAAGTGGAACAGGCCGCAATCACCTTCTCGGTGGTGTACCAGGGTGTGCCCTCGTCCTGGAGCGAGGAAGCGCAGAACCTGGCACTGTACGCCTCGCCCTTCAATGGCAGCAACTACCGCTTCACCTCGTCCAACCCGTCCGACCTTTACTTCCAGGGCAACAACGTCACCGGTTACCTGTCCTACCAGGACCAGTCGGGCAACCGGCAGCAGATCTATGGCGTGGTGAGCCGCCTGTTCAAGACCGGCAGCACGATTGACGGCTTTTATTTCTACGCGCCCGGCGCCGACGGCCTGATCAATGGCGTCGGCGACTCGGCCTACCTGCTGGCGGTTACGCCATCGAAGTTTGCCGGCAGCACCAGCTATGGCACCAGCAGCGACCCGGTCGACACTGCGTTGAACAGCTTCATCCCGCCCAACAGTGCGCCAGTGGCAGCCAACGACAGCGCCAGCGTGCTGGAAGACGGCAGCGTTAGCGGCAACCTGCTGACCAATGACAGCGATGCCAATGGCGACACCCTGCGGGTTGCGCAGTTTTCGGTATCGAACCAGACCTACACGCTGGCACTGGGCGGCTCCAGCACGGTCACGCTGGCCAGTATCGGCAGCCTGACCGTGGCCAGCAACGGCAGCTACAGCTTTACGCCGGTGGCCAACTATGCCGGCGCGGTGCCGCTGGTGACCTATACCGTCACCGATGGCACGGCCAGCGCCCGCGCCAGCCTGTCGGTCGGCATCGTTGGCGTCAACTACGCGCCGGACGGCACTGACGGGACTATCAGCACCCGCGAAGACACCGCCTATGTGTTCAGCGCCGCCGACTTCGGCTTCACCGACCGCAACGACACGCCGGCCAATGCGCTGGAGGCCGTGAAGATCAGTTCGCTGCCCACGCAAGGCACGCTGCTGTTCAATGACGTGGCCATCACCGCATTACAGGTCAGCAACGGCTATTTCGTCGCGGTGGCCGACATCGGCAAGCTGAGCTTCCGCCCGTTGGCCAACCAGGCCGCCAGCGCCAGCTTCACCTTCCAGGTCAGGGACAATGGCGGCATCGCCAACGGCAGCAGCAATCTGGACCCGGTTGCCAATACGATTACCTTTGCCATTGCCAACGTCAACGAAGCGCCGGTGGCGGTGAGCGATACGGCCACTGCTCGCGAGGCGGGCGGCAGCGCCAACGGCACCGCGGGCGTCGACCCGACCGGCAATGTGCTGACCAACGACACCGACCCCGACACCGGCGACAGCAAGAGCGTTGTGTCGGCCAGCAGCGCCGCCACCCCATTGACCAGCGTCGCGACCAATACCGTGCTCGCCGGCCATTACGGCACACTGACCATCAGCAGCACCGGCGCCTACAGCTATGCGGTCAACAACAGCAATGCCGCCGTTCAGGCGCTGCGCCTTTCCAGCGATACCCTGACCGACACCTTCACCTACGTGATGAAGGACACGGCCGGCCTGACATCGTCGTCGACGCTGGCGGTCACCATTACCGGCGCCAATGACGCGCCGGTAGCAGTGAATGATCTCGGCACCGCCAAGGAAGCCGGCGCCACCTTGGCCTATCCCGGCTCCAATGCTACCGGCAATGTGCTTGGCAACGATACCGATGTCGATGCCGGCGACGCCGCCACGCTGACGCAGATCTTTGCGACCGCCACTGGCGTGAGCACCGGCGGCGGCAGCGTTACTTCCACCACGTTCAGAGTGGCCAGCATCACAGGCATCGAAACTGGCAACGACGTGTTCCGGGGCGGTACGACAACGGGATCAATAGGCAAGGTATCCACCATTACGCCTGACAGCGGCGGCGGCTCGGGCGGCACCATCATCCTCGATACCAGCAACACCATTACCAACGGTGAGACGTTGCAGTTCTCACAAAGCGCCGGCAATAGCGGTAACGTTGTCAGCAATGGCCTTGCCGTCACGACTGCCATTGTTTCCGGTTCCAGCAGCACCGTGCAGCTTTCCAACACGTACGGCACCGTGCTGATCGGCATGACTGTCACCGGCACTGGCAATGCCACCGACCCCACCGTAACTGCAGTCAACCACACCACCAGCGTCGTGACCCTGAGCGCACCGGTCACCCTGTCAGCCAGTACCGCGCTGCGCTTCGTTGCGCTGCCGGGTTCGTCTATTCAGGGCCAGCGCGGTACACTGAATATTACCGCCAACGGCGTCTACACCTACACCATCACCAACAACGACCTGTCGGCCGGCCAGACCTTCGACGAGACCTTCACCTACCAGATGCGCGACACCGCCGGGCTGACCAGCCCAGCGGTACTGACGGTACGCATCGAAGGCACCAGCAACGACAGCGAACCGGATGCCCGGTCCAATACCGACACCGCCACCGAAGCGGGCGGCGTGAGCAATGCATCGGGCGCGGTCAATCCGGCGGGCAATGTGCTGACCGACGATCTCGGCACCAACCTGGTGGTCAGCACCGCCTGGTCGGAGCTCAATCCAGGCTCGGCCAGCGTCACTGGCGGCACCACGTCGGCCAATGGCCTGACGATCACCGGCAACTACGGCAGCCTGAAGCTGGGCGCCGATGGCAGCTATATTTATACGGTGAACAACAGCAATGCCGCAGTGCAGGCCCTGAACACCGGCGCTACGCTGACCGACCTTTTCTTCTACCGCGCCTCGAACAGTTCCGGAACCGATGTCAGCACACTCAAGATCACGGTCAACGGCAGCAACGATGCGCCGGTAGCGGTGGATGATGTGGCCAGCGCAGCCGAGGCTGGCGGCACCACGAATGTCACGCCAGGCTACGATGCGGCAGGCAATGTGCTGGCCAATGACACGGACGTCGACAACATCGCGTCAAGCCGCACGATCACCGCCGTGCGGCTGGGCGGCGTCGAGGGCAGCGGCACGGCCGGCACCGTCGGGAGCGCATTGCAGGGAAGCTACGGCACCCTGACGGTTCAGGCCGCCGGCAGCTACTGCTATGCGGTCGACAACAACAACGCCACGGTCAATGGGCTGGCCGCCGGCGCCACGCTGGTTGAGCAATTCAACTACACCGTCAGCGACGGTAGCGCGAGCGATGTCGCGGTGCTGGCCATCACCATCAACGGCGCCAACGACGCGCCGCTTAACACCGTGCCCGCCAGCCATGTCCAATACGACTACGAGCAGGCGCAGATCAGCGGCCTGTCGGTACATGATGTCGACGGCAACCTCGCTGCCAGCAATACCGTCAGCCTGAGCGTGGGGCAGGGCAGCTTGTCGGTGGTTCTCAGCGGCAGCGCCGTGGCAGGCGGCAGCGGCACCGCGGCCAGCCCGCTGGTGCTGTCGGGCAGCGAAAACGACATCAATGCCACGCTGGCCACGCTGCGCTACCAGCCGGCGGCGAACCACAGCGGGCAGGACACCCTGAAGTTGGTGACCCAGGACAGCCTGGGCCTGTCGGACACCGACTTCACCTCGATCACGGTGCAGCCGGACAACCGGGCACTGACGGTCAATAACCTGCTGGTCAACGAGGGCTCGCCGTATGCGGTGTTCACCGTGGGCGGCCAGGCCGGACAGCTGGTGCGGCTTGCCATTGCCAATGGCAGCGCCACCGGCGGCAGCGACTTTTCGGCCAACCTAGAGTATTACAACGGTTCGGCCTGGGCTGCCTATACGGGCGCCGCGGTTATCATTCCCGGCAGCGTCGGGGCATCCACGCTGCTGGTGCGAGCTGCGATCCTGAACGACCCGACCTATGAAGGCGCGGAAACCTTCACGCTGACGGCCAGCAATGCTGCGGCCGTTGGCGTCACCGGCACCGCCACCATCGTTGATGACGGCATCGGCAATGTCTATCACGACAGCGCCACCGGCGCCATCGACGTGCAGGCCATCGGCGACGACGACAGACCGCTGACAGTCAGCAATGGCGATATCAATGAAGCCTCGCCGTATGCGATATTCCGGGTTGGCGGCGCAAGCGGCCAGATCGTGACCCTGTCGCTGGCCAATGGCAATGCCTCCAATAGCGACCATGGCACCAGCCTGCAGTACTACGACGGCACGAGCTGGCTGGACTACAGCGGGCCGGTCGCCATGCCGGGCGCGGAGATGCTAGTGCGCGTGGCCATCATCCAGGACAGCGTGTATGAAGGCCGCGAAACCTTCAACCTGTCGGCTGCCAATACCGGCGGGCTCCTCGCGCGCGGTGAAGCGGCGATCTACGACAATGGCACCGGCAGCATTTATCTTAGCGATAACACCACCGGCGTGGCCGATACCAGCGGCACCGGCTTTCCGGCTGCGCTCGACGACGACCGGGTGCTTTCGGTGCAGGGCGTGCGGGTCAATGAAGCCTCCGACCATGCTGTCTTCACCGTCAGCGGTACTGCGGGTCAGTTCGTCAGCCTCCATGTCGTCGATGGCAGCGCCAGCATCGCGCAGGGCCAGACGCTGCAGGTCTGGAACGGCGCTGCCTGGGTTGATTACAACAGCGATGTATTGCCGGAAATCAGCGCGGACGGCCACCTGCTGGTGCGCGTCGACATCGTGGCCGAGCAGGATGCGACCTACGAATTCGAAGAAGACTTCCGCCTGCAGGCAACGTTCTCTTCCGCCAACGGCAGCGCGGTGGTGGAAGGCACAGGCATCATTGCCGATGATGGCAGCGGGCTGCGCTTCGGTAATGGTGTTACCGGCGGCGTGCCGCAGCTGATCGCGACCGGCCTGGATGATGACCGCTCGCTCGCGATATCGGATGTGACAGTCAGCGAAGCCTCGCCTTATGCGCTGTTCACCGTCAGCGGCACGCCGGACCAGGTGCTGAATCTGGCACTGCAGGCAACGGGCAGCGGCACAGGTTTCGCCACGCCGGGCACGGATACCGGCACGGCGCTGCAGTACTGGACCGGTTTGGGCTGGGCCAGCTACAGCAGCAGTGCGACCATGACAGGCGGCAGCCTGATGGTGCGGGTGGCGATCAACCAGGACAGCGTCTATGAAGGACCGGAGACCTTCCGCCTAGTAGCCACCAACAGCAGCGGCAAGATCACCACTGGCGGCACCGGCACGATACGTGACGATGGCGGCAGCACGACGGTCTTTGGTCCCAGTGACACCACGCCGCAAATCGGCTTGGCCGATGATGACCGCGCACTCGCTATCTCCGATGTGACGGTCAGCGAAGCATCGCCCTATGCGGTGTTCACCGTCAGCGGCACGGCGGGTCAGGTGCTGAACCTGTCCTTGCAGGCAAGCGGCAACGGCAATGGCTTCGCCACGCTGGGCGCGGATACCGGCGCGGCGCTGCAGTACTGGACCGGCTCGGCCTGGGCTGACTACAGCGGCAGCGTGACCATGTCGGGCAGCAGCCTTCTGGTGCGGGTGGCCGTGACGCAGGACAGCATCTATGAAGGTCCCGAGACTTTCCGCCTGCTGGCAAGCAACGGCAGCGGCAAGACTTCCACCGGCGGCACCGGTACCATCCGTGATGACGGTGGCAGCAATATTGTCTTCAACGAGACCGACACCACGCCGCAAACCGGTACGTTGGACGACGACCGCGCATTGGCAATTGCCGATGTGACGGTCAGCGAAGCCTCGCCTTATGCGGTATTTACCGTCAGCGGCACGCCTGGCCAGGTGCTGGACCTGGCTTTGCAGGCAACCGGCAGCGGTACGGGCTTTGTCACGCTTGGGACTGACACCGGCACAGTGATCCAGTATTTTGATGGTTCGGCCTGGGCCGGCTACAGCGGCAGCGTGACCATGTCGGGCACCAGCCTGCTGGTGCGTGTCGCTGTGACGCAGGACAGCGTTTATGAAGGCGCGGAATCCTTCCGTTTGCTCGCCACCAACAGCAGCAGCAAGACTTCCACCGGCGGCGCAGGCTTGATCCGCGACGATGGCGGCAGCATTACCGTATTTAACGAAACCGACACTACGCCGCAAACCGGCTCGTCCGACGACGACCGGGCGCTGGCGATTTCCGATGTGACGGTTAGCGAAGCCTCGTCCTATGCGATGTTCACCGTCAACGGCACACCGGGGCAGGTGCTGAACCTGGCATTGCAGACAACGGGCGGCGGCACGGGTTTCGCCACGCTTGGTACCGACACCGGCACTGCGCTGCAATACTTCAATGGCAGCGCATGGGCCAGCTACAGTGGCAACGTCACCATGACAGGCACAAGCCTGCTGGTGCGGGTCGCTATCACCCAAGACAGTGTCTACGAGGGTCCGGAGACGTTCCGCCTGCTCGCCACCAATAGCAGCGGCAAGACGTCCACTGGCGGCACCGGCACCATCCGTGATGACGGTGCAAGCAATATCGTTTTCAACAAAACCGACACCACGCCGCAGACTGGTGCGGTGGATGATGACCGCTTGCTGCTTGTTTCGGAGGTGACGGTCAGCGAAGCCTCGCCTTATATCGTTTTCACCGTCAGCGGTACGCCCGGTCAAACCCTGGCGCTGTCACTGCAGGCAAATGGCACCGGCGCCGGCTTTGCCACGCCGGGCACCGATACCGGTTCGACCCTGCAATATTTCAACGGCAACGCCTGGGTGAGTTATGGCAGCAGCGTGACGATGTCGGGCAGCAGCCTGCTGGTACGCACTGCCATCCAGCAGGACGGCGTGTATGAAGGCGCCGAGACCTTCCGCCTGCTGGCGACGAATACCAGCGGCGTGGTGTCATTCGGCGGTACTGGCACCATACGCGATGACGGTGGCAGCAGCATGGTCTTCAACGAGACCGATACCACGCCGAAAAGCGGTATCGCCGACGACGACCGCACGCTGGCCATTTCCGATATCACCGTCAGCGAAGCATCGCCCTATGCGGTGTTTACCGTCAGCGGCACGGCTGGACAAGTGCTGAACCTGGCCTTGCAGGCGACCGGCAGCGGCACTGGCTTCGCGACGATCGGCACGGATACCGGTACGGCACTGCAGTACTGGACCGGCTCCACTTGGGCCGACGACAGCGGCAGCGTCACCATGTCGGGCAACAGCCTGCTGGTGCGGGTCGCTGTCACGCAGGACAGCGTCTATGAGGGATCTGAAACCTTCCGCCTGATGGCAAGCAACAGCAGCGGCAAAGCCTCCAGCGGTGGCACGGGCGCGATACGCGATGGCGGCGGCAGCAGCACGGTCTTTAACGAAACCGACACGACGCCGCAAACCGGTATCGCCGATGACGACCGGGCCCTGGCGGTTTCCGATGTGACAGTCAGCGAAGCCTCGCCTTATGCGGTGTTTACTGTCAGCGGCACTGCAGGTCAGGTGCTGAACCTGTCCTTGCAGGCAACCGGCAGCGGAACGGGCTTTGCCACGCCAGGCACCGATACCGGCACGGCGCTGCAGTACTTCAATGGTTCCACCTGGGCCGACTACATCGGCAGCGTCACCATGACGGGCAGCAGCCTGCTGGTGCGTCTGGCTGTCAGGCAGGACAGCGTTCATGAAGGTCCGGAGACCTTCCACCTGCTGGCCACCAGCAGCAGCGGCAACGCCTCCACCGGCGGCACCGGGACCATCCGTGACGACGGCGCAAGCAATATCGTCTTCGGCGATACCGACACCACCCCGGAGGAAGGCGGGTTTGACGATGACCGCCTGCTTACCGTCTCAAACCTGGCCATCAGCGAAGCCTCGCCCTTTGCGGCGTTCACCGTGACCGGCGCGGCCGGGCAGAAGCTCGCCCTGGCGCTGGAATCCGGCACAGCCGCTGTCGGCATCGACACCGGCACGGCACTGCAGTATCTCGACGGCGTCACCTGGCGCGATTACACGCCGGGCAGCCTGGTGGCCATTGCGCAGGGCGGCAACACATTGCTGGTGCGCGTGGCGATCGTCAATGACAGCCTGTTCGAGGGCAGCGAGTCGTTCCGCCTGATTGCGACAAACCGCAATGGCGAGGCCGGCGTCGGCA
The DNA here is from genome assembly GCF_019052805.1 of Noviherbaspirillum sp. L7-7A. Taxonomy (NCBI): domain Bacteria; kingdom Pseudomonadati; phylum Pseudomonadota; class Betaproteobacteria; order Burkholderiales; family Oxalobacteraceae; genus Noviherbaspirillum; species Noviherbaspirillum sp. L7-7A. The sequence continues at coordinate 692,967 of NZ_JAHQRJ010000002.1, forward strand.
CCGCCACGCTGAGGGACGATGGCAGCAGCCGTGAGGTCTACCTCGAATCCAATACCAATGGCCGGCCTACCACCGGCGAAGCCGACGATGACCAAGCCAGGCCGCAGGCAGTCGCCCAGCCGGTGGCGCCAGCGCCTGCCGCGCCGGCGCCATTGCCGGCGCCGCAAGCACCCGCTCCGCAACAGGCTGCGCCATTCAACTCGACCCTCGTGCTGACGGAAGCGGCCCGCGCGCCCGATGCGCTGCGCAGCGAGCCGGTTGGCGACCTCATCACCAGCAGCGCCGGCTTCCAGATCGCGGTGGTGGAGGGCGACGCGGCGCAGCTGTCCACTTACCGTTCCGTGGCCGACCAGTTCGTGGAAGGCAACCGCAGCGTCACCTTCACGCTGCCCTACGATGCCTTCGTGCATACCCGCGCCGAAGCCACCGTGGTGCTGGCCGCGACGCTGACCGACGGCCAGTCGCTGCCGGCCTGGATACGCTTCGACGCCCGCACCGGCAGCTTCAGCCTCAACCCGCCGCCGGACTTCTCCGGCGAGATGGAAGTCAAGGTCATCGCCCGCGACAGTGAAGGCCGGGAAGCTGCCACCGTATTCCGCCTGTTCATTGGCGAGGACAAGGGCAAGCTGCCAGCGCGCAGCAGCCTGTCCGAGCAGCTACGCCTGGCTGGCAAGCGCAGCTCGCCGTTTGCCGCGCTGGTGCGTGGCCAGGAGCCGCAGGGCCAGCGGCAGCAAATGGGCAGACTGGGGAGCAAGGCCTGATGTCACACCGCGAAATCGGCATGCCGGCAATCGATGAAGCCCTGCTGGGCCTGCTGGACATGGCGCGCCGGCTGCGCGCTGCGCAAAGCCTGCGCGAGCTGGAATTCATGCTGGTCAACGACAGCCGCAGTCTGCTGCCTTACCGCCAAGCCGCGCTGTGGCTGGCGCCGCACGGCCTGCGCGCGCTGTCCGGCATCGTACAGATCGAGGCCAATGCGCCTTATGCGCAATGGGTGGAGCAGGTCTGCCGGCATCTGGTCGCCAATGGCCACGCCGATGCGCAGGCATTCACCGCGGCCGACCTGCCGCCGGCGCTGGCTGCGCAGTGGTCCGACTGGTGGCCTGCCCGCGCGCTGTGGCTGCCCCTGCCGGGCCGCACCGGGCCTGCGGCCAGCGACGCGCCCGCGGACGCCGGCCTGCTGCTGGCGCGCGACGACGCCTGGACCACGGCCGAACATGCGCTGCTGCGCGAATGGGGCGACGTGGCGGCCCATGCGCTGCATGCGCTGCATCAGCCCCGTGCTGGCTCCCTGAGCGCGCTGCGCAAACGCGTCCATGGGCTGTATGCGCCGCGCGCCGGCCGCGCCTGGTGGCGCCAGCCGGCGCTGCTCTGGTGCCTGCTGGCTGCGGGCGTGCTGCTGTTCCCGGTACGGATGACGGTGCTGGCGCCGGGCGAACTTACGCCAGCTAATCCGGTGACGATACGCGCGCCGCTGGATGGCGTAGTGGATGTGTTCCATGTGCAGCCCAACCAGCTGGTGAAAAAGGACCAGCCGCTGTTTGGCTTCGACGAAGCCCTAATCCAGAGCCGTGCCGACGTCGCGGCCCAGGCGCTGGCCACCGCCGATGCAGAATACCGGCAGGCTTCGCAGCAGGCGCTGGTGGACAGCAAGTCGCGCCAGCAGCTGGCCACCCTGGCCGGCAAGATCGAGGAAAAGCGCGCCGAAGTCGCCTTCTTGCGCGAGCAGCTCGGCCGGGCCCGGGTGCTGGCGCCGCGCGATGGCGTGGTGATGTTCGATGACCCTTCCGAATGGATAGGCCGCCCGGTCACGGTGGGCGAGCGCATCATGCGCCTTGCCGCGCCGGCCGACAGCGAGGTGGAAGCCTGGCTGCCGCTGGCCGACGCGATCGCGCTGCCGGCGCAGGCCGGGGTCGATTTGTACCTGAGCGCCAGCCCGCTGGCGCCGGTGGCGGCGAAGCTGCGCTACTTCGCGCACGATGCGGTGCAGCGCCCTGACGGCAGCTATGCCTACCGCATCCGCGCCGCGCTGGACGCGCCGACGCAGCACCGGGTCGGCATGAAGGGCACGGCCAAGCTGCACGGCGAGCGGGTGCCGCTGGCCTTCTGGGTACTGCGCCGGCCGCTGGCGGCGCTGCGCGCGGCGATCGGCTTCTGATCCATGAACCTTCCCGATCTGCGCGAGGAACTGGCGCTATTGCCCGGTCCGGCGCTGGCCGACGGCCAGCCGACCTGGACCCTGCACGACCCGGCGCGCAACCTGTTCTTCCGCATCGACTGGCCGAGCTTTGAGGTGCTGCAGCGCTGGTACATGCAGGATGCGGCGCTGATTGCTGACGACATCAGCGCTTCTACCACGCTGCAGCTCGATGCCGCCGACGTGGAAGCGGTGGTGCGCTTCTTCGGCAACAACCTGCTGACCCAGCCGGGCGGCGCCGGCAGCGCCCGCCAGCTGGCCGACCGGCTGGCGCAGACCACCGGCGGGCCGCTGAAATGGCTGCTGCATCATTACTTGTTCTTCCGCATTCCGCTGCTGCGGCCGGACGCCTGGCTGAGCCGCTGGCAGGGCGTGGCCGGCCTGTTCTACACGCCCGGCTTCCTGCTGATGACGCTGGCCGCGTTGCTGCTGGGCCTGGCACAGGTGGCCCGGCGCTGGGACATGTTTGCTACTACACTGGTCGACACCTTCAACTGGGACGGCCTGGTGGCCTATGGCGCGGCGCTGTTCGCGGTCAAGCTGCTGCACGAGCTGGGCCATGCCTTTACCGCCAAGCGCTATGGCTGCCGGGTGCCCACCATGGGCCTGGCTTTCCTGGTGATGTGGCCGGTGGCCTATACCGACACCAACGAGACCTGGCGCCTGACCGACCGCATGCAGCGGCTGCATGTGGCCTGCGCCGGCATTGTCACCGAACTGATAGTGGCGGCCTGGGCCACCCTGGCCTGGACCCTGCTGCCCGACGGCGCCGCCCGTTCCGCCGCCTTCGTGCTGGCCACCACGTCCTGGATTGCCACCCTGGCCATCAATGCCAGCCCCTTCATGCGCTTCGACGGTTATTTCGTCCTGTCCGACGGGCTGGACCTGCCCAACCTGCATGAGCGCAGCTTTGCGCTGGCGCGCTGGAAGCTGCGGGAATGGCTGTTCGGCCTGGGCGAGGACGCGCCCGAGCAGTTCGGCGCGGCGCGCCAGTGTTGGCTGATCGCGTTCGCCTGGCTGACCTGGTGCTACCGCCTGGTGCTGTGTCTGGGCATTGCGGTGCTGGTCTACCATTTTTCCGTAAAGGTCATAGGCATCATGCTGTTCATCGTTGAAATGCTGTGGTTCGTGCTCGGGCCGATCCAGCGCGAACTGTCCGCCTGGCGCAAGCGCTGGCCGCTGATCCGGCGCAGCCGCCGCGCCCGCGCCAGCGCCGCCGTGCTGCTGGCCCTGCTGGCAGCAACGGCCATGCCCTGGCCCGGCAGGATTGGCACCTCGGCCATGCTGCGGCCGGCCGAGTCCTGGCCGGTGTTTGCGCCCGCCGGGGCCCGCATTGACGGCCTGCCGCATGCGCAGGGCGCGCTGATCGACAAGGGCACGGCGCTGCTGCAGCTGCATGTGCCCGACCTGCTGATGAAGCGCGAGGCGCTGCTGTCGCGTGTGGAACGGCTGCGCTGGCAGGCGGCGGCATCGGGCCTGTCGGCCGACACCCGCAATCAGCTGCTGTCGAACGAGGAGGCGCTGTCGACTGCCCGGGCGGAACTGGCCGGCATCGACCTGGAGCTGCTGCACTATGCGCCGCGCGCGCCGTATGCCGGCCGGCTGCATTATCTCGACCCCGACCTGCGGCCGGGCGACTGGGTCGGGCAGAAGGAAAGGCTGGCGCTGCTGGTGAAGGAGGGCAGTGCCTGGCAGGTGGAAACCTGGGTCGGCGAAGACCAGATCCAGCGCGTGGCGCCGGGCGACGCCGCCACCTTCGTCAACGATGCCGGACAGGGGCCGGTGCTGCACCTGAAGGTCGCCGCGGTGGACCGCGATGCCTCGCGCACCCTGCCCCGCCCGGAGCTGGCCGCGCACCTGGGCGGCCATGTGCTGACCCGCGAGAAGGCCGGCCAGCTGGTGCCGGAGCGGGCTGTCTACCGGGTGCTGCTGGACGTCGCGTCCGAGGATGCCGGTACCACGCTGGCGGGGTTGTCGGCGCATTCCTGGCGCGGCCGGCTCACGCTGCGCACCCGCGGCGAGGCGCCGGCGGGTCACTACGCCAGGCAGGCAATGGCGGCGCTGCTGGGCGAGTCGGGTTTCTGAGCGCGCCGCCGGCGGTTACACTGCGCATTGGGCCTGCCGCCCGCCGTCAGTCGCGGCGGCGGGCCGGACAACGATAACAATGCTTGACGGAGCCGACACCCCATGAACGACAGAATCACGCTGAGCATCGAGGATGGCATTGCCACCTTGCTCCTGAACCGCCCGGCCAAGCTCAATGCGCTGGACCCGGCCATGTTTGCCGCCCTGCTTGAAGCAGGCGAGACCCTGGCTGGCGACGCATCGCTGCGCGCGGTGGTCATCGCCGGCGAAGGCCGTGCCTTTTGCGCCGGCCTGGACATGCAGTCCTTCCAGCGCATGGGGGACAGCCAGGCAGGCGGCGTGCTGGACCAGCCGCTGACCACCCGCACGCACGGCATCTCGAATGCACCGCAGCGGATTGCCACCGTATGGCGCGACGTGCCGGTGCCGGTGATCGCAGCGGTGCATGGCGCGGCCTTCGGCGGCGGCCTGCAGCTGGCGCTGGGCGCGGACATCCGCATCGTCGCGCCCGATGCGAAGATGTCGGTGATGGAAATCAAGTGGGGCTTGGTGCCGGACATGGCTGGGATCGTGCTCATGCGCGAACTGGCGCGGCCTGACGTTGTGCGCGAACTGACCTATACCGGCCGCCAGTTCACCGGCCAGGAAGCGCTGCAGATGGGCTTTGCGACCCAGCTCAGCCCTGATCCGCGCGAGGAAGCGCTGGCGTTGGCCCGCATGATTGCCCGCCAGAGCCCGGACGCAATCCGCGCCGCTAAGCGCCTGCTCAGCCTGCCCACGCATGACCCGGCCGCGGTGCTGTTGGCCGAGTCGGTCGAGCAGCAGAAGCTGATCGGCAGCCCGAATCAGGTAGAGGCGGTCAGGGCCAACCTGGAAAACCGGTTGCCGGAGTTTCGCTAGCGGCGTGCGTGGCGCAAGGCTTTCACGCAATGTGCCAAGCACAAAGCACAAAGCACAAAGCACAAAGCAGCTTTGTCGGTTTGGGGAAATCCGGTTTTCTGCTTTCGCACAGCGCAATACCCTGGAGGTGCATTGCGACGGGCCGTTGATTGAGGCGCGGGACCGCAAAGATTCATCGTATAGCACCGGTGATGCAATGCCCGAAGCGGATAAGGTGCGGCGTTTGTCGTAGAGTGGAATCCCCGAAGGGGCATTCCACCGATGGTGAGCCACGGAAGTCGACCGATGAGACCATCCCGGTTTGCGAACGCGGTGCATTGCCCTTCGAGTATTGCACCCTACGAAAGCGGTTGTGGTTGCATTCGGAGCCCGCGTAGCGACAGTTGCCGTTGCCGTTGCTTTTGACGTGGCCGTGAAATCCCCGTTGGGGGCGCCATGACGGCGATGGCTGAAGCGGATAAGGTGCGGCGTCTGTCTGAGCGAAGCGCAGCGTAGCGAGTTTAGCCGCGCTCCGCTTCAGGCGCCGACGGCACGGGGACCCGCGCAGCGGGGCGAGATCACCGGATCGCCTTTTCTTGCCTACTTCTTTTAGCGAAGCAAAAGAAGTAGGTGCCTGCCGGGGCGAACACCCGGCCTGGTCATGACGACAGTGCAGTGGCGTTGTTTCACCCGGCGTAAAGACGTCACTGCGAAGCAGCAGTTGCTTTGAAGTTTGCAGTTCGCATCGTAACGACCAACATCAACTGCAACGACGAAAGTGCTGCCCGTGCCTTGCCGGGTGACGCAAGGCGGTTGCACTGCCGTGGAGGCAGGCCGGGAGTCCGTCCCGGCGGCCGGGTTACTTTTTTGCTCCGCCAAAAAGTAACCAAAAAAGGCGGCCCCGATGTTCGCGCCCCGCTGCGTGGGGTTCCCGTGTCAGCGGTACCCAGAGCGGGTCGCGGCTAAACTCGCTACGCTGCGCTCAAACAGACGCCGCACCTTTCCCGCTCCGGGTACCGCTGACACGGCGCGCTCAACGGGATTTCACTGCAACGGCAACGCGACTTCAAAAGCAGCGGCAACTGTCGCTGCGCGAACTGCAACTGCCACCGTACCCTCGCCTGCGCTATCGAAAACACGGCCCAGGGACACCCCCCAGCGTCCCACGCAATGCGGCCCCACCATAAACCCAGCCTGCCCGAATATCCTCCGGTTCAGCTAGCCGAGGCGTCAACCCGATCCAGGATGTCCATCGCCTGCGCATGCCTGGCTTCATTCTCGACTGCCACCATCAGCTTGATGATCGCGCCCTGCCGCACGGTGCGAAAGCTCTCGCCATAGTCGCCACTATCGCCAATGCCCGAGTGGTCGGAGCGGTCACTGCGGTCGCCGACGGTGAAGTTGCCCTGCACCGGTCCGGCCTCGCTGTTCATGGCTTCGAGCTGCACCTGGTCGGCGCTGTAACCGGCGGCCAGCAGGGCGTCACGTGCAAGTTCGGCATGGGGAAGGGTGTCATACATGCGCAATACAAAGTCGTTCATCTGATGCTCCATGGCGTTGCCTGTCGATCCCGTTGTGACTGGGGAGGCGCATGAAAGTGCCGACGCGGCGTGGGAAAACCGCAGCCGGCTTGTCGGAACGCATCGTTGCGGGCGATTACCCGAAGCAAGCAGCTTTTTCAGTTCATGCGCAGCGGCCTAGTCTGGCGGTCGATATTGGCCCGCCTTTCGCTGAGGAACCGTCTTGAGGCATGGAATTTCATTTTTCCCTCGGCCGCCCGGCCCGCCGCCTGCGGCGCGATCCGGGTGAAGGTTGCCATCACGGTGCGCCGGTCGTCGTCGAAGTCGCCATGGTGGCGGGCGCCGGATGCGTCCGGATCGCCTTCGGCCTCGTCATTGGGCGCAATGATCAGCTCGGCATTCGTGCCCTTGAACAGCGCCTCCGTCTCGCTGTCGTGCGCGATTGACTTCTGCAGTCCCAAGAGCGGCACGCCATCGCGAAAGCCCGGAATGCGCGGCTTGTCCTCGAAGGCATTGGACACCAGGTAGAGCAGGGACTTGTTGTAAATGCGGGCGCAGTTGTCGTCCTGCTCGGCCTCGTCCGACAGCACGAAACACGTGAAGCGCTCCAGCCTGCCGTGCTGGATGGCGGGCAGATAGGTCGCCTTGAACAGCTCGATGGTGCAGGCCGGCGCCCACAGGGTGCACGAGGATACCGTCAGCCCAAAGCCGGTGTCGCCCTGCAAGGGTCCGCTGGCGATCGTGCCCTTGGTGGTCAACAGCTGCATCAGCGGCGCATGGAAGATCGCGCCCGCGCTGTGGCCAACCACATGGATCTCCAGCGCCGGGTAGGCCCGCTTCAGCTCGGCCACATGCTGGGCGATCAGGCGCGCGCCGCCATCGGGGGCGCTGGCCAGCTCGGCGTTTTCCTTCATCTCGTCCCATGCGGCCTTGCCAGTCAGCTTGCGGGCAATCGGCTCGAGCGCATCGTCCAGGCGGTCCAGCATGAAGTCTTTGGCAGAGTCCAGAAAGCCTTCCGGGCGGCGGCGCCGGATCGCATCCTGCAGGATGTTGGTGATGGTGGTCCAGTAGTCGCTGTTCCAGATGAAGGCCAGCGGATACACGCCCGCTGCCAGCAGGTCGGGCCGGTATTCCGCCACTCGCTGCACCGCCGATTCCTCATCGGTCAGTCCGCCGTGGGCATACAGCAAAAGGCGCAGCGGTCTGGGCGGCTTGCCGCTGTCGGGTATCTGCATCAGGCGCGGAAAGTCCGACTGGAAGATCTGCGCGATCTCGGCCGGCGTCGAGCCGTAATTGCCGCCGGCCTTGAGCCTGCCGTCATTCTCGATGCTGACGATATGCGGCCGTAGTTCGACATAGGAATAGGTATTGGACTTGGCCGCGGCCTCGGAATGGCTGGTGGCGACCGACTGCTCCCGCAGCAGCCTGATCGGCGCGCCAAGGCGCGCTACCCAGACATCGGTCGCGTTTTCCAGCCAGTCGTCGTAGCTGATGCGCCCCAGGCCGCCACGGCCCCAACGCTTGCCCCAGGAATTCTGTATCCAGAAACCATAATCGTCATAGGCGACGATGGCAAAGGCATGGCCGCCGGTGACTTGGTTTGAATAGCCGATGACGCCATCCTTTTTCACCGCATCCCAGCCGGCATGCACGGTCGCCGTCGCATACAGAACGCCGACTTCGGCGATCGCGGTGTGCATCGCGATCAGGTCCTTGTGATTGACGCGGAAGTAGGCGCCCAGTGGCCTCAGGTTGGCGTCGCTGGCCCGGGCCGCGTTCAGGCCCTGCGGCTCTTCCGGCCCGAGCTTGTATTTCCATTCTTCTTCGGTGCAGATGCCATGCTTGTGCCAACCCTTCATGGCGCCGCGCGCGCTTGAACCGGAATAGCTTTCGCCGGGCCATTCGTCATAGCGCCTGGCCAGTTCGTAGAACATCCGCGGACTCGCCCGCACGGCTTCCGGCACCACCCTGCGCCGACGTAGCAGGTAATTGGCCACCGTGGCCAAGCCAAAGCCAGTGCAGGCGCCTTCGCTGCCCTGGTCGAGCACGGGCACCTTGTAGTGCAGGTAGTCTTCGACAGCTATCCTGACCGGAACCTCGATCAGCGTCGGAACAAACATCTGGTCGCGGAAATCCAGGGTGTCGCGGCGGGCGTCGAGGATGCGCTTTGCGGGTTCATTCTTCTTGACCATGGTGATGCCCTGCGTGCAAATGGGGGAGTGGGCCGGTGTGGCATCGCATGCCGGTCTGAAGCGTTTCAATGTGGCGCTTCAATGCGGCAAACGTAAGGGTTAAGTTAACGCCCAAGCCGGGCGCTTCCTTGAGCAATCGCAAGATTGCAGGAATGAAGGAATGAGAAACGGGGCAGTGAAGGCGTTGTCACAAAGCCAGGCTGCCGCCGTTGCGATCAAGGCGGTCCGTTCCGCGGATGGCTGCAGGACAGAAGGACAAGGGACCTCCCGCGCTGCGATCGCGTCGTATGACTGAGGCAGGGGGCAGGCTAGCTGGCGGGCCCTAACCCCGCCATGCTGCGCCCCGTTTTGATCAGGACTTGTCGCGCTGGTCCTGCGGGTCGGCAGCCGTCTTTTCCTGGCTCTGCGCCGCGCTGGCGCCGCCATGGTCGCCGGCGCCGGGGGCTTGCCCGAGGCCTGCGCCGCCGACGTCGTCCAGCGGCTTGCCGGAGGAAATGGCGGTACTGACCCGTGCCGGCGCGCCTTCATCGGTATCGGGCTGTTCGGTCCGGTCGGCTTGCGCGGGCTGGTCGCTGTCGTTCCGGGAAAGGTCCTTGGGGTCAGCCATGTCCTTCGGGTCAATGGTCCCTGGGTTGCGATTGGTCATATGCGCTTCCTCTGCTGTGGATGTCTCCACTGGGATCATTATTGACCCGAAAAGATTCACTGGATACAAAGGATGCCGGGCCATTGTTTGAAGCCCGTCATGCCGGCGCTGCCTTCATTGCGTCGCCGCCACGTAAGCCCGCCAGCCGCCGAAGCCAGTAATGTCCTGCGCACCTTCTGCCGCATATCCCTCGCAGACAAAGCCCTGCACGCTGCCGCCATCGGCCAGCGTCACGCTGCCGATGCCCAGCGGTGCCGGGATGCCGGCCACGAAGCTGCCAAAGGCGGTCGCAGGCATTTCCCAGATTTCCATCGCAATGGCCGCGCCGCCCGCGTCGGGGCCGACCCGCACCATGCCTGGCCGCAACGGCGGGCCGCCGGGCAGCGCATAGAGCTTGTAATCGGGCGCGCTGCTGACTTCACCCACCAGCCTTGCGCCGCGCTGCGTGAGTTGCCAGTTCAGCGGCAGGCCGGACAGATGGGCGCCACAGACCGCAACCCGTACCCGGCCGGAAGGAAAGGCTGGCATTGCTGCCGGCGGCGGCAGTGGCTGGCCAGTGGCGCCCATGGTCAGGCCCTCGCCTGCATGGAAGCGGGCTGCGAGCCTGAGCAGCGGCGTGTCCTGGAAGGCCGGCGCGACCAGTGTGATGCCGAATGGCAGGCAATTGGCGTGGAAACCCGCCGGCACTGCCACCGCAGAAAGGTCCAGCAGGTTCATGAAGTTGGTGTAATAGCCGAGATTGGAATTGAGCCGGATCGGGTCGGCCTCGACGTCGTCGATGCGGTAATGGGTGCCGGCGGTGGGCGTGACGAAGCAGTCCATCTCGCGCCACGCCGCACCCGCTGTGCCCTGCAGTGCCTTCAGGCGATACAGCGCGGCGAAGGCATCGGCTGCGCTGTACTTCGCGGCATTGCCGGTGATCTCGCGGGTGACCGGATGCAGCGCATCGGCATGGGCATCGAAGAAGCCGCGGATTGCCTGGTAGCGCTCGGCCACCCACGGGCCTTCATACAGCAGGCGCGCGGTTTCCAGAAAGGGCGCGAAGTCGAACTCGACAGCGGTGCCGCCCAAGGCTTCGAGCCTCGCCACCGCGGCGCGAAACAGCGGTAGGCCTTCCTCGTTGCCGAAGAAGGCGAGCTGGTCGGCACGCGGCACGCCAAAGCGGAAGGCGGCGGCGCTGCCGAAGTCGAAGCCATGCGGCTGCGGTGCCCGCGAATACGGATCGGCGGCGTCATGACCCTGCGCTACCGCCAGCACCTGGGCCGCATTGTCGGCTGTCAGCGCGAAAATCGAGATCGTGTCTAGCGTGCGGCAGGCCGGCACCAAGCCGCTGCCGGACAGCGTGCCCAGCGTGGGCTTGACGCCAACGAGGTTGTTGAACGCGGCCGGCACCCTGCCCGAGCCGGCGGTGTCGGTGCCCAGCGAAAAGCTGGCCAGGCCCAGCGCCACCGATACCGCCGAGCCAGAGGACGAGCCGCCCGACACATAGTCCGGGTTGAAGCTGTTGCGGCAGGCGCCATGGGGCGAGCGGGCGCCGACCAGACCGGTGGCGAACTGGTCGAGGTTAGCCTTGCCGACCGGAATGGCGCCGGCCTCGATCAGGTGCGCCACCACGGCCGCATGCCTTTCCGGCGTATAGGCAAAGGCCGGGCAGCCGGCCGTGGTCGGCACGCCGGCCAGGTCGATGTTGTCCTTGATGACGAAGGGAATGCCGTACAGCGGCAGGCTGGCAGCATCGCGCGCCTGCAGCGGCTGCGCATACGCCTGCATCTCCGCAAGCGTCAGGCGCCGTATCCAGATGTTGTGGCCGCCGGCCGCTTCTTCCTTGGACAGCATCGCGTCAAGCTGCCTCACCATGTCCAGCGGGCTCAGGCTGCGTTCCAGGTAGCGCTGGCGCAGCGCATTCATTTCCAGGTTCAGGCTCATCGTCATTCCTCGTTGCTTGTTGTCGGTATGTCTCAGGTGATAGCTGCTTTCAGCGCAGCACGGCCAGGGTCTGGCCTGCCATCACGCCCTGGCCCTCGGCCACGGCGATGCGCACGATCTCCCCGTCGCGCGGCGCGGCGATCTGCATTTCCATCTTCATCGATTCCACGATCACCAGGGTGTCGCCGGCGCGCACCCGGTCGCCGGTCTTCACCTGCACCTTCCAGATGCTGCCTGCCACCTGCGAGGTCACCGCGTCGCACTCGGCCGGGATCTCTTCCTGTGGTACAGCGGCGGGCCCGGCGCTGTCCTCCGCGACCGACAGCCCAGCTTGTGCCCAGCGCTCTCGCTCGGCATCGAACGCGGCCTGCTGGGTTTCCTTGAAGGCGGCGATGGAGGTGGTATGGTCGGCCAGGAAACGCTGGTAGTCGGCTAGCCGGAAGCGGCCTTCCTCGATCTTCAGCGATACCCGTCCCGCCAGAAAGTCCTTGCGGTATTGCAGCAGCGCGTGGGCTTCCATCGGATAGAAGCGGATCTGGTCGAAGAAGCGCAGCAGCCACGGCTTGCCGTCGGTAAAGTCGGCGCTCTGCCGCCAGCGGTTCCACATCTGGATGGTGCGGCCGACGAACTGGTAGCCGCCGGGGCCTTCCATGCCGTACACGCACATGTAAGCGCCGCCGATGCCGACCGCGTTTTCCGGTGTCCAGGTGCGGGCCGGGTTGTACTTGGTGGTGACGAGTCGGTGGCGCGGGTCGATGGGCGTGGCCACCGGCGCGCCCAGGTAGACGTCGCCCAGGCCCAGCACCAGATAGCTGGCATCGAACACGATGCGCTTGACGGCCTCGATGCCGGCCAGGCCGTTTATGCGGCGGATGAACTCGATATTGCTTGGGCACCAGGGCGCATCCGCGCGCACCGACTGCATGTATTTCTCGATTGCCAGCCGGGTCGCCGCATCGTCCCATGAGAGCGGCAGCCAGACAGTGCGGGTCGGCACCTCGATGTCCTCCACGTCGGGCAGCGCGGCTTCGGCCTTCAGCAGCGCATCCATCAGGCCCGACAGCGCCAGCCGGCTGCTGTCGTAATGGACCTGCAGCGAGCGGATGCCGGGCGTGAGGTCGATGATGCCCGGCAGCGCGCCGGCCTCGCGCAGCGCTTGCAGATGGGTCATTAGCGCATGCACCCGGAAGCGCAGGTTCAGGTCCAGCACCAGCGGGCCGTATTCCACCAGCACGTAATGGTCGCCGGAGCGCCGGTACACCACGTCCGGCTGCTCGCCCTTCGCCGGCAGGCGGTGCAGCACCGCGTCGTCGTCCACGGTGCAATCGGCGCAGAACGGCATGGCCAGGGGCTCGCCAGAGATGGCCGCATTCTGCTCGCGTAGCATGCGGTCCGCCTCGGCATGGGCAATGCGGTGAAAGCGCACCGTGTCGCCGGGCGAGAGCTGGCCCATCTTCCACAGCTCGGCCTGGACGATGGTAGCCGGGCAGACGAAGCCGCCCAGGCTGGGGCCGTCCGGCCCCAGGATCACCGGCATGTCGCCGGTGAAATCGACGGTGCCGATCGCATAGGCATTGTCATGGATGTTGGACGGATGCAGGCCGGCCTCGCCGCCGTCCGACCGCGCCCATTGCGGCTTGGGGCCGATCAGGCGCACGCCGGTGCGGCTGGAGTTGTAGTGCACCTGCCAGTCGGTGCCGAAGAACATGGCGATGTCGTCGTCGGTAAAGAAATCGGGCGCGCCGTGCGGGCCGTACAGCACTGCGATGTCCCAGTGCGCCGCCGGGCGCGGCGCCAGTGCCTGCGCCTGCGCCGGCGCCATGCACGGCAGCGCCTGCGGCTGGCCCAGGTGCAGCACGTCGCCGCCGCGCAGCACCCGGCCACCATGGCCGCCGAGCTGGCCCAGCGTGAAGGTGGACTTGCTGCCGAGGTAGTCCGGCACATCCAGGCCGCCGGCCAGCGCCAGGTAGACCCGGCAGCCGTGGCCGCTGATGCGGCGAACGCGCAGCGTCTGGCCGCTGCGGATGGCCAGCGGCTGCCACATCGGCACGGGCTCGTTGTCTAGCAGCGCTTCCACCGGCGCGCCGGTCAGCGCGATCTCGGTGTCGCAGTTGAAGGCCAGGGTTGGCCCGGCGACGGTGATTTCCAGCCCGGCGCTGCCTTCGGCATTGCCCACCAGCCGGTTGGCAATGCGGAACGACAGCGCATCCATTGGCCCGGAGGGCGGCATGCCCACGTCCCAGTAGCCGAGCCGGCCCGGCCAGTCCTGCACCGTGGTCTGCACGCCGCCTTCCAGCACGTCGATGGTGCGCACAGCCGGCATGAAGTCGCCCAGGCTGCGGGTGGTGTGGCTGGCCTCCACGAAAGGCTGGTAACGGGTCAGCGCCTCGAGATAGGCCAGGTTGCTTTCGATACCACCCAGGCGACTTGCCGCCAGCGCCCGGCCTAGCCCGGCCAGCGCGGCATCGCGGGTGGGCGCTGCAACGATCACCTTGGCCAGCATCGGGTCGTAATGCGGCGTGACCTCGGTGCCGCGCTCGACCCAGGTGTCGACCCGCACATCGTTGGGGAACACGACTTCAGTCAGCAGGCCAGTGGCGGGCCGGAACTGCTTGGCCGGGTCTTCCGCATACAGCCTGGCCTGCACCGCGCAGCCCTGCGGCCGAACCACAATATCCGACAGCGGCGGCAGCGTGCCGTCGGCCAGGCGGACCATCCATTCCACCAGGTCGATGCCGGTGACGGCCTCGGTCACGCCATGCTCGACTTGCAGCCGGGTATTGACTTCCAAAAAGAAGAACTCATGGGTGCGGGCATCCATCACGAATTCCACGGTGCCGGCGCTGCGGTAGCTCACCGCCGAAGCCAGCTTCACCGCCATCGCATGCAGTTCCTGCCTTACCGCATCGGGCAGATTCGGCGCCGGTGTTTCCTCCAGCACTTTCTGGTTTCTTCGCTGCAGCGAGCAGTCGCGTTCGCCCAGGGCGATCACATGGCCGCGGCCGTCGCCAAAGACCTGCACCTCAATATGGCGCGCCGCTTCGATATAGCGTTCCAGGAACACGCCGGCATCCGAAAAATTGGCCTGGGCCATGCGCCGCACCGACTCGAAAGCCTGTGCCAGTTCTTCCTGCGAGCGGCACATCTGCATGCCGATGCCACCGCCGCCGGCGCTGCTCTTCAGCATCACCGGATAGCCAATGCGCGCTGCCGCACCCGTCGCTTCCTCAAGGCTGGCCAGCAGGCCCGTGCCAGGCAGCAGCGGCAGGCCGCTCTGCTCGGCCAATGCCCGCGCGGTGTGCTTGAGTCCGAATACCCGCATCTGCTGCGGCGTCGGCCCGAGAAAGGCAATGCCGGCCGCCTCGCAGGCTTCGGCGAAGGCAGCATTCTCGGACAGGAAGCCGTAGCCCGGATGGATGGCGGTGGCGCCGGTGGCGAGGGCGGCGTCGATCAGCCGTGTGGCTTGCAGGTAGCTCTGTGCGGCCGGCGCCGGGCCGATGGCGATGGCTTCATCGGCCTGGGTCACATGCAGGGCATCGGCGTCGGCATCGGAATAGACGGCGACCGCGCCGACCTCCATGCGCTTCAAGGTGCGGATGATGCGGCAGGCAATGGCGCCGCGGTTGGCGATCAGGACTTTGGCTGGCATGGTGGACTCTGTGTATCGTTGCGGGTCGTCCCGCGGTGTTACGGGGCGTCGCGGGTCGTCCCGCGCGCCGGTGCCGGCGGGGGCTTGGGTTCAGGCTGGCAGCGGGTTCCAGATTAGATAGCGCACCGCGGTCGGGTTGTAGCCGTTGCACGGATTGTTGAGCTGCGGGCAGTTGGACACCAGCACCAGCAGGTCCATCTCGGCGCGCATCTCGACATACTTGCCGGGCGCGGAAATGCCGTCCTCGAAGGTCAGGCGGCCTTCCGGCGTCACCGGCACGTTCATGAAAAAGTTGATGTTGGAGACCACGTCGCGCTTGTCCAGGCCGCGCTCGTCATGGCCCAGCGCCAGCAGGTAATTGTCGCGGCAACTGTGCATGAAGCGCTTCTCGATGGCGTAGCGCACCGTATTGCTCTCGGAGGCGCAGGCGCCGCCCAGGGTGTCGTGGCGGCCGCAGGTGTCAGCGGTGATGGTCAGCATGGACCGGCCGGCGGAGGACATCAGCGTCGAGCCGGCGCCGAGGTACAGCCTGCCCCCTGCCGCGATGGTACGGGTAAGACTGTAGCGCTCGGATGGATCTGCCGCGCTGTAGAAGATGGTGTCGACCGCCTGGTTGCCTTCGAGGTCGACGATGCGCAGCACCTGGCCGGCCTTGAGTTCCATCAGCCAGGGTTCGCCGGCCGGGTGGATCATGTCGGCCGCGGCCAGTGCCGGGTCCAGGGTGCTTTCAGTCAGTGTGGCTTGCATGCTTGTTTTCCCTTCGTTCATCGTTGTTCAGGCCTGGCGCCTTCGATCGTCGCTCGTGGCCTGGCCCGCTTTACCTGCCGTGCTACGGTCCACGGTGCAGTGCCCTTCGGGTATTGCACCCTACAAAAAGTACCGCTCCGTGTTGATGTACCCACGCTGGTTCTCCGGGCAGGCATTGCGACAGGCATCGTCCTGGCCGGCTGTGCCGGAGCGCCAGCAGGACAGCCGCACCGGCTTGGGGTCGTAGCGGGTCGCCGGGTCCAGCGGATGCTGGCAGGCCGACAGCACTACCAGCACATTCATCTCGAAGCGCAGGTCGATGTACTGGCCTTCGCGGCGGTGCGCCGTGTCGAAGCGCAGCGCGCCATCGGCATCCGCCACCACCTTGGAAAAGAAGTTGGCATTGGCCACCAGGTCGCGCTTGCCCATGCCCCATTTGCCCAGTTCAATCAGGCAGCCGTCCTCGCCATTGCGGAACATCGCGTTGCGGTGCTCCTGGTAACGCGCCACGCCAAAGCACCGTTCCACCAGGGCCGCGTCGGACATGCCGCAGACCGTGTCATGCCAGCCACAGGTATCGTCGGCAATCGCGCACAGCACCCGGCCCATGTCGGAATAGAGCACATGGCCGCGGGTCAGCATCGCGGTATGCTGCGCCTTCAGGGTATCGGGCATGTTGTAGCGCTCGCTGCGTTCCTCGAAGTTGTAGAACAGCGCCGACAGGTTAGCGCCGCCATGCAGGTCGGTGATGCGCAAGGTGTTGCCGCGTCGGACCAGCCCCGACCAGTGGGCGCCGCCCGGCATGATTTCTTCCCATAGCAGCAGCTCGGGCGAGTAGGGCGTGGAATGCGCCGGCACGGCCGCGCGGGCCAGTGCCGGCAGGGTGGAGAAAGTGGTTTGCATAGGATGGGTCTCCCTCGTTGTTCAGGCTGCAGCTTGCAGATTTAGACGCTCCAGCAGGTCGCCGTCGGTGGCCATGCCGGAGGTGTCGCGGATGCGCGCCAGGATCTGCTTCTTCATCCCCAAAAATTCCGGCGCATGCTTCATGTCCTGCTCGCGCCGCGTCGGCAGCGGCACGTCGTAAATGGTATCGATGCGGCCGGGGCGCGGCGCCATCAGCACCACCCGCTGGCCGAGGTAGATCGCTTCCTCGACATCGTGGGTCACGAAGACGATAGTGGTCTTCTCGATCCGGTGCACATGCAGGATCAGGTCATGCATCACTTCGCGGGTTTGGGCATCGAGCGCGCCGAACGGCTCGTCCATCAGCAG